>JBKOYL010000007.1:0-19410 GCA_046725395.1 Actinomycetota bacterium | reverse complement strand
CCCGTCGCTCACGACGGGTCGGCTGAACTCGTAGCCGGGACGCAGGTCACTGAACGAGTCCGCGGCGAAGGTGTAGGCGCTGGCGTACCAGACCCGGTTGAGCAGCCTGTCGCTGGAGAGGAAGTAGCCGCTGTATTGACGCGGGCCCGGACGGAGGTGCCCGGTCCGCACGCGGACGTAGTCGATCGTGGCCATGCCGGGCCCCTCGAGCTGGAGGGCGATGAAGCGCTGTGCCCCGCGGATGCCGGAGGAGCGGAACTGGACCGGCGACGTGACCTGGAACGCGTCGGTTCGGCTGTCCGGGTCGTCGCTTACACCGAATGAGAAGCTCGGCAGCTCGGTGTCCCCCCTCGGAGTGATGTAGTCGAACAGCTCCGCGTAGCCGAGCCTGATCGGCGCTCCGTCCGACGCCGTGACGCCGACCTCGACGAACCCGCCGACGTTCACCCCAAGGTCGAGGATGAGCGCCGGGACGCCCACGCCGCTCGAATTCACGTCCGCCGAGACGATCGTGGTCGCCCCGCCACCCGGGGTCTTCAACCCCGCGGGGTTCTGGACCCTCTCCGCCGGCCCGATCACGTACACCGCTTTCGGGTAGACGAACTCGCCGGGATCGATCACGTAGCGCTTCCACGCAGCGCTGGCCGGGATGGGCGAGCGTGAGGCCTGGGCCGCCCGGTCGGCGGCGTGGGCAGCCGGTGCGGAGAGCAAGGCAACGAAAGCGAGCGTGGCGGCCCCCCGTCCTCCTCTCCCCTGAACCCTCACCGGCCGACGGTATCAGTGGCTATCGATGCCTCTAAGGCGGCGTCGCCTGCGAAAAAGAGCTATTCGTCGGGCGGGACCTTCTTCTTCGCCGGGATCCCGCCGCCGAACCCGCCGGAGTTCGGCACACCCCTGACGAGCACGCCGAGCAGCGCCTCTCGCAGACCGGGGACCTTGGAGGCGTCGATCGTCTGACCCTTCTGCTCGGGATCGATGCCGTGCTCCCGAAGCACCTCCGCGATCTCCTCGCGCTTGCCCGTCCCCCGCAGGTCGATCGTCCCGCCCGGGCTCGTCCAGCCCTCCTCCCCCATCGAGACGCTCTGCGAGTCGGGGAGGGCCGAGCCCTGAACCGCCGCCTCGAACTCGGGCGATCCGGGCTCGGGGATCGCCCGTTCGTCCTTACGCCTGAACAAACCCATCGCGGCGACTGTACAGGCGCCCGCCGCGCCGATCCAGCTCAGGTCCCGGGATCGTTCTCGGATCATCCGCCGCAGCCCTAGGCGCGGGCGGGCTCGGCAGGCGCCCTGGTCTTGTCGGGCTCCGGCGCGCCGCCCTCGAGGCCGACGTGCGGAAGCAGCCGGTCGAGCCACCGCGGCAGCCACCAGTTCCACTCGCCGAGCAGCTCCATCGCCGCCGGCACCAGGATCAGGCGGACGAGCGTCGCATCGATCGCGATCGCAACGGCGTTGCCGAGGCCGAGCTGCTTGATCGAGGGGACGCCGGTCAGCACGAAGACCGAGAAGACGCAGACCATGATCAAGGCCGCGGAGGTGATCACGGAGGCGCTCGAGGCGAGTCCCTCGGCGACCGCGCGCTTGTTGATCAGGCGACGGTCTTTGTGGTCGCCGTTGATGCTTGCGTCGTAGCGCTCCTTGATCCGGGAGAGCAGGAAGACCTCGTAGTCCATCGAGAGGCCGAAGACGACGGCAAGGACCAGGGGCGGGGTCAGCGTGTCGAGTGCGCCGAGCTTGTGGAAGCCGGCGAAGCCGTCCAGCCAGCCCCACTGGAAGACGGCGATCAGCACTCCGTAGGCCGCACCGATCGAGAGCAGGTTCATCAGCACGGCCTTCAGCGGCAGGACGATCGAGCGCAGCATCACCATCAGGACCACGAACGAGAAGGCGAGGACGAAGACGATGATCCGCCACATCGAGCCGTTGATCTGGTCGCGGGCGTCGATCACCCGCGCCGGCTCACCCCCAACGTCGACCGTGGCGACGGTCGGCAGGGCAGACGCCGGGACGATCTCATCCCGCAGGCGGTTGACGAGCTCGAGCGACTCCTGGGACTCGGCGGCCTGCGCCTCGGTGCCGACGTCGATCAGGGCCTGGTCCCCCCTAGTGATCGGCGCGGACACCGCCTCGACCTCCGGATCCGCCGCTGCGCGCGCCGAGAAGCCGCGTAGCGCCTTCGCGTTGGCGGGATCCCCCGCGCCGCCCTGAGCAAAGGTGGCGACGACCTTTACCGGATCCGCGCCGCCACCGCTGATCCTCGCTGCGAGCTCGGTGCCGACCCGCGCGTCGTTGCCCGGATCGAACTGCTTGATCGCGCCGTTGCCAGTCTCGATGCTGAGCACCGGGATCGCCATCGTCAGCAGAAGGGCCGTGACGGCAATGACCGAGACGACGGGCCTGCGCATCACGGCGAAGGTCCACCGCTGCCAGAAGGTCTCTCGACCGGGCCTGGTCGACCCGGGCCGGCGACGCCTCCGCCACAGCGCGCGCCCCCCTCGCAGCACCTTCCAGGCGATGCCCCCGGCCTCCACGCGGTAACCGAGGATCCGGATCAGCGCGGGCAACAGGGTGGTCGCCACCAGGATCGCGATCGCCACCACGATCATCGCGCCGAGCGCCATCGAGCGAAGCGCCTGGTTGTGGACCATCCACAGCCCGGCGAGCGAGATGATCACGGCCAGCCCGGAGAAGGTGACCGCCACCCCGGAGGTGGCGAGCGCTTCCGCCCGCGCCTCCGCCGCGCCCTTGCCGGCTCGGACCGATTCCCTGAAGCGCGCCAGGATGAAGAGGGAATAGTCAACGGCGACCCCGATCCCCAGCATCGAGGCCATGTTGGTGACGAACACCGACATCTCCATCTGCTGGGAGAGCAGGTAGATGACCGCCCCGGTGACCGTCACGGCGCCCGCGCCGAGGGCCAGCGGCAGGGAGGCGGCAGCCAGTGAGCCGAAGACCGCGATCAGGATCAGGGCCACGATCGGGAAGCCCTGCGCCTCCGCCGTCTCCAGATCCTCCTTCGAGACCTCCGAGAGCGCCGCCCACATCGCCGGCTGTCCCACGACGTACGGCGTGACGCCGCCTATCTCGTCACCCGGCGAAAGCTCGTCTCGCAGGTTGCCGGCGGTGTTGACGAGCTCATCGGCGCTGCCCTGGCTCCGCACGGGGACGATCACCGGCTTGCCCGAGGCGAGCCCGGCCTGGGCCCGGCGGGCCGCCTGCGCCGAGATCGCGGCGCCGTCGTCGGCGGCCGCGACCTGCGACTGGAGGCGGCGGGCGGCACCGACCGCCTGTTCTGAGGTGATGCCGGCCGAGGGCTGGAGTACGACGGCGATTCGCCCGGCCTGACTCGCAGCGAACCGCTGGGTCAGCGCGGTCTCGACGGCCTGGGACTGACTGCCGGGGACGTCGAAGCCGCCGCCGCTCAGGTGCTCGGTCTGCTTCGCCGCGAGCGGCGCGGCAACCACGACGGTGACCAGCCAGGCGCCCAGGACCCACCAGCGGCGGCGGGTGAGGAACCCGGACAACCTGACCATGAACGCGCGCATCAACCCTCTCGAGGCTACTTTGGCTGGCTAGCCAGTTTCTGTGATGTCTCGCACTCGCTGTCCTGAGACGGCGCAGATCAAGGACGCAGCCCGATCGGCGAAGCGAGCGCACTAGAAACGTGCGTGAGCGAGACGATCGGGCGAGGACGCAGAGATGCGCCGGCTCAGCCAGCGAGAATGTGGCGCGCCGCTTCGGTGCTGGTGGCGATCACATCCTTGTGATCTCGCTCCGGGTCCGAGAGCAGCTGCAGCGCGATCCCATCGGCGAGCGCGAAGAGGAAGGCGACGACGGCGTGGACGTCGAAGCGCGGAGCGATCACTCCCTCCGCCTGCTTGGCGCGAAGGATGTCGGCGACGTGGGCGCGAGTCCGGTTGAAGAGCTCGGCGACCTCGCGCTGGATCTCCGGGTTGCGCCGGCCGGCTGTGAAGAGATCGAAGAGCAGCACCCAGAAGCCGGGCTCGTTCTGGATCGAGTCCTCGAGGTCGGCGACCAGGATCCCCAGCAGCTCATCCACCGAGCCGGCGTTGGCGAGGGGCTCGTCGAGCCTGGCGATGCGGTGCTCGGTATCCCGGCGCACCACCTCGACCAGAAGTGCCTCCTTGGTGCCGAAGTAGTAGTGGAGCAGGCCCCGGCTGACGCCCGCCTCACGGGCGACGTGCTCGAAGGTCGAGCCGGAGATCCCGCGGCGGGCGACGCTCGAGCGCATCGCCTCGACGATCCGCTGCGCCTTCTCCCCGCTCAGCTCCCTTGTCTTCGTCGCCTCCACGGCCGGAACTCTACGGCCTTGGCTGGCTGGACAGCTTGCGGGCCGCGCCTACCGCAGCTCGACGGGCGGGTTATGGCCCGGAATCACCATCGCCGGATCGAGCTCTCGGATGCGCTGCCACTGGCGCAGCAGCTCCTCGCGCTCGGGACCGAAGTCCTCGGGCAGCTCCATCCGCTCGAAGTACTCCGGCAGCGGCCCGACGCAATCCGAGGCGATCACGACCAGGCCGTCGTCGGTGTCCACCAGCAGGGAGATCAGCCCGTCGCAATGGCCGGGGGTGAGGATCCAGCGCAGCCCCGGCTCGATCTCTCCCTCCTCACCATCCAGGATCTGGAGGTCCGCCATCTCCATCACCCCGGAGACGAGCTGGGCGTAGGGCGCCTCGGTCTCGATCCGGTGGACGTAGGTCCGGCGCATCGGCCAGCCCGCGAGCCCCTCGGCATGGTCGAAGTGGAGGTGGGTGAGGATCACGTCCCTGACGTCGTTGGGATCCACACCCAGGTCCTGCATCGCTCCGATCACCGGCGCGCCCTGCATGATCAGGCCCGGATCGACCAGGTAGTCGCGCTCGCCGCGGATCAGGAGCGTGTTCGGAAACGCGACCATTCCCGCGGTTCTCCCTCCCTCCTGGAGCGACTTGTAACGCCGGAAGCCCTCCGCGGAGCTGTCGATCGTCGCCGCCTCCGCCTCGCCGTTGGAGACCGCGAAGACGTAGCGCTGGGCCGGCAGGAGAACGTGAACGCTCGCCACGGTCCGAGCCTACTCAAACGTCGAGAGCGCCCCGCGGGGCGCTCTCGATCAAAGCCGGTGATGCGCCGGGCTCAGGCGCTCGGGACGGTCTCGGTATCCGCGGCCGGGGTGGTGGTCGAGGTGTACTCGAACTCCTCCTCCGCGCCGAACAGCTTGTCGAGCACCATCTTGCGCGCGTCCTCCGACAGGATCAGGACCAGCGCCGCGCCGAGGATGGCCAACAGCAGGGCCTTGCCAAGGCCGAAGCGGCGGCCAGTCCTCCGGCCGCGCAGCTGCTGTGAGGCATCCCGAAGCGACTCGGCAGCCGTGCGCAGATCGCGCTGCACCTTCTTGTCGTCCATCAGCGCCTTGGCGGGGCCCTTCCCGTTGGACATCCGGGCGTAGGCGCCCTTCGCCGCCTCGAAGGCGACACGGATGTTCTCGCGCAGCTCCTCGTCCTCGATGAGCCGGCGCACATACGGGTTGGACGCGACCGACCGGGCAGCCTCTCCGGCTCTCGCGCTTCTGCTTTGTGCCCCCATGGGTCTCCTCAGCTCGTTTCCAGGGTGCAGGGGGAGGTTACCCCGTATGCGGGCTCGCTAGCTGCGAGCGCCTCGGCCGGCGGGCGCCTTCCCATCGGGCTCCAGCGCGGTCTTCAGCACCCCGCCGATGTCGTCCGCGTAGACGAACTCCAAGCCCTCGCGCTCCTGCTCGGAGATCTCGGCGACGTCGCCCTCGTTGCGATCGGGCACGATCACCTGCTTGATGCCGGCCCGCTGGGCCGCCAGTGACTTCTCCTTGAGTCCCCCGATCGGCAGCACCTGGCCCGTCAGGGTGACCTCGCCGGTCATCGCCACGTCGTTGCGAACCGGGCGGTTGCTGATCAGGGAGGCGAGCGCGGTAGCCATCGCGATGCCCGCCGAGGGGCCGTCCTTGGGCACCGCCCCGGCCGGGACGTGGACGTGGATGTCGTGGTTGGCGAACCAGTCGTCGGCGAGGTCCGGCGCGAGGCCCTTGGCGTTGGCGCGGACCCAGGAGAGCGCCGCCTGGGCCGACTCCTTCATCACCTCGCCGAGCTGGCCGGTGATCGTCAGGTTGCCCGATCCCGGCACGGCGGTCGCCTCGACGAACAGCACCTCGCCGCCCACCGGGGTCCAGGCGAGCCCCGTGGCGACACCCGGGTCCTTGGTGCGCCGGCGCTGCTCGGCGAAGAAGCGGCGCTTGCCGAGCAGCTCGCGGGCCCGCTTGGCCGAGATCCTCACCTTGCCCTCGGCAGTGCCCTCGGCGACCTGCCGGGCGACCTTGCGGCAGATCGTGCCGATCTGGCGCTCCAGGTTGCGGACGCCGGCCTCGCGCGTGTACTCGTCGATCACCGCGGAGATCGCCGGATCGGCGATCTCGATCTGCGAGGCCTTCAGGCCGTTCGCCTCGAGCTGGCGCGGCACCAGGTAGCGCTTGGCGATGTGGAGCTTCTCCTCGACCGTGTAGCCGGCGAGCTGGATCACCTCCATGCGGTCCTGCAGCGCCGGCGGGACGGTGTCGAGGATGTTCGCCGTGGCGATGAACAGGACGTCGGAGAGGTCGAACGGCAGGTCGAGGTAATGGTCACGGAAGGTGGAGTTCTGCGCCGGGTCGAGCACCTCGAGCATCGCGCTCGAGGGATCGCCGCGGAAGTCGGCGCCCATCTTGTCGATCTCGTCGATCATGAAGACGGGGTTCCTGGTGCCCGCGTCGCGCAGCGCCCGGATGATGGTGCCGGGCAGGGCCCCGATGTAGGTGCGGCGGTGGCCGCGGATCTCCGCCTCGTCGCGGACGCCGCCGACCGAGATGCGCTCGAACTCGCGCCCCAGGGCGCGGGCGATCGAGCGGCCCAGGCTCGTCTTGCCGACTCCCGGAGGCCCGACGAAGCAGAGGATCGGGCCGGGGGACTCGGGGTTCAGCTTGCGGACCGCGAGGTACTCGAGGATCCGGTCCTTGACCTCCTCGAGGTCGTAGTGGTCCTCGTCCAGGACGTCGCGAGCGTGGCCGATGTCGAGGTTGTCCTCGGTCAGCTTCGACCACGGCAGGTCGACCAGCCATTCGAGGTAGGTCCGGATCACCCCGTACTCAGCGGCGACCGGCGGCAGCTTCTCCAGCCGGGAGAGCTCGCGCTCCGCCGCCTTCTGGGCATCCTCGGGCAGACCGGCCTGCTCGAGGCGCTCGCGGAGCTCGTTGATCTCTGCCTGCTGCTCGTCTCCCTCGCCGAGCTCCTCCTGGATCGCCTTGAGCTGCTGCCGCAGGAAGAACTCGCGCTGTCCCTTGTCGATCTCCGACTGGACCTGCGACTGGATCTTCGAGCCGAGCTGGACGACCTCCAGCTCGCGGGTGAGGATCTCGGAGAGGCGGCGCAGGCGCCGGGTCACGTCCACGGTCTCGAGCAGCTCCTGCTTCTCCTCGGTCGAGATACGGAGCGCCCCGGCGATCAGGTGGCCGAGCGCCGACGGGTCGTCGAGGTTGGCGACCGCGAGCTGGAGCTCCTCCGGGAGGTAGGGGATCGCCTCGATGATCTCGCTGAACGTGCTCTGGACGTTGCGTGTCAGCGCCTCGAGCTCGGTGGACTCCTCGATCACGTCCGGCATCGCCTCGATGCGGGCCACCAGGTAGGGCTGCTCAGTGACGTAGTCGACGATCCGGATCCGCTCCGAACCCTGGACCAGGATGCGGAGGGTCCCGTCGGGCACCTTCATCATGCGCGCGACGGTCCCCGCGACGCCGACGCCGTAGAGATCGTCCGGGCCCGGCGTGTCGTTCTCCGGGTCCTTGGAGGCGACCATCGCCAGCATCCGGTTCCCCGAGAGCACGTCGTTGACGAGCTTGATCGACCGCTCCTGGCCGACCGCGAGCGGCGTCAGCGTGTCTGGGTAGGTGACGGTCTCGCGCAGCGGCAGGATCGGCAGGGCGTCCGGCAGCGGCTCCGTGCGGCGGGCCGCCTCCTCGACCTCGGGGATCTCCACCACCTCGAGCTGGGGGGTCTCGACCTCCGCCATTCTCAGTGCCCCTTCCCCGTGGGCCGGCCCTCTACTCCGCGGGCCGCTCGATCGGAACCTGCCGCGCGCCCTGCGGGACCCGCGTCGGCAGCGCGACGCGAAGGATCCCGTCCTCGTAGGTGGCCTGCGCATCGTCGGCGTTCACGTCGACGGAGAGCTCCACAACACGCCGAAAGGGCCCCGAGGGCAGCTCGACCTGCTGGTAGGTGCGACCCTCGGTCTCGCGGACCGGCCGCTCGCCGCTGATCACCAGGGTGCGGCCACGCACCTCGAGGTTGACGGCGTCGAGCTCGATTCCCGGGAGCTCGACCTTGACGATCGCCTTCTCGGGAGCGTCCTCGCCGCAGTAGTAGACGTCCACGCGCGGGACGAACGCGGCAACCGGACGGCGCTGGCGGTAGCCGGCCTGATCCCAGAAGTCGCCGAGCAGCTCATCCATCTCCCGGCGCATGCGAGCGAAGTCGGCGAAGGGGTCGCGCTGCCTCGTCATCGACCGACAGGGTAGCTAGACGGCGTCGCCTCCTTGAACGTCCGCATTACGCCCTGCAGGAGGCTTCCGTGAGGTTCGCGGTCTCAGACCTCGTAGATCGCGCCCTCTCGCGCGATCTCGACTGGGCCGCCGAAGCCGCGCTCGGCCTCGTCCTGGGCCCATTCGTCGCCGAGCTCGTCGGAAATGTGGGTGATCACCACCCGCTTGGCCCGCGCCTCGCGGGCGTGCGCGCCGGCCTCCTCCGGCGTGAGGTGACCGCGTATGCCGGTCCGCTCGGGACGGGGCAGGGTTGCCTCGATGATCAGCACATCGGCATCGCGGGCCACGTCGACGATCTCCCTGCCCGGGCGCGTGTCGGCGCTGTAGACGATCTCGCCGCCGCCCTCGGAGCCGATGCGCACGGCGAAGGTCTGGACGAAATGCGGGACCGGGTGGAAGCTGGCCCAGATGTCTCCGACCTCCACGCGATCACCGGGGTCGTACTCCTCGATCCGGAAGGCGCTCTCGATCAGGTCGCTGTTGCCCCAGGCGCCGACGACGCGCCGGAAGGTCTCGACGGCGCCGGGCGGCGCAATCAGCCGCGGGCGGGCCGGCTGCTCGGTCCCCTCCCAGATGTGCACAGGGACGGGCTGCTGCTTGGGCGCGTAGATCAGCGCGTATGAGTAGGGGACCAGGTCGAGGAAGTGGTCGGCGTGCAGGTGCGAGATCAGGACGCCGTCGATCTCCGTGTAGTCGACCCGCTCGCGGAGCTTGCCGAAGACCCCGTTCCCGCAGTCGAGCAGGACCTTCGTTTCTTCGGTCTCGATCAGATACCCACTACACGCCCCTCCGGCGTCTTGCCACGAGGGAGACTTGCCGAGCACGGTGATCTTCACGATGGCCCCATCGCCCCGCGGGGAAGATAACCGGGTTTGGTCGCTCCCTACGCCGCCTGGATGACCGCGTGCGCGTTCTCACGCTCGCCGCGGTCTCGCACCAGCAGTGCCGGCTGGCGCGGCGGGACCAGGCCCTCGGGAGTGTCGGGCCGGAAGGTGGGGCAGGGCGAGTCGAGACCGAGGGCGCAGAGACCGCGGCGGCGGAAGAAGCAGTCCTCGCATGTCACCGCAGCATTACGCGCTCGACCTTCAGCCAAGTCACCCCATCCTCTCTTCGTTTGCCGGCGGTAGAACAGCCGCCGGGTCGTCTGACGCCACTGCTTCCGTCCGGGTGAGTCAGGCCCGTGACTTGGCTCGATCATGCCATTTGCGCCGCCGCCCGTCAGGCGCGTTTCCGCAAATGGCGCTCTTCTTTTTTCACCGGTTGATCACGACTTCCGCTCAGACCGGAAAGCCGGCCGGCAGAATCGCGCTCGCTAAGATCAGCGCCGATGTCACATGAGCGGACAGCGCAGCTCTCGGCGTCCCCGCCGATGTTCGAGAGCCGATTTCTCGACTTCTTCTCGCGCGTCCACCCCGCGGTCCCGGCGATCATCTTCGTGCCGGTGGTCGTGGGCGGCGTCTGGCTGGGGATCGATCGCGGTCTCGGGGTCGGCCTCGCCGCCCTGCTCTTCCTGGCGGGCAGCGCGATCTGGACGCTGACCGAATACTGGCTCCACCGCCTGCTCTTCCACTGGGAGCCGAAGTTCCGCGGCGGCGACCGCCTCCACTTCATCATCCACGGCGTCCACCACGACCATCCGAACGACGCAATGCGGCTGGTGATGCCGCCGGCGGTCAGCGTCCCGCTCGCGGCGCTCTTCCTCGGTCTCTACGTGCTGATCTTCGGGACCCCCGAGGCCTTCCCCGCCTTCGCCGGATTCATCTTCGGGTACCTCGGCTACGACTACACCCACTACCACGTCCATCACCACACGCCCAAGACGAAGCTCGGCAAGCGGATCCGCGAGCAGCACATGCGCCACCACTTCCAGGACCACCGCTTCGGCTTCGGCGTCTCCTCCCCGCTCTGGGACGTGGTTTTCAAGACGCTGCCGCGTCGCCGGAAGCCGAGCGGCGGCGAGCCCAAGGTCTCGCGCTAGGCAACGCGGCAGGGCGGCTCGCGACCGTCCAGGACCGCGATCACGTTGTCGGCGACGGCGTTCGCCATCCCGTCGCGCGAGCTCACGGTCGCCGAGCCGATGTGCGGCAGCAGCACGCAGCGCGGGGCCTGGAGCAGCCGCGGCGAGACCTTCGGCTCGTTCTCGTAGACATCGAGGCCGGCCGCCCCGAGCGCGCCGCTCTCGAGTGCCGCGGCGACCGCCTCCGAGTCGACGAGAGGCCCTCGCGAGGTGTTGATCAGGACGCCCTTCGGGCCGATCAGCTCGAGCTCGCGCGTCGCGATCAGGCCGCGGGTCTCGGGGGTCGCAGGGGCGTGGACGCTGACGACGTCGGCCGCCTCGAGCAGGTCGTCGAACTTGAGCCGGCGGGCGCCAAGCTCGGCCTCAGCCTCGGGCTTTGCGGAGGGCCCGGCGTAGACGATCTCGGCGCCGACGCCATGAGCCAGCCTGGCGTAGCGGTGACCGATCCGGCCCATGCCGATCACTCCTACGGTCGATCCCCAGATCTCAATCCCCAGATAGGCGGCCGGGTCCCAGCCGCGCCAGCCGCCGGCCCGGAGGTCGCGCTCGGCATCGCTCATCCGCCTGCCGGCGGCCAACGTCAGGGCCAGCGCGAGCTCGGCCGTGGCCTCGGTGAGGACGTCGGGAGTGTTGGTGACCGCCACCCCGCGCTCCCGGCAGGCGTCGAGGTCGACGTTGTCATAGCCGACCGCGAAGTTCGCGACCACCTTCAGCCGATCCCCACAGGCATCGAGGAGCTCGTCTTCGACCTGCACGCTTGGATCCGCCACCAGCGCGCTCGCCCCCGGAGCCATCTCGAGCAGGCCGGCGCGGGTCGCGTCATGGCCGCCCTCTCGCAGCTCGAAGCGCTCGGCCAGGCGGTCACGACCGGCCGGGAGCAGCACCCGGGCGATCACCACGACCTGACGCTCACCATTCACTGTCACTCACGCTAACCGTTACTGTCGTGTAACTGTCACTCGGGTAGAAAGGACTTACTGAGAATGCCAAGGGTCTCCAACACTGTCGATCAGGCCAGGACGCTACTGGAGCGCCGGCTGCGCGAGCTCGACGAGGAGCGCAAGCAGGTCGAGGCCGCTCTCGCGGGGCTCGGCAAGAGCGCGAGGCGCGGGCCGGGCCGGCCCCGCGGCGCCGGACAGCGACGCCGTCGCGGCTCGACCCGGGCCAATCAGGCCGTGAGGATCATCGGCCAGAACCCAGGGATCACCGTCTCGGAGCTCGGCCGCAAGATGAAGCTCAACCACCCCAACTACCTGTACCGCGTCCTGCCAGACCTCGAGAAGGACGGGCGCATCAAGCGCATGGGCCGGGGTTACCACCCCGGCTAGATCAGGCCGTCATGCGAGGGTGCCCGAAGGGGCAACCCGTTTACGGTGAAGGGGTCCCTAGATGAGGCCGAGGCTCCTGACGGCATCTCTCTCCTCCTTGAGCTCGGCGACCGTGTTGTCGATCCGCTCGCGCGAGAAATCGTTGATCTCGAGGCCCTCCACGAGCTTCCACTCGCCGCCCGAGCACTCGCAGGGCGCCCCGGAGATCAGCCCCTCGTCCACGCCGTAGGAGCCGTCGGAGCGGACGGCCATCGAGACCCAGTCCCCGTCGGGGGTGCCAAGGACCCAGTCGCGCATGTGATCGATCGCGGCGTTCGCCGCCGAGGCGGCGCTTGAGGCCCCGCGCGCCTCGATGACCGCGGCGCCGCGCTTGCCGACCGTGGGGATGAACTCGTCGGCGATCCAGGCCTCGTCGTCGACCTGCGGCCAGGCCGGGCTGCCGTCGACCAGGCAGTTGACCAGGTCCGGGTACTGGGTCGGGGAGTGGTTGCCCCAGATCGTCATCCGCTTGATGTCGGTGACAGGGCGCTCCAGCTTGTTGGCGAGCTGGGCGATGGCGCGGTTGTGGTCGAGGCGCATCATCGACATGAAGCGCTCGTTGGGGATGTCCGGGGCGTGCGACATCGCGATCAGGCAGTTGGTGTTGGCCGGGTTGCCCACCACCAGGACCTTGACGTCGTCGGCCGCCCGCTCGTTGAGGGCCTCACCCTGAGGCTTGAAGATGCCCCCGTTCGCCTCGAGCAGATCGGAGCGCTCCATCCCCTTCGAGCGCGGGCGGGCGCCGATGAGCAGCGCGATGTTGGAGCCGTCGAAGGCTTCGTTGGGGTCATCCGAGATGTCGATCCCGCGGAGCAGGGGGAAGGCGCAGTCGTCGAGCTCCATCGCGGTTCCCTCGGTGGCCTCGATCGCGTCGGGGATCTCCAGCAGGCGCAGCTTCACCTCGGTGTCGGATCCGAGCATCTCCCCGGCCGCGATCCGGAAGAGGATCGCGTAGCCGATCTGGCCGGCGGCGCCGGTGACTGTGACGTTGACGGGAGAATCGCTCACTTCTGAAGCCTCCTGTGGGGGTATTTCCAGCTGCTCGACGCTTTATCGGTGATATGTCCGGAAAACACGTCGAGCAGTCCCGCGACCGGCTCGCGCGGCTGTCTGCACGTCAGCACGGCGTCCTGACACTGCGGCAACTCTATTCACTCGGCTTTTCCGACGACCAGGTGAGGACGCGTGTGCGAGCCGGATGGCTTCATCCCGTTCATCGCGGGGTGTACGCAGTTGGGCACCCGCGATTGAGCTTGCACGGCCACTGGATGGCGGCTGTGCTCGCCGGGGGTTCCGACGCGGTCTTGAGCCATCAAGCTGCTGCGCAGCTCTGGCAACTTCGGCAACGAAGGCAGGCGGGTTCGGAGCCAGTCGACATCACGATTCCCCGCCCTCGCGGCGGCCGGCGACGGCAGGAATTGGTCCTACATCGCGTGCCAACCCTGGCCGCGGCAGAAACGACCACCAAGGATCGGGTCCCGGTGACCACGCCCGCCCGGACCATCCTCGACCTGGCGACTGTGCTCGCTCGGAGGCAGCTCGAGCGTGCGATGGACGAGGCGGAGCGGCTCAAGCTCTGCAGCGAACACGAACTCGTCGCGATCGCTGATGCCCACGCCGGCCGTGCCGGCGCCGGCATCCTTGCCGGGGTCTTGTCGGAGCACGCCGTCGGCACAACCGCCACTCGGAATGACTTCGAGGAGGCTTTCCTCGCCCTTTGTCGCAGCCGGCACGTTCCCCAGCCGGAAGTAAACGTGCCGCTGCTCGATTACGTCGTGGACTTTCTCTGGCCGGAGGCCCGCCTTGTGGTTGAGGTGGACGGCCGGGGGGCCCACCTGACCACGCGAGCCTTCCAGTCGGATCGCGACCGTGACGGCCGGCTGGCGGTTGCGGGGTTCCGCGTGGTCCGGTTCACCTGGTGGGACGTCACGCGACGCCCGGCGGTCGTGGCGGATCGGATCTGCCGGTTGCTCGCCATCGCAACCTGAACCGCGTTCCCGACGCGTTTTCGGGCCTATATCCCGAAAACGCGTCGCGCAGGCGCTAGCCCATCGCGGACGTCAAGTTCTCGTCGATGGAAGCGAGGAACTCCTCGGTCGTGAGGAACGCCTGGTCGGGGCCGATCAGCAGCGCGAGGTCCTTGGTCATCTTGCCGCTCTCCACCGTCTGGATGCAGACGCGCTCGAGCGTCTGCGCGAACTCGCTCACCTCCGGCGTCTCGTCCATGCGACCCCGAGCCGCGAGGCCACGAGTCCAGGCAAAGATCGAGGCGATCGGGTTCGTGGAGGTGGCCTTGCCCTGCTGGTGCTGGCGGAAGTGGCGGGTGACGGTCCCGTGCGCGGCCTCGGCTTCCACGGTCTTGCCGTCGGCGGTCATCAGCACGCTGGTCATCAGGCCGAGGGAGCCGAAGCCCTGGGCGACGGTGTCCGACTGCACGTCGCCGTCGTAGTTCTTGCAGGCCCAGACATAACCGCCCTCCCACTTGAGCGCGGCGGCGACCATGTCGTCGATCAGGCGGTGCTCGTAGGTCAGTCCGTTTGCCTCGAACTCGTCCTTGAACTCCGATTCGTAGACCTCCTGGAAGAGGTCCTTGAATCGGCCGTCGTAGCGCTTCAGGATCGTGTTCTTGGTCGACATGTAGACCGGGTACCCGCGGTCCAGGCCGTAACGGAACGAGGCCCGGGCGAAGTCGCGGATCGAGTCGTCGAGGTTGTACATCGCCAGCGCCACGCCGCCGCCGGGAAAGTCGTAGACGTCGAGCTCCATCGGCTCGCTGCCGTCCCTCGGCGTGTAGGTCAGGGTCAGCTCCCCCGCCCCGGGGACGACGAGATCGGTCGCCCGGTACTGGTCGCCGAAGGCGTGACGGCCGATCACGATCGGCTTGGTCCACCCCGGGACCAGGCGCGGCACGTTGGAGATCACGATCGGCTCGCGGAAGATCACTCCGCCGAGGATGTTCCGGATGGTCCCGTTCGGCGAGCGGTACATCTCCTTGAGGCCGAACTCCTCGACCCGCGCCTCGTCCGGGGTGATCGTCGCGCACTTGACGCCGACGCCGTGCTCCTTGATCGCATTGGCCGCGTCGACCGTGATCTGGTCCTCGGTCTCATCCCGAGATTGGATGGACAGATCGAAGTACTCGAGTTGGACGTCGAGGTACGGCAGGATCAGCTTGTCCTTGATGAAGGCCCAGAGGATCCGGGTCATCTCGTCGCCGTCGAGCTCGACGATCGGGTTCAAGACCTTGATCTTCGCCATTAGACGGCCGTCATCCAGGGGTCCATGGTCGTCGTAGGGTCAGCCATCTCAGCCGGGCGATGCTATCTCCGCCGCTTCTCCGGCATCAGCCCCGGGGAGGCGTAACGGATTAGCACCTGGTAGGACTGGCCGAAGTCCCGTTCACGATCAATTGGGGAGGAGAGATGAACACCTACGCGATCCGTCGGGAGAGGGCCTGGGAGTCGGCGGCCGACCTCGACAAGACTGCCGAGCGGTCCAAGGAAGTGGCGGCGAGCGACTTCCCGGACGACATCGCCTGGATCCGCAGCTACGTCATCAAGGAGGAGGGCGGCACGCTGGGGACGATCTGCATCTACCAGGCGACGGACATCGACAAGGTGAGGGAGCACGCCAGGCGCGTGGACATGCCGGCCGACGAGGTCGAGGTGGCCGACACGGTGATCGTGCGCCCGGACCCGCAGCCGCAAACGGCCTGAGGGCCCGCACAGGGGGGTGATTGGCGTCGCCCGCCTGGCTGAGCGGGCGGCGCCTTGAGCAGGGCACGCGAAAGCGCGACCCGGCAGATGCCGGAGCCGCGCAGGTCGTCGTTATCTTCAACCCATGAGCAGCTTGGGAGGAGAGAGGAAGATCGCGACGATGCTGTTCGCCGATCTGGTCGGCTCCACCGAGCTCGCCGCCGGGTCGGATCCGGAGGAGCTCAGAAGCCGCCTCGAGCCCTTCTTCGACACAGTCCGTAGCGCGCTCGAGCAGTACGGCGGCACGATCGAGAAATACATCGGCGACGCGGTGATGGCCGTCTTCGGCGCCCCGGTGGCGCACGGCGACGACGCGGATCGTGCCGTCGCGGCGGGCCTGGAGGTGGCACGGCGCGTCGGCGAGCTCGGGAACTTCGCGGTCCGCGTCGGGATCGAGACCGGCGAGGTGCTTTCCGTCCCCGAGGCCGGGAACCTGCGGGTCACCGGCGAGGCGGTCAACGTCGCCGCCCGCCTGCAGCAGGCGGCCTCGCCCGGTGAGGTTCTCGTCGGCGAGCGGACCGCCCGGGCCTGCCGCCGGGTGCAGCTCGAGCCGAACGGAGCGGTCGAGGCGAAGGGGATCGGTCGCGCGCTTTCCGCCTTCCGGGCGGTCGATGTCTGCGATGAGACCGAGGTCTCGTCCGTCCCGCTCGTCGGGCGCGACGACGATCTCGAGATGCTCCGGCTGATCGCGCGCCGCGCGGCCCGTGAGCGCCTTCCCCAGCTGCTCACCGTGATCGGCGAGGCCGGCGTCGGCAAGACCCGTTTGGCGGGTGAGCTCTTCAGCGAACTCGCCTCCCAGGGCTGGCGGACCGTGGTCGGGAGGAGTCCCCCCTACGGCGAGGGTATTGCGTTCTGGGCGCTAGGCGAGATCCTCCGCGATGCGGCCGATCTCTCGACCGCGGCCTCGGCGGACGAGGTCGAGGCTTCGCTCGCGAGCGTGCTCTCAGGCCTCGGCGCGGAGGACGCCGCCGAGGTGGCCGGCTCGCTCACCGTCGCGATCCGGGGGCAGAGCGACGGCGAGGCCGAAGAGGACTTGAGCCGGGAGTGGCGGCGGCTCGTCGCCCTGCTTGCGAGCGACCGGCCCCTCGCGATCGGCATCGATGACGCGCACTGGGCGGATGAGGGAACGCTCGAGCTCCTCGAGGATGTCGCCTACGGCCTACACGACACGCCGGTGGTCGTGCTCTGCACCAGCCGCCCCGAGCTCGCCGAGCGACGCCCCGACTTCGGCCGCGCGGCGCGGAACAACACCCAGCTCGAGCTGCTGCCCCTCGATCGCGACTCCGCGACCCGCCTGGCCGAGTTGCTGCTCCCCGAGGAGCGCCGCGACAGCGCGCCCCGCATCGCCGACGCCGCGGGCGGCAACCCGTTCTTCACCGAGGAGGTCTCCCGCCGGATCGGAGAGGGCGGAGCCGCCGACACGCTTCCCGACACGGTCCAGGCCGCGGTCGCGGCCCGCATCGACCAGCTGCCCGCGGAGGAGAAGCGGGCGCTGCAGTACGCCGCGGTGCTGGGACATACCTTCTCCCGAGACCCGCTCGAGAGGTTGCTCGAGAGCTCACCGGGCGACGCACTCTGGGATCTCCGTCGCCGAGCACTGATCGAGGAGCGGCCCGGCTCGGAGGCCGGTCACTACGTCTTCCGGCACCAGGTGATTCGCGACGTCGCGTACGAGTCGCTGACGCGTCGCGAGCGCGCGCGTCTCCACGAGCGAGCTGCCGAGGCGCTGCGCGCGATGGAGAACTTCGCCGAGGGCCCGGAGCTGATCGGCTACCACCTCGATCACGCCTGGGCGCTCGATCCGACCGACGAGCGGCGTCGCGCCGCACGCGTGGGACTCCTGGCGGCCGCCGACTCCGCGGTCCGCCGCGGCGCCGCCGCTCGCGGCCGCCAGCTCTACGAGGACTCCGCGCGGCTCACCGAGGACGAAGTCGAGCGCTACGAAGCGTTGAATTCCGCCGCGGAGGTCGCGCTGCGCGCCTGGCGAGGGGACCACGCGATGCGCCTCTTCCGGGAGGCGGGGGAGACGGCCGAGCGCGCCGGCGACGGAAACCGCGCAGCCTCCGCGTACGCGCGCTGCGTCGAGATGGGAACGCGAATGCATGGGATCAGCGGCGACCCGCCCGTCAGCGAGCTCGCCCCGATCCTGAAGCGGGGCCACGAGCTGGCCTCCGACGACGACGTCGCCACCTACGCTCGGCTTCGGCTGGGCGAGGCCTGGCTCGCCTGGATGGGCAAGGACCCCGAGGCGATGGCGGGCCCGGCCAGGGAGGGACTCGAGCTCGCCCGCCGGACGGACGACCGGCAGCTGCTCCAGAACGCGCTCGACGCGATCACCGCCAGCGAATGGCTCCAGGGGAACCAGCTCGCCGCCGTCGAGCACACCCGCGAGCGGCTCGACCTGCTCGAGGCCGCGCCACGCTCGCACGCGCTCGACGTCGAGATCTCGGATGCCCTGCACATGATGGTGCTCTGCCTCATGCAGGTCGGCGAGTTCAGGGAGGCGCTTGAGAACGCGAGGCGGGGGGCGGAGGTCGATCGCAGTCGCGGGGTCGAGTTCGCCGAGTACCAACGCGAGCTGATGCCCAACTTCCTCCTGGGGAACTGGGACCGCGCGATCGAGCTCGGGGAGAGCTCACGGAGGGCATGGAACGACGCCGGGCGCCCGCCGCTCGGCTCCTTCGCAACGCCGGCCGCGTGCACTGCGGCGACCTACGGCTATCGCGGACATATCGCGGCTGCCGACGATTGGATGGCGCATGCCGAGAACCTCTCCGCCAGGGACCTCGAGCAGCGAAGCGGCGTGTCGATGTTCGGGATCGACCTCGAGCTGCACCGGGGACGGTTCGACGAGGCGGTCGCGATCGGGGCGGACCCGGTGGCGGGCAGCCAGTGGACGGCGACCTACGCCAGCAGCCGCGCCGAGGCGTTCGTTCGCGCGGGTCGAGACGACGCCACCGATGCGATCGCCTGGGCCGAGTCGCGCGTCGGTCAGGATCGCTACGCCCGCGGGATCCTGCTGCGGGCGCGGGGGCTGCAGGTAGGTGACGAGGGCCTGCTTCGCGAGTCGAAGACGCTGTTCGAGGAGATGGAGTGTCCCTTCCAGGCGGCGCGCTCGGGCTGGCTTCTGGGCGGCGAGGATCGGGAGCGGTCCCGCGAGACCTTTGCGCGGCTCGGCGCGACGTCGCCTGCGGACTAGGAGCTGAGGTCCAGGGCCGACTCGGCCTCGCGCAGGCGCCCCACCAGCGTCTGCAGCAGAGCCCAGGCGACGTCGGGGTGTTCCTCCACGAACGGCTTGAACTCCCAGGCCGTCATCCCGCGGCACTTGAGATCCGTGCTGGCGATGACGGTGGCCGAGCGCGGCCCGCTGTCGATCAGGGCGACCTCACCGAAGAAGTCGCCCGGGCCGAGGCTGCGAAGGACCTTCCCGTCGCGGCTGACGGTGGCGTTACCGTCCTCGATCACGAAGAAGCCGAGGCCTCTCTCCCCCTCGACCGTGATCGTCTCGCCCTCGCTGAAGTTGCGCTCCTGCATCCGTCTGCCGAGCCTCTTCAGGTCCCTGGGCTTCACGCCCGAGAACAATGAGACTCGTCCGAGGGTCTCCTCCACCGCGGCCATCGCCCGCGATCCTATGCCTGTTCGTGCCTTGACACAAGGTGTGAACGGTGGTTCACTTCTT
>JBKOYL010000009.1:0-7736 GCA_046725395.1 Actinomycetota bacterium | reverse complement strand
AGGCGTGCGCGGTCGTGGGATTGATCATCTAGGGTCCCCCGCCGTGCCGCCGGTCCGCCGCCCGATCCCCCGCTTCATCGCCGACGCCAGCGTGGAAGGGCTGCCGTACGGGCGCTGGGGGCAGCGGCTCCGCGACGAGTTCGCGAAGGCGTGCGAGCCCCACATCTCCGAGGCGGGCGGGGCGCCGGGAGAGGTGAGCTGGTTCCCGGAGCGGGGCTGGGGCGGGCGGGTCTACGTCCCCGCGGTCGCCCCGGTGGAGGGCGCGGACGAGCCGAGCGAGTACTTCGGCTTCGTCTCGTTCGTTCGCCCGGCCGAGGGTGACGGCGGCGAGGCGGGCGACTTCGAGCCGCGCGCCGACTTCACCGATGTCACCGCCGACCAGAACCCGGACTGGCTGATCGACCTGAACGAGGAAGTGATCGGTACGTGGCGCGGGGAGGCCGAACGGCGCGGCGACGTCACCCTCGTCTGGGGAACGCCGCTGGTCCGCGGTGCGAAGGCGGCGACCGCCGAGCTCGACGCCGAGGTGGTCGACCAGACGCCGATCTCCGATGAGCGCTTCACCCTGGTCGCCGTGGATGCCGTCAAGGGCTTCCCGGACGACCTCTTCCTCGAGGTCAAGCTGTGGAGCGCCCAGGGCCAGCAGCTCGCGGCCGAGAGCCTCTACGAGGAGCCGGAATAGCGCTCGCTGCGGGGTAACGCCCGAGTCGTCCACGGGACTGGTCCAGCGGATGGCGCGGACACGCGGAATAGCCAGGATCGCCTCCGGCCTGACCTTCCTCGGGTTCGGGATCGCCAAGTTCACGAACCACGCGGCCGAGGTCGACTCGTTCGAGACCTACGGACTGCCATGGCCGGACGCCTTCGTCTATGCGATCGGCGCCATCGAGGTGATCGGCGGCCTGGTCTTGGCGATCGGGGTCGGAGCGCGCCTCGCGGCCCTCGTCCTTGCCGGGGACATGGTCGGCGCGATCGCCGTCTCCGGGATCAAGGAGGGTGAACCGATCAGCCTGACACTGGCGCCCGCCCCTGCTGGTCGTGATGGCGGCGATCGTGGTCGCCGGCCCAGGCCCCTGGGGGGTCAGCCGGCGAAGCTTCCCGCCGGCCAGGGCGCGCCCGAGTAGCGCTCGATGACCGGGCCCGGCGGCGGAGCGACCCGGGAGAAGGAGTCAACCGGCACGGTGGTCCCCCGGAAGAGGCGGGCGAAGGGGTCCTCGTCGAAGCGGGAGGGATCGGTTGCGATCGTGACCGCCCCGGCGCAGCGGCTGGCGTCGAGAGCGAAGGTCGAGATGCAGACCAGATCGTCTCCCAGCATCGGAATCCACCAAGCCAGGGCGTCCCGGCGGGCCTGCTGCACCTCGGGCTCGTCGTAGCGGAGAGCGGCGTCCCGATCCGGGAGCGCGCAGACGTGGGCGAAGGCACCGGCGACCGACTCGCCCTCCGTGCAGCGCGCGTCGATCCGCAGCCGGCGGCCCGGGGCGGAGGGATCGGCGCTCAGCGCCCGTCCGTCGAAGCGGACGTACGCGAAGGGTGGGGTCGGGCTCACGCCTCGGGCACCTCCCAGTCGGATCGGATCCGCCTGGTGATCTCGCGCATCTCGAGCCGCAGCTCCTGCATCGTCGCGCGGCCCCAGTACCAGTAGCCGTTGAACGCCGAGTGGATGGTCAGATCGGGGAACAGGGTGAACGCGGCCGGGCGGTAGGGGTCGTGAAGCGTGTCCGTCCCCTCGCAGAGCGCCAGCCGCTGAAGCCAGGTTCGCTCCGAGTCCGAGAGGAACGTGAACCGGGCTCCGAGCCCCGCCCGGAAGGCGGACTGAACCCGCGGCGGGTCGACGCTCACCACGACGATCTTGGAATAGGCGACCTCGAACTCGTCCTGCACCCGGCAGAGCTCACGGAGGTAGCGCTGCTCCTTGGGGCACCACCAGCCGCGCGAGGTGATCAAGGCGAGCGGGTCGCCGTCGGAGAGCTCGGAAAGGCTCCGCTCCCTGCCGGTGTGGTCGGGCAGATCGAGATCGGGAAACCGGGATCCCGGCGTGAGATCGATCGCCTCGGTTCGCGCCGCGACGGCCTCGCTCACCCACGCCCCCGCCACTCGCCGAACGCCTCCACGATCTCCCGCCGCGTCTCCGGAGCGATCGAGTCGGCCGCCAGATAGCCGAGCGCGGCGATCGTCTCCCGCATCTGATCCAGATAGTTGACGCAATAGGAGCACTCCTCGAGATGAGCGTCGAAGCGCCGCCGATCCTCGGCGGGAAGGCTGCCGTCCAGATACGCGCTGATCACCCGCACCAGCTCACGGCAGGCCATCTCTTGGTCTGTGCTCGGATCGGTGCCTGGTTCGGACATGGATGCCTGGCCTGAGGTGGTAGTCGACGCACTCCGCCCGAGCGTTACAGCCGCCCACCTCGCGGTTACGCCAGCCCGGTCCTGTAACGCCCACCCAGCGACGGCGGACTATCCGCGAAAGCCCGACTCGCTACCCGGAGGATGAGCATGCCCGAGACGACCGCGATCGCCCCCGAGACCAGCTCGACCGAGGCAGATGCCTCCCGCCCGGTCGCCGACTACGGCCTGCTCGCCGACTGCAACTCGGCGGCGCTCGTCACCAACGATGGGTCGATCGACTGGCTCTGCCTCCCCCGCTACGACAGCCCGGCGATCTTCTCGCGAATCCTGGATCCGGACGCAGGGCACTGGTCGATCCGCCCGACCGGCGAGTTCACCGTCGAGCGCCGGTATCTGCCGGGCACGCTCGTGATCGAGACAACCTTCACGAGCGAGGGCGGCGTCGTTCGGCTGCGCGACGCGATGGCATTCGCCGAGGGCCAGCGCGGGCATGACCTCGGCTTCGGCGCGCCGCAGGAGGTGCTCCGCTCGGTCGAGGGCGTATCGGGAGCCGTCGAGCTCGAGATGGAGCTCGCACCGCGCGCCGAGTACGGGCTCGTCAAGCCGCTCTTTCGCCAGGAGGACGGCGGCGGCCGCACCTTCGGTGGCCCCAACCGCATCGCCGCCCGCGCCGCCGTCCCGGTCGAGATCACGGACGCGACGATGCGCACCACCTTCGAGGTGAGCGAGGGGGAGAACCTCGGCTTCTCGATGCGCTGGGCGCCCGTCGAGATCGCCCAGGCGCCCGAGCCCACCTCCCCCGATCAGGTCGCGGCGCGGATCGAGGACACGGTAGAGGCCTGGCGCTCCTGGGAGGCCGAGCACGACATCTATGAGGGCCCCCACAAGGAGCTGGTGCGCCTCAGCTCGCGCGTACTCAAGGGGCTCACTTACCGCCCGACCGGCGCGATCGTGGCGGCTCCGACCACCTCCCTCCCGGAGACGGTCGGCGGCGAGCGCAACTGGGACTACCGCTTCTCCTGGATCCGCGACTCGAGCCTGACGATCGAAGCCCTCTACATCGGCGCCTGCTCGGACGAGGCCGAGGAGTTCGTCTCCTTCATGACCAGCTCGGCCGGCGGGCGAGCGGGCGAGGGCTCGCTGCAGATCATGTACGGGATCGGCGGCGAGCACGACCTCTCCGAGCGCGAACTGCCCCACCTGCGCGGCTGGCGCGACTCGTCGCCGGTTCGCGTCGGCAACGGGGCCTGGGACCAGGTCCAGCTCGACGTGTACGGCGAGCTGCTCAACTCGCTCCACCTCTATCGCTCGCAGCTCGGCGAGCTCCACCCCGAGATCCAGGCCTTCGTCGCCGACCTCGCCGATACCGCCGCGCGACGTTGGCACGAGACGGACGCGGGTATGTGGGAGATGCGTGGGGAACCCCGCCACCATCTCTCCTCGAAGGTCCTCTGCTGGACCGCCCTGGATCGCGCCGTGAAGCTGGCGCCCGCCCTGGGAGACCACGCCAAGGTCCAGGAGTGGTCGCGGGTGCGCGACGAGATTCGGGACGCCGTGCTGGAGCGGGGCTGGAGCGAGAAGCGCCAGGCCTATGCCCAGTCGTTCGACTCCGACGAGCTCGATGCGGCGCAGCTGCTGATGCCGATTCTCGGCTTCCTGCCCGCCACCGACGAGCGGATGCGGTCGACGATCGAGGCGATCGCCCGGGACCTGACCGAGGATGGGCTCGTCCTGCGCTATCGCAACGAGGAGGGGCTGAACGCGGACGGGCTCAGCGGCGAGGAGGGCACCTTCGTGATCTGCTCCTTCTGGCTCGTGTCCTGCCTGGCCAAGGCCGGCGAGGTCGAGCGGGCCGAGAAGCTGTTCGACCAGCTCACGGGCTACGCCAACGACCTCGGCCTGCTGGCGGAGGAGATCGACACCGCCAACGACGAGCAGCTGGGGAACTTCCCGCAGGCCTTCAGCCACATCGGCCTGATCACCGCCGCCTACGAGATCGACAAGGCGAAGGGGATGACCGACGACGAGGCGATGGGGATGAGCGACGGAGCCGCCGAATGAGCGGCGCCTACGACGCGATCATCATCGGCGGGGGGCCCTCCGGGGAGCACTGCGCCGGGCACCTGGCGAAGGCGGGCCTGCGGGTGGCGATCGCGGAGCGCGAGCTGGTCGGCGGCGAGTGCTCCTACTGGGCCTGCATCCCCTCGAAGACGCTGTTGCGGCCGGGAGAGGCCCTGCAGGCCGCCCGCGAGGCGCCCGGGGCGCGCGAGGCCGTGAAGGGCGGCGTCGATGCCGAGCAGGCCTTCGCCTGGCGCGACTTCCAGGTCTCCGACTACAGCGACGCCGGCCAGGTGAAGTGGATGGAGAGCGAGGGCATCGACCTGCTGCGCGGCGAAGCCTCGATCGCGGGCCCGGGCCGGGTGGCCGTGGCAGGCGAGGAGTACGAGGCCGAGCACATCGTGATCTCGACCGGCTCCGACCCGGTGATCCCGCCGGTTCCCGGACTGCGCGAGCTGGAGGGGGTGTGGACGAACCGCGAGGCGACCGGCGTCACCGAGGTGCCGCGCCGGCTGCTCGTGGTCGGCGGCGGTCCCGTCGGCGTTGAGATGGGACAGGCCCTGCGGCGGATGGGGGCCGAGGTGGCGCTGGTCGAGGCCGTGGACCACCTCCTCGGCCGCGAGCCGAAGCCGCTGGGGGACGCCCTGGGCGAGGTCTTGCGGGCCGAGGGGATCGAGCTCCACCTCGGCGATCAGGTCTCAGCCGCGCGGAAGGATGGCTCCGACTTCGTGCTCGAGGTTGGAGGAGCCGAGCTCCGGGGGGATCGCCTGCTGGTAGCCACCGGCCGCCGGCCCCGGCTCGACGGCCTCGGCCTCGAGAACGTCGGGATCGAGCCGGGCAAGCGCGGGATCGAGGTCGATTCCCGGATGCGTGCCGCGGACGGCGTCTGGGCGATCGGCGACGTCACCGGCGTCTGGCCGCTCACCTACGTGGGCAAGTACCAGGGGCGGATCGTGGCAGCGAACATCGCCGGCCGCGATCGCGAGGCTGACTACAACGCCGTTCCACGCGTCGTGTTCACGGATCCGCAGGCCGCCGCAGTCGGCGAGCCCGAGGGCGAGCTGACCGCCACCGCGCAACTCGCCGGGGTCCCCAGGACCTCGACCTATACCCGCGAGTACGACAAAACGCCCGGCTTCATGACCCTGGTCTCCGACGGAGAGCGGCTGACCGGCGCCTATGCGCTCGGGCCCGACGCCGGCGAGTGGCTCCAGCAGGCGACTGTGGCGATCAGGGCCAGGGTGCCGCTCGAGGTGATGGACGACGTGATCCAGCCCTTCCCCACGTTCTCCGAGATCTTCCTGCATGCGCTCACCGAGCTCGGGGCGAAGCTCCCGGCGGCCGCCTAGGTGTAGTTCCTAGGCGGAGCGACGGCCCGAGGACCGCGGGCTCCGTAACGCTGGGAGCCGCCGCACCGACTACCCCGCATGGCCCACGCCACCACGGTGCAAGGCTCCGGAGCCGCCGACGCGACCGCGTTCATCAGCCATGACGCGGGCTTTGCGGCAGTGCTCCGCTCAGAGCCGCGCCTGGTTCGCGTGGCCGAGACCGACGCCCACGAGGGCCCCGTCTACCTCCCTGATGAGGACGCCCTCTACTTCACCACCCGGCCGGCCCCGAGTCCGAGCTCGGGGTCGCCGGTGGTGAGGGTGAAGCGGATCGCGCTCGACGGCGAGCGCTTTCCCGTCGAGCCCGAGCGCATCTCGGTGGTGCGTGAGGACGCCAACGTCGCGAACGGCATGACGGCCGGCCTCGAGGGCGGCCTGGTGGCGTGCGAGCAGGGGAGCCGCGGGCGGGACGCCGCGATCACCGCCTACGAGCGTTCCACCGGCGAGCTCACCATCCTGGCCGACCGCTACCGGGATCTTCCGCTCAACTCCCCGAACGACGTGGTCGTCCGCAGCGACGGCAGCGTCTGGTTCACCGACCCGAGCTACGGGCACCTGCAGGGCTTCCGGCCGAAGCCTGCGACGGGCGATCACGTCTACCGGCTCGACCCCCGCAGCGGCGACCTTGCGGTCGTCGCCTACTCCTTCGACAAGCCGAACGGCCTGGCGTTCTCGCCCGACGAGACCGTGCTCTACGTTGGCGACAGCGGCGCGAACCACGAGCCGGGCAGCTACGACCCCGCGCGGCCGCATCAGATCGTCGCCTTCGACGTAGTCGACGGGCGCCGGCTCGCCAACGAGCGGCTCCTCTGCGTCGTCGACCCCGGCTTCCCGGACGGGATCAAGGTCGACGCCGACGGTCGCGTCTACTCCTCGTCCTTCAGCGGCGTCCAGGTCTTCGATCCCGACGGGGGCTTGATTGGCGAGATCAGCCTCCCCGGCGCCGTCAACTTCACCTTCGGCGGTCCCGGCGGCAACGTCCTCTTCATCACCGCGGACGAGGCCGTCTGGGCCGCCCGCCTCAACGTGACCGCCCCAAACCGAGAGTGAGAGGAGCCCGACCAATGGCCTCAACCGTCAGAACCCGCAGGACCATCGACAACGCCGGCGCGGACGCCGTGATCGCCGCCGCCGAGCGGCACGCGAACGAGCACGGCTATCGCGTCGTGATCGCCGTGGTCGATCACACCGGCGAGCTGATCGCCATGCGCCGCACCGAGGGCGCCCAGGTGGCGAGCTCCAGGGTCGCCGTCGACAAGGCGCGCACGGCGGCGATCTTCGTCCGTCCCAGCCGCGAGATGGAGGAGCAGGTCACGGGCGGACGCCTGGGCGCGCTCGCGCTGCACGGCGCCAGCTGCCTGACGGGCGGCATCCCCCTGAAGATCGACGGCGAGGTCGTCGGCGCGGTCGGCACCAGCGGCGAGACCCCGGACGAGGACGAGTCCTGCTCGATCACCGGTTCGGAGGCCGACTTCAGCACCGCGGAGATCCCGGTGCTCACCTACGAGGGTGCCAGGCTGGCGGCCGAGGCCGTGGGTGCCGAGGCCGAGAGGCGCGGCGTCGCGCCAGTCGTCTCCGCGGTCGACTCCGGCGGAGCCCTGATGTTCCTGCTGCGTCCCGACACCGCCCAGGTCGCCAGCGTCGAGGTGACCACTGACAAGGCCCGCACCGCCGCGATCTACCGCCGGCCGAGCAAGGACTTCGAGGACCAGGCCTCCGGCGGCCGGCCCTCGGCCCTGCACCTGGCCCGCGCGGTCCCGCTCCAGGGCGGGGTCCCGATCATGCACGAGGACGAGGTGATCGGCGCGATCGGCGTCAGCGGCGCCACCTCGGCCGACGAGGATCGCGAGCTCGCCGAGCTCGGCGCACGGGCCGCGATGGACGCGTCCCGCGAGGAGGTGGGCGTCTGATGGCGGCCACCGAGACCATCACCAGCGCCGCC
>JBKOYL010000103.1:0-24307 GCA_046725395.1 Actinomycetota bacterium | reverse complement strand
CCGTTCCCGATCCGCTGACGATGGCTGCTGCATTGGGCTAAAAGCGGAGGCCTGGTTGTAGGCTCGTTCGGCACCAGGATCCGGTCGGCTCCACTGACCAGCGTCGTGTAGAAGAGGCCGAGCGAGCCGACCACCCCCTCGGTCCTGCCGGCCAGCACGCCTCCCTGAAGCCTGACTCGCTCGCCGACTCGAAAGGGCCGGTTCGTGATCAGCACCACCCCGGCGAGGAGGTTGCCCAGCACCTGCTGGGCGGCGAGACCGACGACGACCGCGGTGAACCCGCCGCCGACTGCGAGGGCGTTCGCCTACAGTCCCGCGATCCGCAGCGCGACCACCGTCGCGATCACGATCGTCATCAGCCGCAGCAGGAAGCCGATCGTTCCCGCGGTTCCGGGCTCGAGCCGGCGGTAGAGCATCGGGGCGAAGCCCCGGGCCAGCGAGCGGGCAAGCGACCAGCCGAGCAGCACCAGCATGACGACGGTTGCGATTCGCACCTCCAGGCCGTGGCCCGGCAAGAGCGTCTTGCGCTCCGAGAACACGAACAGGACGCCGGAGATCATCATCAGGGCGAGGACGGCTCCCCGCTTGGAGCGCCTGGCCGCGGCGGTGTCGATCTCGGATCCCAGACCGGCCTCGCGCCAGAGGCGTGTGCGCGACTCGAAGGCGGATCGCGTGCGTGGGAGGAGCCTGCGCAGCATTTCGCCAGGCTTACCCGCTGGCGCCTGCCTTACCCTCTAGATTGACCGGTCAATCAGCCGACCCCCGGATGCCGCATCCAAGCGCGGCGTTCGGGCACCGGAGAGACATGCGCGCGGCCGCCGTACAGCTCAACTCCACGGACGAATACGACCGGAACCTCGAGGTCGCCGAGCGGCTGGTCCGCGCCGCGGCCGCCGACGCGGCGGAGCTGGTCGTACTTCCCGAGAAGTGGACCGTGCTGGGTCCACCGGAGGCGCTGCGCTCCTGCGCCGAGCCGCTCGACGGACCCGCGCTTACCACCGCGGCGGGGTGGGCGCGCGAGCTCGGCATCTTCCTGGTCGCGGGAAGCATCCCGGAGCTCGTCCCGGATCAGGAGAAGCTCGCCAACACCTCGGTGCTTTTCGGGCCGGATGGAGAGGCGCGCGCGATCTACCGCAAGATCCACATGTTCGATGTCACGGTAGGCGACGTCGCCTACCGGGAGTCCGCCGACGAGCGGCCCGGCGATCAGATCGTGCTCGGTGAGGCGGGCGGGGTCCTGGTGGGCTTGACCATCTGCTACGACCTCCGCTTCCCCGAGCTCTACCGGATCCTCGCCTTGCGGGGTGCGCGAGTGATCACCGTGCCGTCGGCGTTCACCGAGCGCACCGGCCGGGATCACTGGGAGGTGCTGATCCGCGCCCGCGCGATCGAGGACCAGGTCTTCGTCGTCGCCGCGGGACAGATCGGCTTCGCCCCACCCCATTACCGCAGCTATGGCCGCTCGATGATCGTCGATCCCTGGGGCGTCGCCATGACGCAGGCGGCGGACAGCGAGTGCTTCGTCTCGGCAGACCTCGACTTCGCGATCCAGACCGAGATGCGGGACAGCCTTCCCGCACTGCGCAACCGCCGGCCCGAGGCCTACCGCTGGCCTGACGTGGGAGGTTCCAACGGCGCGGCGGCCTCGGTCGCCGAGCCCGCCGAGCCCACCGGAGAGCCCTGATGGGTGAGGCGCCCGCCCCCGACAAGCGCCGCGCCATCCTGGACGCGGCCATCACCGTCTTCGCTCGGCAGGGGTTCCACAGCGCTCGGGTCTCCGACGTCGCGGCGGAGGCCGGCGTCGCATACGGGCTCGTCTACCACTACTTCGACTCCAAGGATCAGATGCTCAACGAGCTCTTCTCGGAACGCTGGGCGCTGCTCCTGGAGGCGAGCCAGGAGGTACAGCGCGGCGATGCCTCCCCGCGCGAGAAGCTCGCGGGCGTCGCCGGGTTCATCATCGAGTCCTACCGGCACGAGCCCGAGCTGATGAAGGTGATCATCGTCGAGGTTACCCGGGCGGCCAACTCATTCGGACGCACCCATCTGCCGGAGATCCGGCGGGCATATGACCTGGTCGCGGAGATCGTCTCCGACGCACAGCACACCGGCGACTTCCGCGACGACGTGGATCCGAACTTCTCGGCGATGGTCTTCTACGGGGCGATCGAACAGCTGCTCACGGGCTGGATATTCGATCTGATTCCCGCCGCCGACGACGACTACGAGCGCGCCAAGCAGCTGGTGATCGAGACGATCTGCGGCGGGCTCGAGCCGCGGCCGGTCGGCGACGCGGTCGCCGGCTGACGCCGCGATGTGGGAAGGGCTCGCCAGGACGGAGCGACAGGACCGGGTCCTGCACGGCGCGGCGAAGCTCGCCAACGTCCTGGTCGGCATCGTGCTGCTTCCGCTCTGGCTTTTGGGTCAGCTGATCGGCGGCCGGGTGCGGGACTTTCTGGCCTCGCTCGAGCGGCGGAGCAGCCGTCCGCTGCCGGTGCCGCCTGAGCGCGAGCGAAGCATGGACGCCCTGATGCGCGAACTGCACGCAATTCCCAACCACCTGCGC
Source organism: Actinomycetota bacterium (assembly GCA_046725395.1). Lineage (GTDB taxonomy): Bacteria > Actinomycetota > Thermoleophilia > Solirubrobacterales > 70-9 > DASUPK01. The sequence continues at coordinate 21,741 of JBKOYL010000103.1, read as the reverse complement.
CACTCCAACTTCGCCGAGCTGCGTCGCGGCTTCGCCGACATCTCCAACTTCGTCGTCGCCCAGCACCGCGAGGGAGCGGTGATCGGCTACCGCTATCCGGGCCAGTTCAAGGACCACATCGTCACCGGGGCCGACGGCGAGCGCATCGCCGCGTCGATCGCGCTGCAGGAGGCGGCACGGCCCGGGCTGATCGTCGTGCACGGCCTGTTCACCAATAGCCGCTTCGACTACGTCCGCCAGATCGCCGTCCGTGCCTACTACGACTGGGGGTTCAACGTCGCCGCGCTCGACCTGCGCAGCTTCGGGATGACCGAGCTGACCAGCCCCGCACCGTCGACCGGAGGGTGGAAGGAGGGCCTCGACATTCTCGCGCTCGCCCGCTACATGAAGGAGCTCGGGGCGACGAGCGTCGGCGCCCTCGGGATCTCATTGGGAGGCAGCTCGGTCCTGAACGCCTGCGACTACCAGGAGACGGCGACCGCGCTCGACGGCGGCATCCTCGCCGTCTCGCCGCCCGCCGACCCGAAGCGCGTCTGGGAGCGGCTCTCTGAGCCGGTGCCGCGGGGGCACCCTCGCTATCCGCTCCACAAGGCCTTCGAGGCGGCGCTGATCTCGCGGGTGCGCTCCGGCCGCTGGCCGCCGGAGGCGGAGAACATGATGGGCGCGATGCAGGTCGTCTCGGCGCCCTACTACGACCTCGACGCCGATGAGATCTGGCGGAACGCCCGTGGCCTGGATCGCGTCCCCAACTGCAAGGTCCCACTGCTGATCCTGCACCCCGAGGACGATCCGATCATCAAGGTCGAGAACGCTCGCATGCTGGCGGAGGCCGCCGAGGTCAACGATCTGGTCCGGGTCTGGATCCTGCCGACCGGCTCCCACGGGCTGCTGGAGGCGGCCGATCCGCGCTGGACGCACGCCGTCTACCGCACCTTCTTCGAGCGCTGGGCCACCTACGCCGAGCGAACCGTCGGCCGGCCCACCGGGCAGGCCCCCGAGTTGGTTTACTCCTCGCAGGAGCCCGGGTAGCGCGAACCAAGCGAGGAGGGCAGCATGCAGAGCGACATCCTGAGGCGACTGATCTGGGCCGGCCTGCTCGCGGCCACCGGGGCCCTGGCGACCGTCGCGGCCCACCGGCTCTCCGAGGTGATCTGGCGCAGCGTCTTCAACGAGGACCCGCCCGAGTGACGGACGGCGAGAGCAGCCCGCAGGAGCAGGCGCAGGCCGCCCCCGAGACGGCGGCCCCGCCCGACGGCACCAAGCCGCCGGAGGAGATGAGCGTCGGCGAGCTGGTCTTCGAGGTCTCCGATCGCGCCTCGGTCCTGATTCGCGAGGAGATCGAGCTCGCCAAGACGGAGGTCACGGAGAAGATCACCCGCCTCCTCCGCGGCTCCGTCGCCGGCCTGGCCGCGGGCGTCTTCGTGCTGCTCGCGCTGATGATGGCGATGCACGGGGTCGCCTGGCTCCTCAATGATCTCGTCTTCGACAACTTCTGGGCCGGCTTCTTCATCGAGGCGGCCCTCTTCCTGGTGATCGCCGCAGCCGCCGGGCTGTTCGCCTGGCGGGCCTTCAAGCGCGGCGCGCCGCCGACGCCCGACATGGCGATCGAGGAAGCCAAGGAGATCAAGGCCGCCTTCGCGGAGAACGGACAGGAGGAACCATCGTGAGCACGCCGGCCCGCACCCTTCCGACGCGAGGCAACGGACGCTGGATTCCGCCGCCCCCCGGCTCCCGCTCGGCGAAGCAGATCCGCCGGGACATCGTCCAGCAGCGCCAGGAGCTCTCTCGCTCCGTCGATGCGCTGCGGAACCGCTGGGTCCACGTCACCGACGTCCGTCGTCAGGTCCGCGAGCACCGCACCGAGCTCGCGGTGGGCGCCGCGGTGCTCGGGCTCTTGATCGGCGGCGTGATCGCGCTCAGGCGCCGCCGCTAGAACTCAAGCGCGGCCGTCGAAACTCCGCCGACCCCGAGCAGGCCGGGGCCCACGTGCGCGCCGATCACGGGCCCGATCTCGGATGTGAAGACCGGCTCCATGCCGAAGATCGGTCTGCAGGCCTCGACCAGGCGTTCCGCGTTCTCGGGGTCCTGGACGTGCTGGACGACCCAGGCGTCCGCCCCCGCGTCATGGCGCTGACGGGCGTAGTCGACCATCCGCTCGAACGCCCGGCTGCGGGTGCGGACCCGCTCCACCGGGGTGATCTCCTGCTCGAGCGTGAGAATCGGCTTGATCTTCAGCGTGGTCCCGATCCAGGCGCGCGCGGCGCCGATGCGGCCCCCCCGGCGCAGGTAGTCGAGCGTGTCGACGGCGAACCAGATCTTGAGCTCCTTGCGGACGGCGTCGGCGCGCTGCTTGGCCTCCGCCGCCCCGGCACCCTGCTCCGCCGCCCGCGCGGCGGCGAGGATCATCAGGCCCAGTCCGCCGCAGCCCGTTCGCGAGTCGCAGACCACGATCCGCTCGCCGCCCTTGCCGTCCGCCATCAGTCGCTCGCGAGCCTGCATCGCCGACTCGCAGGTGCCGGAGATGCCGGAGGCGAGATGGATCGAGACGATCTCCCTGCCCTCGGAGAGCAGCGGCTCGTAGACGGCGATGAAGTCGCCGACCGACGGCTGGGAGGTCGTCACGGCCTCGTCGGAGACCCTGAGGCGCTCGTAGAAGCCCTGCAAGTCGTCGATCTCGGACTCGCGCTCCTGCTCTCCCTCGATGCCGACGTACAGGCTGACCAGGTGGACGTCATGCTGAGCGAGGAGCTCCGGGGGGAGATATGAGGTCGTGTCGGCGACGACCGCGGTCGAGGGCATTGGCGCGTTCTACCATGGCCGCCCATGTCGAAGACGCTCGTCACTGGCGGGACGGGCTTTGTCGGCGTTCATCTGGTCTCAGAGCTTGCTCGCCGGGGGGACGACCTGCGGCTCCTGGTCCGCGATCAGAGCAACACCGAGCCCCTCGCCGGGATCGAGTTCGAGCGCGCGAGCGGCGACGTCACGAACCGGGAGGCGGTCCGCAAGGCGATGAAGGGCGTGGAGCGGGTCTTCCACGTCGCCGGCACCACCTCGATGCGGACCCGGGCGCGGGATCGGGTCTTCGAGGTCAACGTCGAGGGCACCCGGAACGTGATGGAGGAGGCGCTCCGAGCCGGCGCGGTCAGGGCTGTGCTCACCTCGAGCTCGAGCGCGGTCGGCGCGGCCAAGCCGGGTGAGACGATCGACGAGGACCAACCCTTCACCGTGGGCAGGCTCGGGATCGCGTACATCAACTCCAAGCACGAGGCGGAGCTGGTCGCGATGCGCGCTGCCGCGAAGGGGCTGCCGGTCGTGATCGTCAACCCATCATTCGTCCTCGGACCGGACGATCCGAACCCGAGCGGAACCTCGAACGCCCTCGTCCGCCGGCTGCTGCTGCGCCGCATTCCCGGCTACCTGGACGGGGCGATCAACATCGTGGACGTACGCGACGTGGCCAACGGGCACGTGCTGGCGGAGGAGCGCGGGGAGGAAGGTGAGCGTTACCTGCTCACCGGGCGGAACTTCACGTTGCAGCGGCTCTTCGCCGATCTCAGCAGGATCGCCGGCGTGCCGGCGCCGCCCGTGCGGATGCGCGGCCGGCTGGCAGTGAGCGGCGTGGAGGCGATGGAGTTTCTCGGGCTCCGTCTGCCAACCTCCGCCGACGAGGTCCGCTCCGGCACTCAGTGGTTCACGTACCGCAACGACAAGGCGCGCGAGCGGCTCGGCTGGGAGCCGCGCCCGCACGAGGAGACGCTCGAGGACACGGTGCGGTGGCAGCTCGATCAGCTCGGCGACCGGATTGAAGGGCACCGGCTCACCGACCTCGCGCTTCGCGCGACCGGCAGGGCCCTCGGCCTGCTTCCCTTCAGTTGATATGCCGGAGCCCCGCCGAGTGCTCTACCGCTGCGGCACCCCGACGGATTTCCTCTGTCCGTGCGGCGCTGTCGCCCGGCGGCTGAGGCGTCACGGCCTCGAGTACCGCACCGAGCGTGTCCGGCGCCGGCGCTCCCTACGGCCCGAGATCGTCGAGCTGACCGGCTTGCCCTACGTGCCGGTGCTGATCGACGGCGACGAGGTGATCGGCGACTCGCGCCGCATCCTGCAGTACCTGGATTGGCGCTACGACCAGCGGAAATAGCGCTTCACAAGCGTTTCACGCAACCATCCGGGCCTTGGGGTGTACTGCCCCTATTCCTCCCGTCATCCATCGATGACACCCGCTGCCCAGAGCCTTCGCTCCATCGGCTCGATGCCCGCTGCGCGCTTCGAACGCTTCCGGCTGAGCCTCGAAGACGGACACGCGACGACCGTGCACGTCGCCGCCTTCCCGCGCGCCGGTACCAGGACGGCGGTCGTCGGCTTCCCGCGGCCGCGCCGGCTGGTCGAGTGGTGCAGGGAAGCTCGGGTGCAACACGCGATCGTCGCCGGATTCTTCATGCGTCCGGACGGGCGGCCCCTGGGCGAGCTGCGCATCGGTGGCATCACACGAGATCACGAGCCCTTCGCGGCACCGTGGGGCGGTCGCCGAGGCTGCGTGGCGATTAGGGGCGGCGTGGTGCAGATCGACTCACGTCCCGCGTTGCCGGGCGCTCCCCAGGTTGACCTGCTCGAGGCGGGCCCGCTGCTCGTCAGGGACGGGCTTGGCGTCATCGACGGAATCCCCGACCCCGAGGGCTTCTCCTCCACCTCCCACCAGTTCGACTCCGACATCACGCTGGGCCGGTATCCGCGGGCCGCGCTCGGCGTCTCCGACGACGAGCTGATCGCCGTCGCCTGCGACGGCCGGGCGCCGGACGAGGCGGGGCTGACGCTCGGCGAGCTGGCCGAGACGATGGCGGGACTCGGGTCGCGCACGGCGATCAACCTCGACGGCGGGGGCTCGACCTCGCTGGTCTTCGGCGGCGCTCTGCGGAACTCGCCGCGCGAGGAGCACGGCGTGCGAATCGCGGGCGGCCGGCCGGTCGCCACCGCACTGACCTTCTCGGTCGGACCGCCGCCGTTAACGACTCGATAACGCTGCGCTAAAAAGGGAGCCGCATGGAAAAGCGGCTCCTCAGTGCGGTCATGTTCTCCCCGAGGGGTGGATCGGCACACGTCACCCGCGCCCTCCTTCGCCAGCTGACGGAGCTGGGTTGGTCCACCGGCTTCGTGACCGGCTCGAGGAGCGACCTCGGCGGCGACGCTGACGCCCGCGTCTTCTACGACGGGATCGAGCTGCGTGCCGTCGATTTCGCCCCGGCCCTGGCCACGCCGGATCCGCTACGGCCTCCGAGCGAGCTCGATGTCGCTCCGATGCATCCGTCGTTCGAGGAGCGGGAGGATGCCCCTGACCCCGTCTTCGCCTCCCTCGACGACCTCGAGCTCCAGCGGCAGGTCCGGGCCTGGAGCGGGGAGCTGGACCGCGCGGGAGCCGACACCGCGGACGTCCTCTACCTCCACCACCTGACCCCGCTGAACGAGGCCGCCGGCAGAGTCGCGCCGGACGTGCCGATCGTCGGCCACCTCCACGGCACCGAGCTGCTCATGCTGGAGCAGATCGAGCAGGGCCCGCCACCCGGCTGGGAGTTCGCCGAGAAGTGGCGCGCCAGGCTGCGCCGCTGGGCCGACCAGGCCGAGAGGCTGATCGTCTCGCCGGCCGGCCTGGATCGTGCTCGCCGGCTGCTCGACGTCGAGACCGAGAAGCTCGTGCCGCTCGCGAACGGCTTCGACCCCCGGATCTTCCATCCCCTCCAGACCGACCGCTTGGCCCACTGGCGGCGGCATCTCGTGGAGCACCCCACCGCACACGCGCCCGACGGCACGACGATCGGCTACGGCGAAGACGACCTCGAGCCTCTCCGAGAGGGAACCGTCCTGCTCTACGTCGGGCGCTTCACCGAAGTGAAGCGCCTGCCCTGGCTGCTCGAGGCCTTCGCGTCGGCGCGGCAGCGCTTCGACCGCCCGGCGGCGCTCGCCATCGTGGGCGGCCACCCGGGCGAATGGGAGGCGGAACATCCGGTGGCGACGGCGCGGCGCCTCGGGATCGAGAACGTGTTCTTCGCCGGCTGGCAGCGCCAGGATCGCCTGCCCCGCTTCCTGAGCGCGGCGGATGCCGTCATCCTGCCCTCGGCGCGGGAGCAGTTCGGACAAACGCTGGTCGAGGGGATGGCTTGCGGGCTCCCAGGGATCGCGGCGAACGCCCTCGGTCCGAGCCGCATCCTGGTCGACGGGAAGACCGGATGGCTGTTCGAGCCCGACGACCGCGAGGGACTGGAGCGTGCGCTTGTCGAGGCGGTGAACGACCCGGCCGAGCGCGGGCGACGGGGGCGACTCGCGCGCGAGGTCGCGATTCGTCGCCTCTCCTGGCCGACGCTCGCCAAGCGCCTGGACCGGGTATTGAGCGAGGTGGCCGGCGTCGGTCGCGGGGAGCCCGAGGGGGCGCGGGCCGAGACCGTTGTGGACGGTTAGCCTGCGCCGGCGAAATCAGCGCCCACCGCGCGAGTATCCGGGGTCAGCCACCGATCGCTCTACAATCCGTACCGATGAGTGAGACCCCTCAGCCGATCACGCTGACCAACAAGGCGGCAGCCAAGATCAAGGAGCTGCTCGGCGGGCAGCAGGACGGTGGCGAGCAGGCCCTCCGCGTCGCCGTTCGCGGCGGCGGCTGCTCCGGCTTCCAGTACGCCCTGGCCTTCGATGCCCCCAAGGAGGACGATCACCGCTTTGAGAACCAGGGCGTGGCGGTCGTCGTCGACAAGACCAGCATGCAGTTCGTCTTCGGCTCCGAGGTCGACTGGGTCGACGGCCTGCAGGGCGCCGGCTTCTCGGTCAACAACCCGAATGTGGTTGCGGCCTGCGGCTGCGGCTCCAGCTTCCAGGTTCGCGAGGACGCGGCCGAGCAGGCCGCGACGGTCTAGCTCGACTGCCGCGAGCGCCTAGCGCTCGATCTGGATCGGCGGGCTCTGCTGCGGGTCCGCTTGGAGCTCCTGCTTCGCCGAGGCGGCGGGGCGCTCCGGCTGCTCGGCACCGAGCAGCTCGGCCAGCTCGCCGGACTCGTCCATCTCCTCGACGATGTCGCAGCCGCCCACCAGCTGGCCGTTGACGTAGAGCTGGGGGAAGGTCTGCCAGTCGGAGATCTCGGCGGTCACCTCGCGGAGCGGCTGGAGCGCGGGCAGCACGTCGAGCGCCGCGTACTCCACGCCGTAGGTCTCGAGCAGGTTCACCACGCGCATCGAGAAGCCACAGCGCGGCTGCTCCGGGGTGCCCTTCATGAAGAGCAGGATCCGGTTGTCCCGGATCAGCTCCTCGACCCTGTCCTTGAGGGTGGGTTCAGTCATCCGTTCTCATCATACGCACGAGCTACTCCGGCACCGAGGTCTTGATGGAAAGGGCGTGGATCGAGCCGTCGTCGAAGCGCGCCTGAACGGCCTTCTTGACGAGCTTGTGCTGCTCGATCCGCGAGAGACCCCTGAACTGCGGGGCGGTCACGGCGGCGCGCAGGTGATCCTGGGTCCCGGTCTCGTCTGTGACCTCGACATTCGCCCCGGGCAGCGACGCCTCGATCATCAGGCGGACCTCGTCGGTGGAGATCGCCATGCGATCAGGCGGCGGTCTTGGCTGCCCTGGAGGCCTCGACCAGCTCGTGCATGCGGCAGAACTTGACCCGCGGGCGGCCCTGCGGCCTGCCGGCCTCGACCTCGGCGGCGTCGATCGCCTGCCAGCCCTCGAAGGTGACGTGGTCTGGCTTGCGCTCGGAGAGGAGCGTTTCGATCGAGCCCGAGTCGTCCGCGAGCGGCGCGTCGGGCACCACCCCGGCCTCCAGATCCTGGAAGAGGTTGTCGACCGTCTCCTGAGCGTCCTTCTTGTTGGTGCCGATCACGCCGGAGGGGCCGCGCTTGATCCAACCGACGGCGTACAGCCCCGGGACCTGGTTGCCGTCGTCTGTGATCCGGCCGCCGTCGTTCGAGATCGTCCCGGCACGCTCGTCGAACGGCACGCCGTCGATCGGGATGCCCTTGTAGCCGATCGAGCGCAGCACCATGCCGCACTCGATCGTCTCGCGCTCGCCGGTGTCCACGGCGCGGATGCGACCGGAGTCGTCTCGCCGCAGCTCGTTGCGGCCGACCACGATCCGCTCGACCTTGCCGTCACCCTGGATCTCGACCGGGGAGCGGAGGAAGCGCATCACGATCGTCTTACTCTTGCCCTCCGGCTGGCGCTGTGAGAACTCGGTGAAGATCTCGACATTCCGGCGGTTGGTCGGGTCCGCGTCGTCGGACTCGAGCCACTGGCGGCTGATCTCGTCGAGCTCCATCTCGGCGGGATCGACGTCGATGTCCGCATCGGCCATCTCGCCGAGCTCGCGGACCTCGGGGTTGGTGAAGGATGCCTGGGCCGGGCCGCGGCGCCCGAGCACGACGATCTCCTGGACGCCGCAATTGGCCAACGCCTCGATCGCGTGGTCGGCGGTGTCCGTCTCGGCGAGCTCCTCGGGCGTCAGGGCCAGCATGCGCGCGACGTCGGTCGCCACGTTCCCGTTGCCGATCACCACGACGCGCTCGCAGGAGAGGTCAAACTCCCGATCGGCGAAGTCGGGGTGGGCGTTGTACCAGTTGACGAACTCCGTCGCCGAGTAACTCCCAGGAAGATCCTCGCCCGGGATGCCGAGGTGGCGGTCCACGCTGGTCCCGTAGGCGAAGACCACCGCGTGGTAGCGCTCGCGCAGCTCCTCGATCGTGACGTCGGTGCCGACCTCGACATTGCCGAAGAAGCGGAACTCGGGCCGCGCCGCGGTCTTCTCGTATACGCGGATCACCGACTTGATCTTGGGATGATCGGGAGCGACGCCGAAGCGGACCAGGCCATAGGGGGTGGGCAGGCGGTCGAACATGTCGACCTCGGCGTGGGTGCCCTCGTGCTTGAGCAGGTGCTCGGCCGTGTAGAAGCCGGCCGGGCCCGAGCCGACGATCGCCACGCGCAGGGGATTTTCCTCAGTGCCGATCACAGCGAGCGGGAAAGGGTAGTGGCTGGCCTGCTCGATCGGTCCGGTACGGCTCGCTCAGTCAGAGGTCGATCAGCGGCACGACCGGAACCTTCTCATCTCCGGAGTCACCCTACCCGGAGAGCTGCTGCTGGATCGCAGCGAGGTCGATCCAGGCGCTCTCGCGGCTGATCAGTCCGTCCTCGAAGTCGAAAATGTGCAGGAAGCGCGTGCTTACGGGTCGACCGCGCCCCTCGAGCCCGAAGGGATGACCAACCGCCGTCGCGTGGAGAACGGCTTCGTCGACTACGTGGTCATCGCCGTACCAGCGACGAACCGGCTCGAAGCGGTCGATCCGAAGCTCCTCCAGGAGGGCTCGGTAGAAGCCCGCGATCTGATCGCCCCCGTGAAGGGTGCCGCCGGGGCGGCCAGCGACGTCGTGCTCGGCGTCGGGCGCGAATCCATCGACGATTGCGTCCAGGTCGCCTGCCTCCTCGGCGCGATAGTGGCCGTCCACGAGCTCGTCCATCCGGGCGCGGGTAATGCGGCTTGCAGTCGCTTGCGGGGTGCTCATCTTCGTGTCCTCTCTCGGGACCTCCGTTGGTCCCGGCCAGACATCAAGGTCCTGAGATAATCACAAGGTCCTTATATCTTGTCAAGGACTTGATATACTCTCGCCAAATGAGCACACCGCGGATCGGAGAGCGGTACCGAGGGGTCGAGGGGCACAGCGGCTACCTCCTGAGGCAGGCCTGGCAGGCGTTCAGCGGAGCCATGGAGGCGGCCCTTCGCGCCCAGGGTCTGACAGGAGCCCAGTACGCGGCCCTGAGCGTGCTGGCCAGGGACCCGGGCCTGTCGGGCGCAGAGCTCGCGCGAGCATGCAACACGACCCCGCAGGCGATGAACGGAGTGCTCGCGACGCTCGAGCGGGACAGCCTGATCGAGCGGACGGCTCATCCGACCCATGGACGGATCCTGCAGGTGACTCTCACCGACGACGGGGAGCGGCAGCTCGAGGCCGCCACCCCGGCTGTCCGGGCGCTCGAGCGGGAGATCGAGGAGGGGGTCCCGGCCGGCGACCTTGACGCGGTGAAGCGCTGGCTCGTCGAGTCAGCGCAGAGACTCGCGCGTTAGGCGGGGGTGACCGCGGTGGCGGCCGTGCCGTCGAGCGCGTCGAGGGCGCGGCCGAGCGACATCGCAACGCAGGTGAAGATCGGCGTGTCGCGCAGCGTGTAGGAGCTCGACTCCGTGCCGCGGAGCTCCTGGACGAGGTCGAGGAACTCGCCCGGGTCGTCGCCCTCGAAGGAGACGACGAACTCCTGGTCGTCGAGCCCGAAGGAGTAGGCGGTGTTGATCGAGATCTCGGGGTAGCGGCGGCCGACCTCGATGTGGTCGGCCATGATCCGCTGACGCTCCTCGAGCGGCAGCCCGTACCACTCGCGCTTCTTCTCGAAGGGATAGACGAACAGGTACTTGCGGTCCGAGGTGCAGATCTCCGGGCGTGACTCGGAGTCCGAGTAGGGCGAGGGCTTGGTCATCGCCAGGTAGGAGTAGGGAATGGTGGCCCAGCGGGCGAGGCCGCTCTGGCCGAGGACGACGTGGAACGTGTGGATGTCCTCGAGGGTCGGGCTCTGGCTGAGCAGCAGCAGCTCGGTCTCGCCGCGCGTACCGACCGTCGAATACGCTCGCAACGAGCGGTCCTCCGCGAAGTCCTCGCACGCCGCCAGGAACTCGGCCTTGTCGGCCGCGCGTTCCTCGGTGCTGCGCCGCCGCCAGGCGGGGTCGAGCTTGAAGAACGTGAACTTGACAAAGGTGCGGCCGGCCACGAGACGAAGGGTAAATGCGCGGCTTTGGCCGCGGTGACACGCGGCATGCCCGCTTGCCGACCGGGGAGGTGAAGATGGTGTGACGCACGCACGGAAGCGAAGTTGGGCCGGGCGGTACCCTGACCCGATGCGCATTGCGCTCGTCTCGCCCTATTCCTGGACCTATTCGGGAGGCGTAAACAGGCACGTCGAGGCGCTCGCGGAGCAGTTCATGGACCGTGGCGACCACGTCCGCGTGCTGGCTCCCTGGGATCCGCCCGACGCGATCAGCCGCCGCCTGCACCGGTCCGAGCCCGAGCTGCGGGAGACTCCCGACTACCTCGTGCCGCTGGGTCGCACCCTGGGCATCGGCGCCAACGGCGCCATCTCGAACCTATCCGTCTTCCCGGAGGGCCCGCTCGCCCTGCGCCGCGAGCTGCGTACCGGCAATTACGACGTCGTCCACGTTCACGAGCCGCTGGCGCCGACCGTCGGCTGGGACGCGACGGTGTTCCGCGGCGCTCCGGTGGTCGGGACCTTCCACGCCTATTCGACCAAGGCGTTCCCGAATCACGCCGCGACCCTGCTCGGCGCCCGGCGCCGCTTCAACCAGCTGGCCGTGCGGATCGCGGTCTCCGAGGCGGCGGCCTGGACCGGTCGCCGCTGGTTCGGCGGCGAGTACTCGGTCATCCCCAACGGGGTGGATATCGACGCCGCCCCGGCCGGCCGCAAGTCGCCGAGCGACGAGTTGCGCCTCCTGTTCGTGGGTCGCGCCGAGGAGCGCAAGGGCCTCCCGGTCCTGCTCGCTGCCTTCCAGGCACTCGTCGAGCACGTCCCCTCGCGCCTGACCGTGATCGGCGCGGATCCGGCCGAGATCTCGCGGCGCGTCGCCGATCCGGAGCTCATGTCCCACATCGACGTGCTCGGGAAGGTCTCCGACTCCGTGCTCTGGCGCCAACTCGGCGAGGCCGACATTCTCTGCGCTCCGTCGCTCGCCGGTGAGAGCTTCGGCATGGTGCTGATCGAGGCGATGGCGGCGGGCACCCCGGTGATCGCGTCTGCGATCGCCGGCTACAGCGACGTCGTCACCAACGGAATCGACGGAATCCTGGTGCCCCCCGCCGACCCGCAGGCGCTCGGCGAGGAGCTTCAGCTGCTCGCCCACGAGCCGGAGCGGATGGTGGCGATGGGCGAGGCCGGGCGGCAGAGCGCCGAGCGGTATGCGTGGCCTCGCGTCGCCGCTGAGGTCACCGAGGTCTACGAACGCGCGATGCAACCCTCGCCCGCGTTGGTGCGAGGGCGCACCGGTAATGCGGGGGCGCGGGCCAGCGCGACCCGTCATACCTCTAAGGCGCGACCCGTTTCATGGTGGCCGGAGTCGCTCGCCCGTCGGACCGGGCTGATGCGGATCGACGCCGGCCCGAGACGCCCGGCCAGGCGACTCCCCTCGCTCGAGCCCGTTCTCAGCGAAGGCCCTGGGCGAGGGCGCCGCGCCGCGCGGAAGGCGGGTGTCGCGGTCGCCGGCTTCCTCGGGCTGGTGCTGACGGCGCTCGCCGCGCGCCGCATCGGCGTCGATCAGGTTGCCACCAGCATCATCGACTCCGACCTGAAGTGGGTGCTGATCGCTTGCGGCCTGATGGTCGGGGCGATGTTCGCCCGAGCGGCCTCCTGGGTCGCGATCGCGCGGGCCGCTCTCCCCCGCCGGCACGTCCGCCGTCGCGACGTGACCTCCGCGACAATGATCGGCGTGCTGATGTCGGCGACGCTTCCGGCGCGCCTAGGGGAGCCCGCCAGGGCGATGGTGCTCTCCCGCCACGTCGGCCGGATGCGGGAGACCTTCCCCGTGCTGATCGGGACGCTGATCTCGCAGACCGCGCTCAACATCCTCGCCCTCGTCCTGCTCGGCGGGATCATCGTCTCGACGACCGATCTGTTCCAGGCGAGCACCCAGAAGCTCTTCCTGGTCTCCACCGCCCCGCTGCTGATCCTCCTCGCGGTGCTGCTTGCCCCCTCGCTCTTCCGCGTCAGCGGGGAGGGGAGGGTCGCGCGCGCGATCGAGGCAGTGCGCGGGGCGATCAAGCAGGCCCGCAAGGGGCTGACGGTCTTCCGTGATCCCCGAAGGGGAAGCTTCGCGACCTTCGCCCAGCTCTCCGCCTGGTTGCTGCAGCTGTTCGCCTGCTGGGCGCTGTTCGCCGCCCTCGGCCTCGACCACCAGGTCGCGATCGGCGCCGCGGCGGCTTGCCTGTTCGCGGTCAACGTCACCGCCGTGGTCCCGGCGACCCCGTCGAACATCGGCATCTTCCAGCTGGCGGTGATCAGCGTGCTCAACAAGGGCTTCGGCGTGCCGGCCGCGGACGCTCTGGCCTACGGCGTCGTGCTGCAGGCGGTTGAGATCGCGACGGCTGTCGCACTCGGAGTCCCGGCGCTGGTCCGCGAGGGAGTGAGCTGGTCCGACATGCGGCTCCGTGCGCTGTCGGCGGCTCCGGTCCAGCTCCCGGCGCGCCCCAGGTCGCGTGAGCGCGAGGGCGAGCGAATCTCCGCCTAGCTCGTCGGTTGGAGGGTCCCCCTCCTGCGGGAGAATGACCGGATGGCGAAGAGCGCACTCTGTCCGGTCCTGATCCGCCGGGATGACGAGCTTGCGGCGCTCGAGGAGGCGCTCCTCGCCGCGCGTCGCGGCGAGAGCCGCTTCCTGACGCTCGCCGGCGAGGCGGGAATCGGCAAGACCAGGCTGGCGGGCGAGCTGGGACGCGAGGCGAGGGAGCTGGGATGCACCGTGCTGGCCGGCGGCTGCAGCGATACGGAGCTGTCGCTGCCCTACCTGCCCTTCGTGGAGGCGATCGGAAACTACCTCGATGGCGCGGACTCGGACGAGCTCGCGCGGGCGCTGGGCCCGGGCCTGGCGGAGCTCGCGCAGCTCTTCCCGAGGTTGGCCACGGACGGGACGCAGGGGCGATCTCCGGATCCCGGCCAGGCGAAGCTGCGGCTGTTCGAGGCGATCGTCTCGCTGCTCGCCCTCCCCGCACGCGAGAGCACCCTGCTCCTGACGATCGAGGACGTCCACTGGGCCGACGCCTCCACCAGAGAACTGCTCGATTACCTCGCCCGCCGGCTCACCGATCTTCCCTCGCTGATCCTCGTCACCTTCCGGCGCGACGAGATCCACCGCAAGCACCCGCTTCTCCCCGTCCTCCAGGGCTGGACGCGTTCAGGGGTAGCCGAAGTGGTCGAGCTCGGGCCTCTTTCGCCGGAGGGGGTGGGCGAGATGCTGGCCGCGATTCTCGGCGAGGACGCGCTCGACTCGGAGCTGCAGGAGCTCATGCTGGAGAGAAGCGAGGGCAACCCATTCGTGCTGGAGGAGATGCTCCGGGAAGTGGTCGAGAGCTCGGGTCCTGTCCGGGGCGGCCGGCTGGTCGCGACCGGGGCGCTGCTTCCGGAGACCGTCCGCCACGCGATCCTGCTTCGGCTCCAGCGGTTGGGCGACCAGCAGGTGACCGTGCTCGAGACCGCCGCTGTCCTGGGCAGGAGCTTCGATCACGAGACGCTGCTGCCCGTCAGCGGGGCGCCGGAGGTCGACGTGCACGATGCCCTCGATGCCGCAATCGCCCAGCAGCTAATCGAGGAAGAGCCGAGCCGTCCCGGCCGGTACTCGTGGCGCCACGCCCTCACCCAGGAGGCGATCTACGCCGAGACGGTGACCCCCCGGCGCCAGGCGATTCACTCGCGTGCCGCCGACGCCCTGGCGAAGGAGGAATCGACCCGTCCCGTCGATCTGGCCAACCATCTGCTCGGCGCCGCGCGCTTCGAGGAGGCGGTGCCCGTCTGCCTGCGGAGCGCGGACGAGGCCGAGGCGGCGCTCGCCTTCGGCGAGGCGGTGTCGATCCTGGAGCGGGTGCTGCCCTACGTCACCGAGCCCCTGGAGAACGCCCGGGTGCTCTGCCGGATCGGGCGCGACCAGTGGCGGAACGGCGAGCCCGCCACTGCCGCCGGATATCTGACCAGCGGAATCGCGGCCCTCGAGGAGCACGGTGAGCGGCTCGAGGCCGCTCGGCATCGGATCGTGCTCGGTCGCTGCCACTGGGAGTGCGAGCGACCGGACGCCGCGCGCGCCGAGTACGAGCGGGCCCTGGAGGCGCTCCGGGCCGCCGGTCCCTCGGCTGACCTGGCCATGGTCCATCAGCGGCTCGCGGGCCTGAGCGCCTTCGAGCTCGACTACCGCAGCTGCCTGGACTCGGCCCGGAGGGCGGTCGAGATCGCCGAGCGGGCGGGCGCCGACCTCGAGCGCGTGTGGGCCCTCGGCTTCGTCGCGCTGGGGTACGCCGATGGCGGCCGGTTCCAGCGTGCCTTCGCGGTGATGGACGAGTGCTTCCGGGAAGCCCGGGAGAAGGGCTACTCGCAGATCGCGCACAACGTGGGCTGGAACGATGTCTGGTCGCGGGTCCACACCATGCAGGGCGGCCTGGAGGAGCGGCTCGAGCGGATGGAGGCGATCCCCTACCGGGTCGGGCACAGGGAGGGGGACTCGATCGCGGTCAGCTACGTGAACCGGGCGCGGGGCGATCTGGAGGCGGCGCTCGCAAACGCCCAGGCGGCGCAGCGCAGCCACGAGCGCCTCGGCTATCGCAAGATGGCCTGGCGGGCGAACGTGCACGCCGCCGAGGTGCTGGCGGAGCTCGGCCGCGGCCGCGAGGCAATGGAGGCGCTGCCACCGATCTCGACCCGGACCGAGCTGCAGGACGTCGTCTACGACGCGGCTGCTCGGATCCGGGTCGCCGAGTGCCTCGACCGGCCGGAGGATGCCCTGGAAGTCGCCGCTCAGATCCACGAGAACGCGGCGCGACTGGCGACCTACCGGGAGACGCTGGCGCTGGCGGCCGAGGTGCTTGCGCCCGCCGGTCGCCTCCAGCAGGTGGAGGAGCTTGCGGCGACGGCGCGCGCCCGTCAGACCGACGCCGGCGCCGCCTATCTCGACGAGATCGAGGGAAGGCTCGCTCTCGCTGCGGACGCTCCCGCCGAGGCGGCGGCCAGCTTCCGAACCCTCGTAGAAGCCGCCGCCGGCGCCGGATACAGGCTCGTGGAGCTGCGCGGCCGAACGCTGCTGGCCGTCGCAGAGGAAGCCGCGGGCAGGTCCGACGAGGCGGCTACCGGCCTGGGGAAGGTCGCCGAGGCCGCCGACGAGATCGGAGCGCGCCTGATCGCGCGTGAGGCTCGGCGCGCCGGCAGGGGGTTCGGCTTCGAGCTTTCCCCGGAGCCGGAGCCGGCCGACCAGGCCCAACCCGAACGCGTGGTTCCGCATGGCGAGCGACTGGTCACCTCGCTGTTCGCGGATGTTCGCGGCTCAGCGGGGCTCGGCGCCGACCTGCCGCCGGAGGCGGTGGCCGAGCGGATGGCCATGCTCTATCGGTTGGCGCGCGTCACGGTTGAGCGCCGCGGGGGAATCGTCGACAAGTTCGCGGGGGACGCGGTGATGGCCACCTTCAACGTCGCCGGCAACCGGCTCGATCACAGCATCGATGCCGTGGAGGCCGCGCTCGCCCTCCGCGACAAGGCGGCCATGATCGACCTGCCCCTCGGCATCGGGATCTCAGTCGGCCCCGGGATCCTTTCCAGGGGCATCTCCGACGACAACATCGCCGTGAGCGGCGAAGCCACGAACCTGGCCGCCCGGCTGCAGGCGGCCGCCGGCCCTGGCGAGATCCTGCTGAGCTCCGACGCCCATCGCCGCCTCTCCGCCTGGCTCGCCGAGCGCGGAGTGAGGGCGACCGAGGAGCAGCTCACGCTCAAGGGGTTCGCGGGACCCCAGGTCGTCCATCGGATCCTCGACCCGGCCCGGATCGCACCCGTGCGCTGAGAGACGCCCCGAGCGGGGAGCCTGTCAGGCAAGCTGTGCTCGCCCGCGGCCACCGCCTCCACGGCGGAGCAGACGCTGTGACGCTCTCGATAGCCTTGATCCGTGGCGCTATCGAACGTCTCCGGCTTCCCCCGGATCGGCAGCAACCGCGAGCTCAAGTTCGCCACGGAGGGCTACTGGCGCGGCCAGACCTCGGTCGATGAGCTGGCCGCCACGGCCAAGGCGATCCGGATCGAGAACTGGAAGCTCATGCAGGAGGCCGGGATCGATCTGATCCCCTCCAACGACTTCTCCTACTACGACCAGGTACTGGACACGATCGCCTTGGTCGGAGCTGTCCCGGAGCGCTACGGCTGGGCCGGCGGCCAGGTCGACCTCGACACCTATTTCGCAATGGCGCGCGGCCGTCAGACCGGCGACGTCGATGTCACCGCGATGGAGATGACCAAGTGGTTCGACACGAACTACCACTACCTCGTGCCCGAGCTTGGCCCCGGCACCAGGTTCTCGCTGTCGAGCTCGAAGCCCTTCGACGAGCACGTCGAGGCGATGGAGGAGCTCGGGATCGATACCGTGCCGGTGCTGATCGGACCGGTGAGCTTCCTGCTGCTCTCGAAGCCGGCCGACGGGGTCTCCGAGGACTTCGACCCGCTTGATCTGATCGGGTCGCTGGTCGAGGTCTACGGCGAGGTGATCGAGCGCCTCGCCGGGCAGGGCGCGACTTGGGTTCAGCTCGACGAGCCCTGCTTCGTCGAGGATCGCTCCGAGCGCGAGCTCGACACCCTGCGCCTCGCCTATGAGGAGCTGGCAAAGGTCCACGAGCGTCCGCGAATCGTCGTCAAGACCTACTTCGACCACGTCGGCGACGCATACGGGGTGCTGCGCAACCTGCCCGTCGAGGGCATCGGTCTCGACTTCACCGGCGTCGTCCACGAGACGGCGGGCGGCGAGGTGCACGAGCACGGCGGCCGCCACAACGCCGAGTTCGTGGCCGAGGACGGCATGGGCGACAAGTGGCTGTTCGCCGGCATCGTCAACGGGCGCAACGTCTGGATCAACCATCTCGAGCAC
The DNA here is from genome assembly GCA_046725395.1 of Actinomycetota bacterium. Taxonomy (GTDB): domain Bacteria; phylum Actinomycetota; class Thermoleophilia; order Solirubrobacterales; family 70-9; genus DASUPK01. The sequence continues at coordinate 4,055 of JBKOYL010000103.1, read as the reverse complement.
TCGCTCGACGCGCTCGAGGGGCTGAGCAGCCGGACGCCCCAGCTCGTGGTCTCGACGAGCTGCTCTCTGCTCCACGTCCCGATCGACCTCGAGGCCGAGCCGGCCGGCGGCGACGCCGACCTCGACCACGAGATGCGTTCCTGGATGGCCTTCGCCGTCCAGAAGGTGGGTGAGGTGACGACCCTCGCCAAGGGGCTGGCGGATGGCCGCGAGGCGATCGCCGCGGAGCTCGATGCGAACGACCGCGCCCGGGACTCCCGGCGAGACTCTCACCGGACCCGCACGGCGGAGGTGCGCGACCGGGTCGAGGCGCTGACCGAGGCGGACGCCCGCCGCGATGCGCCCTTCCCGGACCGCAAGGAGGCGCAGCAGGCCAAGCTCGGCCTGCCCAGCTTCCCGTCGACGACGATCGGCTCCTACCCGCAGACCAACGAGATTCGCGAGGCGCGCCGGCTGCTGCGCGAGGGCGAGATCCAGCTCGCGGAGTACGAGGAGCGCATGCGGGGTGAGATCGACCGCGTGATCGACTTCCAGGAGGAGATCGGCCTGGACGTGCTGGTCCACGGCGAGCCGGAGCGCAATGACATGGTCCAGTACTTCGGCGAGCAGATGCTCGGCTACGTCTTCACCCAGAACGCCTGGGTGCAGTCATACGGCTCACGCTGCGTGCGCCCGCCGATCGTCTTCGGCGACGTCAGCCGGCCGGTGCCGATGACGGTCGAGTGGATCGAGTACGCCCAGTCGAAGACCGAGAAGCCGGTCAAGGGGATGCTCACCGGCCCGGTCACCATGCTCCAGTGGTCCTTCGTCCGCGACGACCAGCCGCGGTCCGAGACCTGCGAGCAGCTCGCGCTCGCGATCCGAGACGAGGTCGAGGACCTCGAGAAGGCGGGCGTCGGGATCATCCAGGTGGATGAGCCGGCGATCCGCGAGGGCCTGCCGCTGCGCAAGGACCGCTGGGACGAGTACCTCGAGTGGGCCGTCTACTCCTTCCGCGTCGCTACCTCGGTCGTCCGCGACGACACCATGGTCCTGACGCACATGTGCTACTCGGACTTCGGCGACATCATGGAGCACATCCAGGCGATGGACGCCGACGTCAACCTGATCGAGGCGGCGCGCTCCCGCATGGAGCTGCTGCACGACTGGGAGAAGACCGGCTACACCAACGACATCGGCCCGGGCGTCTACGACATCCACTCGCCCCGCGTGCCGAGCACCGAGGAGATGGTCGAGCTGCTGCGCGAGGCGGCTCGCGTGCTGCGCCCCGAGCAGATCTGGGTGAATCCCGACTGTGGCCTCAAGACCCGGGCGTGGGACGAGGTCGAGCCGAGCCTGCGCAACATGGTCGAGGCAGCGAGGCAGCTCCGCGAGGAGCTGGTTCCGGCCTCATAGCCCGTTCGGCCGGGCCGGCACACAGAGCGCTTGATCGCCCCACTTTCATCGCCACTGTTCGTCCCGGCTAGCGGCGCCCGAGACGGCGCCGCCAGTCGCGGGCGTTGAAGAACCGGGTGATCTTGCGCAGCTGCTGGCGCCGCTCGTCCGTGTACGGGAAGTAGAGCGGCTCGCGCTTCCGGCCGAAGCGGGTGATCACCAGCGACTCGGGGCGGACGAATTTCTTGATCCCGTACTCGCCGTGGCGCCAGCCGATGCCGGAGTCCTTCCAGCCCCCCATCGGGACGTCCGGGGCGAGGAAGCCGACCAGCACGTCGTTGACGTTGCAGGTGCCGACCTCGAGCCGGCGTGCCACGGCCTCCGCCTCGCGGGTCTTGCCGAAGACCGACGCCGAGAGCCCATAGCGGGTGTCGTTGGCGAGCCGGATTGCCTCCTCCGTGTCGCGGACCTTCATCACGCCGACCACCGGCCCGAAGCTCTCCTCGCGCATCACCCTCATCGAGTGGTCTACGTCGGTGATCACCGTGGGGGCATACCAGTCGCCGGGGCCGCTGCCGCGCTTGCCGCCGGTGAGGATCCTGGCGCCCTGCTGTCGCGCGTCCTCCACGTGTGACTCGACGATCTCGGTCTGGGGAGGGAAGGTCATCGCGCCGACGTCCTTGCCGTGCTCCGGCCCGTCTGCGCCCTGGTTGAGCTTGCGGACCTCCTCGGTGAGGCGCGAGACGAACTCGTCGTAGATCGGCTCCTCGACGTACAGCCGCTCGACCGAGATGCAGATCTGGCCCGCGTTGGCGAAGGCGCCCCAGGTGGCGGCGTTGACGGCCTTGTCGAGGTCCGCGCTCCGCAGCACGATCATCGGGTCCTTGCCTCCGAGCTCAGCGCTCACCGGGGTGAGCGTCTCCGCCGCCCGGGCGAGGACCTTCTTGGCGGTTCGGTCGGACCCGGTGAACTGGACGAAGTCGGCCTCGTCGACCAGGGCGGAGCCGGTCTCGCCCATCCCGTTCACCACCTCGAGTACGTCCGGGGCCCCGATCTCGCTCCTCCACGCCTCGACGATCTCGCCGAGGCCGAGGGGCGTGACCTCGGAGGGCTTGATGACGACGGCGCACCCCGCGATCAAGGCCGGGACCGCGTCGCCGAGCGACAGGATCAGCGGGAAGTTCCAGGGGCTGATCACGCCGACGACCGGATACGGCCGGTAATGCACCTTGAGCCGCTTCACCTTCATCAGCGGGGAGTGGGCCGGCACCCTCTCGTCGCCGATGTACTTCCGCGCCTTGCGCGAATAGAAGTTGATCAGGTCGCAGACGTACGGCGTCTCCGACGACGCCTCGGCCCACACCTTGCCGGTCTCGCGCTGCATGGTCTCGGCGATCTTGTCCTGGTTGTCGAGCAGCCAGTCGCGCAGCTCGCCGAGCCACCACGCCCGGCCCTTGATCCCGAGCTCCTCCCAGCCGGACTGGTTGGCCCGCACCCGGGCGACCGTCGCCGCGACCTCGCGGGGCCCGTCGACCGGCACGTTCGTGATCACGGATCCGTCGGCGGGGTTGCCGACCTCCAACGTCTCCGTGCTCGTGCTCGATGCGGCGGCGGTGTCGACGGCCATACTCGCTCCCTCGTTGTCGGCGGTGGCAGCGGACTCTAGCGCGGGACTGGCTGGCCAGCCAGGATCAATGGTTGAGGCCCGTCTCGCGTCGATTGCCACTCTCGACCGCTTGGAGTAAGCGGCCGGCACGATTTTCGACAGAGGGCCAATGACGCTGTGCGGACCCACCCCTAGCTTGCGTGGTGACAGCTGTCGCCCGCAGGGGGAGCTCTCCGTGAAGAAAATCGAAGTCTTCACTCGACACGAGGCGTTCGAGGAGTGACCGTGCGCGAGCTCAGCACGCGAATGATCGAGGCCGTCCTCGACGGCGAGGGCCTGCAGGGCGTGGCGGAGCTTGCAGCGGCCGAGGCGGGCGGTCCCGTGGCGATCGTCCTTCCTCCTCGCGGGCTGGCGGCGCGCGCCCCGGATGGCGGCGAGCTCAACGGGCTGGCCGAGTACGCGAACGCGCGCGTGGCGGACACGGAGGCGACCGCGCCCGCTTGGATCGCGCTCGAGCGCTCGATCGAGGCGGGGGGTCAGAAGGTCGGGGTGGTGCTGCTGCTCGAGGCTGAGGCCGACGAGGGCGAGGTGCCGCTGCTGGTCGATCGCGACGAGGTCCTGCGGGCGGCGGCCCTGGCCGCCCTCGCCGAGGTGGCGGTAGCGGACGCCCGCGAGGAGGCCGAGCGCAATCTGCGCGGCAGCCTGATCGAGGAGCTGCGCTCTCGCGAGATCGACACGGCCGAGGCGACCAGCAAGGCGGCACGGCTCGGTTGTGACCTCGCCCGCGGCGCGATCGCGCTGGTCGCGGAGATCGAGTCGGCCAGCCCCAGCCACGCGACCGCCCTGGTCGAGGCGGAGTACGAGGGCTCGCTCGCGGAGCTCGCGGACGGCCGGCTCTATGCGATCCTGCCCGCGAGGGGCGGGGACGAGGCGCCGGAGCGGACCCTCCAGGCCGCGGGGCGCATCGCCCAGCGGCTGCGCAAGCACGGCGTGGCGGCCGTCTCCTCGTTCTATCCCGATCCCGGCGAGCTCAACCGAGCGATCAAGGAGGCCGAGCTGGTGCTGGACGTGATCA
>JBKOYL010000097.1:0-14729 GCA_046725395.1 Actinomycetota bacterium | reverse complement strand
TGGCGGGATCGAAGCTCAGCCTGACGGTCGCCGCTGCGCCCGGGCCCGCGTGTTTGAGGACGTTGGTCAGCGACTCCTGGACGATCCTGTAGGCAGTCTGGTCGAGCACCGGGGGGAGGGTGACGGGCTCGCCGATGCGCTTCACCGCCACCGAGATCCCGGCGGCGCGGCACTCGTCGATCAAGTCGTCCAGATGCGAGAGGCTGACCCGATCCCGCTCGGGATAGGGCGCGTCGGTGGGGCGGAGCAGGCCGAGGAGCTTACGCATGTCCTCGAGCACGATCCTGGAGGTGCGCTTGATCTCCGCCAGGACGGTGCGCGCCTCCTCGACGTCGTCACCCTCGTCGAGGGCGCTCAGCCCTGTGGCTGCCTGCAGCGAGATGGCAGTCACGCAATGCCCGGCCGCGTCGTGAAGGTCGCGGGCGATTCGCATGCGCTCCGCCACCACCGCGAGCCGCGCGGTCTCCTCCCGCTCGCGCTCAAACGACCGACGGAGCCAAGCCATGAGCAGACCCGTGACCAGGAGCGTCGCCATCGTCACCGTCCAGCGGCTCACGCCCGCGCTGAAGTCGGAGGCCTGCTCGCTCAGCATCAGGGCGTCGCCGACACCGATCAGGGCGAGCTGGAGGAGGGCGTGCCGGAGGCCGAGGAACCAGAACGCGAACAGGACGATCCACAGGTACAGGATCTCGTTGTCACTCGTTCCCCTCCCGGGCCCGCCCTCCAAGGTCGCGAGCGCGATGATCAGAGTGCCGAGCGCGGCGGCCCCTCCGAGGACGGGCTCGGAGACCCGGCGCTTTGCCAGCAGCCAGATGCCCGCGATCGCGGCGACCACGCCGTACCCCAGGATGAGCAGGTCCGAGCCGTTCGCGGCGGGCGGCAGCGCGACCGTGATCCCGATCAGAACGGCGCCGCCGACGAGCAGGAGCCCCGCGACCCGGGTCGCGAGAACGCGTCCCCCGAGCGTGGGCAAGGGGGGCAGACCGGCGGCGAGTTTCCGAAGCAGCCAGCGCATTGAACGGCGCGTTCCCTTGGAGATTCCGTTCTCCATGAGCCCTCTCTTCCTTCCTGGGAAAACCGTAGAGGACGGTCCGAATACCCTTGTAAGTGGAAACCCGCAGATCTCGGCGGAAACCCGCAGACCTATGGCCGAAACGCTTCCAAAGGAGGGAATCTCCGTTCGCCTGGCGGAGATCCGGGGGCAGCTCAAGCTGCTCTCGGATTACCTTTGACCCGGATGCCCTGAGCACGGAGGTCGAGCGACTCGAGGGGGAGATGCAGAGTCCCGGGTTCTGGGACGACCAGGCGAAGGCCGCCGAGATCTCGGCTCAGCACGCGCGCGCGCAGCGCCGGCTCGCGAGCTTCCGCGAACTGACGCAGGACGTCGACGATCTCGAGGAGCTCGCGGAGCTCGCCGCCGACGACGAGGAGATGGCGGGGGAGCTGGCGAGTCAGCTCGCCTCGGTGGAGCGCCGGCTCGCCGATCTGGAGGAGGAGCGGCTCTTCTCGGGCCGCTTCGACGCCGGGGACGCCGTCGTCACCGTTAACGCGGGTGCCGGCGGCACCGATTCCCAGGATTGGGCGGAGATGCTGCTGCGCATGTACCTGCGCTGGTCCGAGCGCCGCGGTTTCAAGGTCGAGATGAAGGAGGCGTCGCCGGGCGAGGAGGCGGGGCTCAAGTCGGCGACATTCGTGGCTCGCGGTGAGAACGCCTACGGGCTCTTCGCCGCCGAGCGTGGCGTCCACAGGCTGATCCGCATCTCGCCCTTCGACTCGTCGGCCCGGCGGCACACCAGCTTCGCCCAGGTCGACGTCGCACCGCTGGTCGAGGGGGACGTCGACGTGGAGATCGATGACGCGGACATCCGGGTCGACACTTATCGCGCCTCAGGAGCTGGGGGCCAGCACGTCAACAAGACTGACTCCGCCGTGCGGATCACCCACATCCCGACAGGCATCGTGGTCCAGTGCCAGAACGAGCGCTCGCAGGCGCAGAACAAGGCGACCGCGATGCAGCTCCTGCGCGCGCGGCTGCTCGAGCGCAAGGAGCTCGAGCGCGCCGAGGAGCTGGCCAAGGAGCGCGGCGAGCAGAAGTCAGCGGAGTGGGGCTCGCAGATCCGGAGCTACTTCCTTCACCCCGACCAGAGGGTGAAGGACCACCGGACCAACTTCGAGATGGGAGACGCGCAGCGGGTGCTCGATGGGGATCTCGACGGCTTCGTGCGCGAGTACCTGAACCAGGCCGCGGCGGGGAACTAGCGTGGGTTCGGCGCGCACCACGACCATCCGGGCGTCGGTCGGGGCGTCGGAGAGCTTCGACCCGGTCGAGGCCGCCGCGGAGGCTGCCGACCGTGCCAGGGGGGGCCTCGGACGCGCGTGCGACCTGGCAGTGGTGTTCGCCTCGGGCCACCATCTCGGGATGGCGAAGTGGCTGCTCTCCGAAGTGCACGAGCGACTCGAGCCCCGGGCCCTGATCGGGTGCGGGGCCGGCGGGACGGTCGCCGGCGGCAGCGAGCTCGAGGACACCCCCGGCGTCGTCGTCTGGGCGGGCTCGATGCCCGGCGCCGAGCTCGAGACGATGCACGTGACCGCGGAACGGGACGCCGACGGCTTTCGGCTGCTCGGCATGCCCGAGTCGCTCGCGGAGGACGTCGGCGAGCCGGCGGCGGACGAGTTCGTGATCGCGTTCTGCGATCCGTTCAGCTTCCCCGCGGAGGAGCTGCTGGCTGCTCTGGAGCGCTCCCGGCCCCACGTGCCCGTCCTCGGTGGGCTCGCCAGCGCGTCGTTCGCGGGCGGCGCGGTCCTGATGCGCGACGGCGACGTCCACACCGACGGAGCGGTGGCGGTCCGCCTGCGCGGCGTGGAGGTGCTGCCCTGCGTCTCGCAGGGCGCCGGCCCGGTCGGACCGGAGATGACGATCACCCGCGCCGAGGCCAACGTGATCGCCGAGCTCGCCGGCAAGCCGGCTATGGAGCGGCTCGGGGAGGTGATCTCGGCGTTGCCGGAGCGCGAGCGCGAATTGGCCTCCTCAGGCGTCCTCGTCGGGCTGGTGATCGACGAGAACCGGCCCGAGTATGGGCGCGGCGACTTCCTGGTTCGCCCGATCATCGGCGCCGACCGAGAATCCGGCGCGATCGCGATCGGCGAGCCGGTCCGCATCGGGCAGACGGTCCGCCTCCAGGTGAGGGATGCCGCGTCGGCGGACGAGGACCTCCGCGAGGCGCTCCGCGCCCAGGCGCAGGCCCTCGGTTCCGATGGCGCCGCCGGCGCGCTGCTCTTCACCTGTAACGGCCGCGGCTCGCACATGTTCGACATGCCAGACCACGACGCCTCGGCCCTCGAGGACGCCCTTGGCGCCCCGACCGCGGGTTTCTTCTGCGCCGGCGAGATCGGCCCGGTCGGCGGGCGCAACTTCCTGCACGGATTCACCGCGACGATGGCGGTGTTCCCGGCGTGATTCTCGTCGCGGGGGCGACGGGGAACGCCGGCGGCGGCGTCCTCAACGGTCTGCTCGAGCTGGGCGCGGACGTCCGCGGCCTCGTGCGGTCCGGCTCGGACTTCCGCCTACCCGACGGGGTCGAGGCGGCACAGGGCGATCTCAACGACGCCGAGAGCCTGCGCGCACCGCTGGAGGGTGTCAGCGCGGTCTTCCTGCTGAGCGGCTATGAGGGCCTGGAGCAGAGCCTCGAGCTGATGCGCGATGTGGGGGTGGAGCGCATCGTCCTGCTCTCCAGCAGCGCGGCGCCGAGCGGCAAGCTCGACAACGCCGTCGCCAGGTACCACATCCTCTCCGAGCGAGCCGTCCGCGACTCGGGGATTCCCTGGACCTTCCTCCGGCCGAACAGCTTCATGTCGAACGCCTATCGCTGGTTGCCTCAGCTGCGGGAGGGCGACATGGTCCGCGGGCCGTTCGCCGATGTCGCAGTCTCGACCATCGACCCCGACGATCTCGGTGCGGTGGCCGCCCGGGCGCTGATCACCGCCGAGCACGAGGGCCGGGCGTATCGGCTCAGCGGGCCGGAGGCGCTCCGGCCCGCGGAGCAGGTGGCGATCCTGGCGAACTACACCGGCAGGGACCTCCGCTTCGAGGGGCAGACGGAAGAGGAGGCACGGACGGAGATGGAGCAGGCGATGCCCAAGGAGTACGTCGATGCCTTCTTCGAGTTCTTCTCAGAAGGGCTGGTCGACGAGACGACAGTGCATCCAACGGTGAAGCAGGTGACCGGGCGGGCGCCCCGCAGCTTCGAGCAGTGGGCCGAGGCCCACGCCGACGCGTTTCGGACCGGCTAGAGCGCTCCCTCGAGGTCGAGCAGCGCCCTCTTCATCTCGGGGCCGCCGCCGTAGTTCCCGATGCCGCCGCCCGACTGGACCACGCGATGGCAGGGGACGATCAGCGGGATCGGGTTGTGCCCGCAGGCCGTGCCGGCGGCGCGGAAGGCGCGCGGGTTGCCGGCCTGCTTGGCGATCTCCGCGTAGGTCTTCACCTTCCCGTACGGGATCCGGGCGACCGCGTGAAGGGCGCGGCCGCGGAATCCCGCCGGGTAAAGCGCCCAGTCGACCGGCACGTCGAACTTGCGGCGACGCCCCTCGAAGTAGTCCTCGAGCTCGCGGCGCTCCTCGTCGAGCCGCTTCGGCGACTCCAGGACGCGCGGGGAGACCTCGGCCGCGAGCTCCTCGAGCACCTCGTCGCGCGGGCGCTGCCGGCCGCGCTCGGTCGGGAGCGCCACCCGGACGACCCCGCGGTCGGTGCGGGCGACGAGCAGCTCGCCGAACGGAGAGTCGACCGTCGCGTAGGCGACGTCGATCAGACCCGCGCGCTCGGCGCGGGCCAGAAGACCTTGGACGGCTCGATCGAGGTCGCCGTCAGTCGGCGCCTGCCGCAACATCTTCTCGAGCTGCTTCTCGGTCATCGGGTTCATGCGAATTCACCTCTCAGCTTCTGCAGGCCCTCGTGGACGTTCCGGCGGGCCGCAGCCTCGGAGCTGTCCATGGCCTGCGCGATGGCGGAGTAGGACATGTCGGTTGCGTAGCGGAGTACGACCGCGCTCCGCTGCTTGGGCGGCAGCGCGCTGACGGCGCGCCAGAGCTCCGGATCGCCGCCGCCGACCACCTGATCGGGCCTAGGGTTCGGGCTTGTGACGGAGCCCGCCACCTCCTCCGCGTCCCCCGCCGGGACCGCTCTTCTGCCCCGAGCGCGGTGGTGGTCGATCGCCTTGTTGTGGGCGATGGTGAGCAGCCAGGAGCGCAGGTTACGAGCGTGCTCGAGGCCGTCGTAAGAGCGGAGGGCCGCGATGAAGGTCTCCTGGAAGACATCCTCCGCGTCATGTGGCCCGACTGTGGCGACGAGGTATCCGAGTACGTCCGAGCCGTGCTCATCGAGCAGCTCCTGGAAGGGGGGAAGGGGTTCATTGGGCATCTGCGCAGAAAACGCCCTGGGCCGCGGTTTCGTGAGACTGTGAGACATTCGCTTGACAGTAGACACCGACACGCGCGAGCTCGTGGCCCGGGCGCTGCTCGAGGACCTGGGATCGGGCGACGTCACCGCCGAGGCCGTCATACCCGAGAATGCATCCGGGCGCGCCGCGATCTCCCAGAAGGAGCCCGGCGTCGTCTTCGGACTGGAGGTGGCGGCCGAGGTGTTTCGGCAGGCCGGCGCGGCGGGGTTCGAGCCGATCGCCGCCGAGGGCGAGTGGCGCGATGAGGTACCGGCCATCGTCGCCCGGACGGAGGGTCCCGCCAGGGCGCTGCTCGCCGCCGAGCGCACCGCGCTCAACCTGCTCTGCCATCTCTCGGGCATCGCCACCCTTACCGCGAGATTCGTCCGCGCGGTCGCCGGGACCGGCGCCCGCATCCTCGACACGCGCAAGACGACGCCGGGCCTGCGGGTCCTGGAGAAGGCCGCGGTGGCGGCGGGCGGCGGCAGCAATCACCGGATGGGCCTCTACGACGCGATCCTGATCAAGGAGAACCACGCGGCCATCGCCGGCGGGGTGGGGGAGGCCGTGCGGCGTGCTCGCGAGGTGCGGCCGGAGCTCCCGGTGGAGGTCGAGTGCCGCGACCTCGATGAGATCCGTCAGGCGGTGGAGGCGGGTGCCGATCGTCTCCTGCTCGACAACATGACACCAGCGCAACTCCAGGAGGCGGTCAGCGCCGCGCGGCGCGATGGTGGCGCCCCCGAGCTCGAGGCATCGGGCGGGGTCAGGCTCGAGAACGTCGCGGAGTTCGGGGCGAGCGGCGTCGATTACGTCTCCATCGGAGCGCTCACCCACTCCGCGCCGGCCCTCGACCTCAGCATGAGCGTGAGCCTATAGAGTCAGCGCGATGCCGCCGAGGGCCGCCGTCCGCCGCAAGCGGGAGTCGATCGTCCGGGAGCACATGGACTCCGAGAACCGCTAGTGCGGCGCTTCATCGGCAGGTAGCCCGGCAGCTACTTGAGCAGCCGCGACAGCCGGCGGTCCTTGAGCACCCGCCCGCCGGTCTGCTCCTCCGGGCAGTAGTTCGTCTGGTGCTCGGCGAAGAAGACCGCCTCGATGGTGGTGCCGCAGCGGGGGCAGGGTTCGCCCTCACGGCGGTGGACCTTCAAGGGCATCGGCATCTTGTCGGGGATGCTCTCGCCGATCACCTCCTCGTAGCGCTCGATCGCGTCGCCTAGCACGTGGAGGCCGTCGTGGATCCGCTTGATCTCCTCTCCGCGCAGCTCGGACCCCTGCTTGAAGGGGGAGAGATGCGCCTCCCAGAGGATCTCATCCACCCAGGAGCGGCCGATCCCGGCGATCACCCGCTGGTCGCGGAGCAGGGGGTGGAGGTGGCGGGGTTGGAGGATCCGCTCCGTGAGCTCCTCGAGCGGCGGGGCCGGCCAGGCGTCGGGGCCGAGTGTGGCGACCATCTCGTCCCCCTCCACCCCGTCCATCGGCAGCAGCTTCGCCCACGCCGACTGCTTCGTGCCGAACTCCCGCAGGCGAAGCTCGCGACCGTCGGCGATCCGGACCAGGATTCGCGAGCGCCGGTCGCGCAATGAGGCCCGCTTGTCGAACACCTGCAGGCGCCCCGCCGACATCAGGTGTACTAGCAGCGTGAGCGGTGCCCCACCATCGCCCGCGGAGGGGTCGAAGTCGACCGCGAGCATCTTGCCGATCCGGCGAACGCCCGCGACGCGCGCGCCGATCAGCGCGTCGAGGCTGGGCTCGAAGGTCTTCAGCGTCGCGACGCCCGCGGCCAGCGCGGACTCCACCTCGGCTCCCTCGAGCGCGCCGCTCAGGCGGCGCGCCGTGATCTCCACTTCCGGCAGCTCGGGCACGAAGCCAACGATAGGGCCGCGCTAACCTTTGGTCAGTTCATTCGCCTGCCTCCAGGGGCCCAGAGTCATAGGGCGCCGGGGAAGCGAACATCCAACGTCGAAGGAGCGGCTTCCGTGCTGGAGCTTCCTACCGTCAACGAACTCCCCGCCAAGCTGAGCGGTCAGGAGATCGCCACGCTGAGCGACGAGGTCAAGGCGCTCGCGGCCGAGCGCGATGCCGTCATCCTCGCCCACAACTACCAGCTCCCCGAGCTGCAGGAGGTCGCCGACTTCGTCGGTGACTCCCTCGGCCTCTCCCGCCAAGCGGCGAGGACCGACGCCGAGGTGATCGAGTTCTGCGGCGTCCACTTCATGGCCGAGACGGCGTCGATCCTCTCGCCCGACAAAACCGTCCTGATCGCTGACCCCGGTGCCGGCTGCTCGCTCTCGGACTCGATCAACGCCGATCAGCTGCGCGCCTGGAAGGCCGAGCACCCCGGCGCTCTGGTCGTCATGTACGTGAACACCTCGGCGGAGGTCAAGGCGGAGACCGATTACTGCTGCACCTCCGGCAACGCGGTCCAGGTCGTCGAGCACATCTGGCGCGAGCACGGTGACGGCACCGAGATCCTCTTCGGCCCGGACATGTGGCTCGGCGCCTTCGTCGAGCGGGAGACGGGGATCAAGGACGACCCCGAACGGCGCGCCCGCTTCCACGTCTGGGACGGCGAGTGCCACGTGCACGCGGGCATCCGCCCCGACGACATCAAGACCGTCCGCGACGAGCATCCGAACGCCGAGTTCCTGATCCACCCGGAGTGCGGCTGCGCCACGCAGGCGATGGAGTACGTCGCCTCCGGCGACATCGATCCCGACGGCGTCCAGATGCTCTCCACCGGCGGAATGCTCTCCTACATGGAGAAGCATCCCGACGGCGAGTACATCGTCGCGACCGAGAACGGGATGCTCTACCCGCTCCAGCAGGCTGCACCGAAGGCCAAGCTGATCGAGGCCAACCGGATGGCCTTCTGCAAGTACATGAAGATGATCACCCTGCCGAAGGTCCGGGACTCGCTGCGGGACTTCAGGTACGAGGTCAAGGTCCCGCCGGAGATCGCCGCGCGCGCCAAGCTGCCGATCGAGCGCATGGTCGCGATCGGCTAGCGCTTCGGCTCAGCAAGAAGCGCAGCTCCCAGTCCGCCGCCTGACCGCGGAAGTCGGTGGCGGGGCCGGCTGGTAGGTTCCGGGCGGAGGGATGTTGGAGATCGTTTTGCGGGTCGGGCTTGGCATCGTGCTCGCGGGCGCGGCGCTCGCGAAGCTGGCGCGTCCGCGCGAGACGATCGCCGCCCTTTCGAGCTTCGGCTTCGAAGGCGGACCGATGCGGCCGCTCGCCTGGGCCGCCCTGATCGCGATCGAGCTTTCCCTGGCGGTCGCGGTCGCGCTCGGCTCCGACGCGGCGGCCTACGGCGCGGCCGCGCTGATGCTCGTGTTCGCTGCGCTCACCGTGGGCGCCATCCTGCGCGGGCGCGCCGGCTCGCCCTGCGCGTGCTTCGGCCCGAGCTCCCGGGTCTCCTGGCTCGGTGTCCTCAGAAGCCTCGGACTCGCGGCCGGGTTCGCACTCCTCCCCCTCCTCGACTCGATCGAGCTTGGAACCGAGGGCTGGTTGGGGGTCGGGATCGCCGTCGCCCTGCTGGTCTGCGCCGCCCTGACGGTTGCGGTCCTGGCGCTCGCCCGGGAGGTCGGGATGCTCCGCCTGCAGCTCGGGACGCAAGGCGCGCTCGAGATCACGGGGGAGGGGCCGGAGATCGGATCCCAGGCGGCGGACCTCGCGGACCGAATCGGGCGAAACGGGGCCGATCTCGGGCTGGCGGTCTTCACCTCCCCGGGCTGTCACATCTGCCAGGTGCTCGACCCGGCGATCGACAGCGTCGCGCGCGACCCCCGCGTCGCGGTCGCCCGTTTTGACGAGGCCGCGGAGGCGGAGCTCTGGCGCCGGCTCGGCATACCGGGCAGCCCCTTCGCGCTCGCACTCGACCGGGAGGGCACGGTGCTCGCGAAGGGGACCTTCAACAACCTGGCGCAGCTCGAGAGCGTGCTCGCCACCGCCGAGAGACGGGGCTTGGCGACCGGTGCCTGAGCACCTCGATCGGATCGGCGACGCACTGGCGCGGGACACCTCGCGGCGCGGGTTCCTGGCGCGAGTCGGTGGCGCGCTGATGGCGGTGACCGCGGCCAGGACGGTCGGCAGCCTGATCGAGCCGGGAGAGTCCCAGGCGTTTCACTTCTGCGGCCACACCTTCACGACCGGCTCCTGCCCGCACCCGACGGGCCTGCCGCGGATCGACTCCCGCGGGTTTCCGCTCCGAGCCGCGGACGGGCACCCGATCGACGACATCGGGCGCGCGGTGAACGAGGCCGGCCAGCCGGTCGACGACGGCGGGCAGCTCCTCCGCGGCCCGGACGGGCGTCCGCTGCCGCCCGCGCCCAGGAGCAGGATCTGCGACCGCGTTCAGAGCGTCTACGGCTTTCGCACCTGGATCGACGGGTCCTGGTATCGGTGCTGCGGCGGCAAGGTCCGCAAGCTGGTCGACTGCTGCGCCCATCACCACACCCGGATCAATGGCGATGCCGCCCTGACCGGCTACTGCTACGGCGGCCGCAAGGTCTTCTGCGTGCAGTACTACGACACCCGGGTGCCGTGCTGACGAGGGGGACCGCATGAGCGCGGCGGCGGTCGAGATCGCGCTGGTTGCCGCGGCGCTCCTGATCGGCGCCACCGGCACCTTCTCGCCCTGCGGGCTTTCCGTGATCGAGACGATCGGACCGACCGGCCACGCCGGCGGGAGGCGGCCAACGTTCGCGGCCAGCGCCGCCTTCCTGCCCGGCGCCGTCGCCGGGGGACTCCTCACCTTCGGATCGCTCGCGCTGCTCGGAGACCTGCTGCACGGCGCCGGCGGGCGCGGGGCATATCTCGTCGCGGCGGCGATCGCGGTCCTCGCCTCGATGCTCGAGGCGCGCGGGGCCAGGATCGTGCCTCAGATCCGCCGGCAGTTGCCTGAGCACTGGCGGCGGGCGATGCCGATGCCGCTCGCCGCCGCCCTCTACGGACTGCTCCTGGGAATCGGCTTCACCACGTTCGTCCTCTCCTTCGGCGTCTGGGGGCTGGCGGGGGTGAGCCTGGCGCTCGGCGATCCCGCCCTCGGGCTCCTCGTCGGGGCAGCGTTCGGCCTGGGAAGGGCGATCCCGATCCTCGCGCTCGCTCCCGTGGCCGGCGGGCCGATCGGGATCAGGGCGAGGGAGCTGATGTGCGAGCGTCCGAGCGTCTACCTCGGGCTACGACGCGGCGACGCGACGGCCCTGCTGCTCGCCGCGATCGCCCTGGCGCTGGCGCCGGGCAGCGCCCGCGCCGCCGGCATCCAAGTCGCGGACGCCACCGACCCGTCCGCGACTGCGGACGCGCTGCTCTTCCAGCGGCTTGCCGGGCCGGCGGTGATCAGCCGCGGGGGCCAGGAGATCGAGCTGCCGGGGACGCACCCGACGATCGGAGGGCGATACGTCGCCACGGTGGTCGGCGACTCCGCGCAGCTGCTCGACCGAGGCAGCCTGGCCCCGGTCGCCCGGATCTCGGCCCCAGGCGCCGACGCGATCGCGGTCTCGGACAGCTGGCTCGCCTATCGCGCCCCGACCGGTGGGGGCGACGGGATCTTCATCCGATACATCGCCGACCCGGCCGCGCCCGCACCGCCGGCGCTGATGGCGGGTGCGGCCGGCCCCGCGCAGCTCAGCCCGCCCGCGCTCGACGGCAGCCTCCTCGTCTACGCGGTCGCGAGCCCTGCGGGGAGCCGGATCGTCCAGCGCGCGATGGGGACGCGCAAGCACCGGGCGCTGGTGCGCTCGCCGCGCCTGCTTCTCTTCGATCCCGCGGTGCGAGGACGCGCCTTCTCCTACGTGCGCACGGACGCCCGCCGCAGCCGGCTGATGGTCCGGCGCCTCGACGGGCACGGGCCGGGACGGGTGCTCTTCTCGCTGAAGCGCTCGAAGGGGCTGCTCTGGTCGCAGGCGCTGACCGACCGGGTGGCGTACGCCACCGTGATCGATCCCAGCGCCACCGGCGGGGACGCGGCGATCGTCGGGGTCAGCCGACGCCACCCCAAGCGCCTGCGCGAGCACGCGCCGCGCGGCGGGGGCGGCAACCATCGGTTCTAGCTACCAGCCCGCCGGCGGGGAGAGCGATCGCAGCGGCGGCTCCGGAAAGCCGACCGCCCGGTAGAAGGTGCCGCTCGGCTTCGCCAGCAGCCATCGACCGTGGATCCGCTCGAGGTAGATGACGTCGTCCTCGATCGAGACGTACTTGCGGTCGGAGAAGTGGTGGGTGACCGTGGCGGTCACGCGGGCGCGGTCGGCTCCGAGCTGCTTCACCTCGAGCTCGATGGGCTTCGTGCTCCGCCAGGCCGGCGCGCCTCCGCGCGGGCGGGTCCCGATCGAGCGGGCCACTGACCCGTCGCAGGTTCCCCGCCGGAGCGGCAGCTCGGCCAGGTCGACGGCGCCCGGAACAAACAGCGCGCAGACGGTGGCCGCGTCGTGGCGGTCGAGAGCACCGATGTACTCGCTCACCGCCGCGGTGATCGCCGCCCGGTCGGATTCCGGCGCGTCGCCGCTCGCCTGCGGCCCGGTCGCCGGGGCCTCCGGACTCGCCTCCGGGGCGGCTTCGGCCGAACCGGCGGTGCGTTCATCTTCACCGGAGCCCCCGCACCCGGCTAGAACGAGGACGGACACGATCATGACCATCCCGACCTTCACCCAAGGGAGGCTATGGGTGTGAGCGTTCCGTCGGCGGCAGGGCTTAGCCTGCCGCTGGTGTCGCCCGCTGCTACCCTCGCCGCCCGGTCTTGACCCACCCGCGGTCAGAGGCCCTTCCGTACGACCAGGCGAAAGATGAGCCGCGAGTGGCGCACCTGAAGCCCGTTCCAGATCTCCAGCCCGAGCCGTCCAGCGAGGCTGGCGGCAGGCCGTCGATCGCCGAGCTCGAGCGGTACGCCACCGTCCTTCGGATCCACTGCGTCCGCATGCTCGCCGTCGCCAAGTCGGGGCATCTCGACAGCTCTCTTTCGGCGGCGGACATCGTCGCCGCGCTCTACTACCGGGTGCTCCGCCACGACCCTTCCAACCCACGCTGGCCCGAGCGGGATCGCTTCGTGCTCTCCAAGGGCCACGCCGCCCCGATCCAGTACGCAGCGCTCGCGGCGCACGGCTACTTCCCGGCGGACGACCTGATGGGGCTGCGTCAGATCGGCTCTCATCTCCAGGGCCACCCGGACATGACCCGTACCCCCGGGATCGAGGTCTCGACCGGCTCGCTCGGCCAGGGGCTCTCGATGAGCGTGGGCATCTGCCTGGCGCTGCGGCTCGACGGGCTCGCCGACACCTCCCACGTCTTCACCGTGATGTCCGACGGCGACTGCCAGGAGGGCGAAAGCTGGGAGGGGGCGATGTCAGCCGCCCACTTCGAGCTCGACAACCTGACCGCGATCGTGGACTACAACCACCTGCAGACCGACGGCACCACCGAGGAGGTGATGGATACGGGCGACGTCCGCGCCAAGTTCGAGGCTTTCGGCTGGGACGCGGTCGAGATCGATGGGCACGACATGGGCGCGATCGTCGAGGCGCTGGAGCGAAGCCGCACCCTCGACCGCCCGGCCGCGATCGTCTGCCAGACCAAGAAGGGCCGCGGCGTGTCCTTCATGGAGGATCGCTTCGGGTTCCACGGCAAGCCGCCGAGCCAGGAGCAGGCCGAGCAGGCGATGGAGGAGCTGGAGGAGACCTACAAGCGCCAGACCAAAGGGCTGGAGGGCACGGGCTGATGGCCAGCGCGCTGATTGACGCTGCCGAGCCGCAGAGCGAGGCGATCGCCACCCGGCAGGCCTACGGGGACGCGCTGGTGGCGCTCGGCGAGAGCTACCCCGAGGTCGTCGCCCTGGATGCCGACCTCGCTGTCTCGACCCAGTCGATGAAGTTCGGCAAGCAATTCCCCGAGCGGTTCTTCAACGTCGGAGCCGCGGAGGCAAACATGATGTCGATCTCCTGTGGCCTTGCCGCCAGCGGCAAGGTGCCCTACGCCTCGACGTTCGCCATCTTCGCCACCTCGCGTTCCTACGACCAGGTCCGGCTGGGCATCGCCCACAATGGCCTCAAGGTCAGGATCGGCGCCTCGCACGGCGGCGTTTCGCTTGGCGAGGACGGCGCCTCGCACCAGATGATCGAGGACATCGCGCTCATGCGCGCCATGCCGCAGATGCGGGTCGTGGTGCCGGCGGATTACAACCAGGCCTACACCGCGGTGATCGAGTCCTACGAGCGGTTCGACGCGCCGATGTATATGCGCTTCGGCCGACCCAAGACGCCGATCGTCTATGACGAGATCCCCGAGACGCTCGGCCGCGGCGTCGACGTGCTGCGGCCCGGCAAGGACATCTCGATCTTCGTCTGCGGGCACATGGTCTGGCGCGGGCTGGAGGCGGCCGAGACCCTCGAGCACGAGGACGGGGTGGAGGCCGAGGTCGTGAACGTCTCGATCATCAAGCCGATCGATTCGCAGGCGGTCCTCCGCTCCCTCGCGAAGACCGGCGTGGCGGTGACCGCCGAGGAGCATCGCGTCGTCGGCGGTCTCGGCGATGCGATCCGCCAGGTCGCCGCCGAGCAGCATCCCGTCCCGGTCTTCGCGCTCGGCATGCAGGATGAGTTCGGCGTCTCAGGCACCGCCGAGGCCTGCATGGAGCATTTCGGCCTCACCGCCAGCGGAATCGCGGACCTCGCCCGCGAGGCCCTGCTGAAGAAGCCGATCGTGCAGCACCCGCCCATCCAGGGCGGGCCCTGGAACTAGGGCTCGTCCACCTCGGTCTCCGTCGAGTCGAGCCGGTCGCCCTCCCCGTAGGAGGTGCGCTGATGGTCGGGCTCAGGATCCGGGCGGTCGCGGAACGGCTTGCCCCGGTCGTCCTCGTGCGAGGCCCGCTCCTCGAGCAGCTGCTCCGCCTCCTCGAAGCCCTCGGACTCGCCCTCGCCGGCCTCCGCCAGCGGCCGGTCGGGCTCGGGGACGTCCTCCATGCCGCTGCGCCCGCCGATATTCGCGGCCTCGCGGGCGGCCTCGGCCTCCTCTCGCTCGACATCCCGCTCGATCGGGTCTCGCTCGCTCATCCCTCGTCTCCCTTCGCGGGCTTCACCTTGGGTCGTCCCATGTTGGCCGACTACCCGTGCCCATCGCGGGCAAAACTGCGCGTGGCTCAGCCGCTCGCGCCTGGGGGTGCGCTAGTAGCGCAGCAGGGCGGCGACCCCGCCGTGCTCACGGAGGACCTCCGCGGCCTCCCCCTCGACGGGGGTCACATCAGCGCTCGTCCGCAGGGCCTGCTCCACCAGGTGATCCTCGAGCTGCGCGACGTCCTTCGCGGGCGCCTCG
>JBKOYL010000028.1:0-5549 GCA_046725395.1 Actinomycetota bacterium | reverse complement strand
TTTGCCCCGGGCCGAAGCCCGGTTCGTCGCTCCACTTGCATGTGTTAAGCACGCCGCCAGCGTTCGTCCTGAGCCAGGATCAAACTCTCCGTAAAAAGCGTGACGTGACGTCAAACGTACGTCACAAGAGAGTTGTCATGTCGCTGACTCGCCGCCGCGTACACAATGCGGCGGCAGACATGACGGAGTTGTTCAACCCCCACCCGGTGCATGATGGGCAGGGGTCGGGCTCGAGCAACGAAGGACAGGGTTGTCCCTCGTCGCGCGCTGCTCAGTTTTCAAAGACCACTTGGCGGGGTCGACGGGTCTCGCCGCCTCCACCTCCCGCGTCGGTCACGAAAAAGGCCCCTCGTCGTGAGGGGCCCGATATGGGCCGGCATTCCGCCGGGCCGACGCTGGGCTCCTCGCTACGAGGCTGCTCCTCTCGAAAACCGTCGCAAGAGCGACCGCGAAGTATAGCCCGGGAGTTAGCTGAGGTCGAGGCACCCACCATGCGTAGGCGACGCCTGGAAACGCCTGCAAATCGACACCTCAAGGGGGCAGCAGGCGCGCGAAGCGGCGCTTTCCCACCTGAAGCACGCGCCCCGAGAGCCGCTCCAGGGGCAGATCCAGGGGCTCCGGATCGAGGCTCTCCCCGTCGAGCTTGACGCCGCCCTGAGCGAGCAACCTCCGCGCCTCGCTCGTCGACATCTCGAAGGCACCCGCGATCAACGCGGGAAGGTGAACCTCGCCGTCCCCCCCGGCTCGCACGCCCTCTGCGTCCCTCAGAGCCACCTCCGGGATGTCGTCCGGGATCTCGCGGGCAACGTGAACGGTGTCGAATCTCGCCTCGGCGGCCTCCGCCGCGGCGGGGTCGTGGAAGCGTTCGACGATCCGGCGCCCGAGGGCGCGCTTGGCGCCCATCGGATCGCCAACGGGCGGCTCCTCGCCCAGCAGGAGCCCGTAGTAGACGCCAAGAGCGTCGTCCGGGATCCGCATCAGCTTCCCGAACATCTCCTCGGGCGGATCGGTGACGCCGACGTAGTTGCCGAGGGACTTGCTCATCTTCTGCTTGCCGTCGATCCCCGGCAGGATCGGCATGGTCATGATCGACTGCTCCGGCACGTCGTAGGCGCGCTGGACGTCGCGGGCGAAGAGCAGATTGAACTTCTGGTCGGTTCCCCCCAGCTCGATATCCGAGCGGATCGCGACCGAGTCGTAGCCCTGCAAGACGGGGTAGATCAGCTCCAGAGAGGAGATCGGCTGATCCGCCTTCATTCGCCTGGTGAAGTCCTCACGCTCCAGGAGCCGCGCGACGGTCATCCGCGACATCAGCCGGAAGAGCTCCTGGGCGGGCATGTCGAGCCACTCGCTGTTTCGGCGGACCTCGGTGCGCTCGCGATCGAGCACCTTGAACGCCTGCTGCTGGTAGGTCCGTGCATTCGCGTCGATCTCGTCCGGCGTGAGGACCGGCCTAGCGGTGTCGCGCCCGCTCGGGTCACCCACGCGGGCGGTGAAATCGCCGATGATCAGGACGACGGTGTGTCCGGCCTCCTGGAACTGGGCCAACTTGGTGAGAACCACGACATGGCCGAGGTGGATGTCGGCGGTGCTCGGGTCGATGCCGAGCTTCACCCTCAGCGGCTCGCGCTTGGCGAGTTGCTTCTCGAGGGCGCCCTCGGGGAGGATCTCCTCCGCCCCGCGCCTGAGGATGTCGAGGTCAGCCATGCCTGGGCAGGGGCATGATCCAGGCGTCATCGGTCGCGAAAACCCCGGCCTGAGCCCCGAATTCCGTCACGGGGCCAATGCTAGACTCCCCGCTTCCGCCTGGCCGGGCGCAGTTGACCGTGGGGCGTGGAAGCGCAACCCGTTCGAGGGGGCCCTATTGATTGACGTTCAGGCGCTTTTCCGATGCGAGCCGCGGGCACGAGCACGTAGCGTCGCCCACGCGAGATGACAGACGACTTCGATTTCGACTTCGACGTAGACCGGGGCCCCTCGCCCTCGCGGACCGAGAACCGCGAGCCGGCGCAGGCCGCCGAGTCCGGAAACGGCGCCGTCCGCTCGCGCGGCGGGGCATCCCGCTCGAACGGCTCCCGGACCAACGGCTCAGGGGGGAACGGCTCCGCCGCCGAGACCCCGTCGGTCACGGACGAAGACTGGCTCAGCCTCGGTGACGACGAGTTCACCCCGGGCAGCATCTCGCCGCTGCGCGAGCGCGACGACGGGCCCGCCGGCCCGCCTACTCCCGGCGAGGGCCGCCAGTTCGCGAAGGAGGCCCGCCGCCGTGCCTCACGCCGATCGAGCCCGATCCTCGACCTCGACGGCGGGCGGGAGCGCCTCGCTGGACAGGACGTCGAGAACGTCGACTTCGAGGAACTGCTCGAGCGGCAGCCGCAGAAGGGCGGCGTCGCCAGGCGCAGCTCCGCGCTCAGGAATGCCTTCCGAGGCGGCATCGAGAACCTCCGGCGGGTGGGCGGCGAGAGGCTCGCCGAGAGCCGCGACCGTGTGCAGGCGCTGCGCGAGCGGGTCCCCGCTCGGGTGCCGCAGCCTCGTCCCGCCGGCGGCGCCGGCAAGCCGCCCCCTCCCCGGCTGCCGCGGCGGATCAGCTCACGCCGCCCGCGCAAGCCCAAGCCTGGCCGGATCAAGAAGCTGCGTCTGGCGGTCGTCGTGGTGGGCCTCGGGCTGCTCGCGATCGTCTCGACCTTCTTCGGGATGATGATGGCGATCACGCAGGACCTGCCGCAGCTCGAGACCAAGAAGGAGTTCGCGACGGCCAAGAACTCGATCGTCCTGGACGATCAGGGCAACAAGATCGGGACGCTGCTCAACAACAACCAGCGCATCCTGGTCGATTCCGGCGACATCTCCCCCTACATGAAGCAGGCCGCGGTCGCGATCGAGGACCGCCGCTTCTACGAGCACAACGGCGTCGACATCCAGGGCATGGCGCGAGCCGCGATCGCCGACATCCTGCCCGGCGGCTCGACCCAGGGCGCCTCGACGATCACCCAGCAGTTCGTGAAGAACGCGCTCGCGGCGCAGGGCAACCGGACCATCTTTCAGAAGTTCCGGGAGGCCGGGCTCGCCTACCAGATCGAGCGCCACTGGGACAAGGACAAGATCCTGACCGAGTATCTGAACACCATCTACTTCGGCGAGGGCGCCTACGGGATCGAGGCCGCTGCCCGCACTTACTTCGGCTACAAGCACCCGGGCTGCGGCCAGGAGGGCAATGACCCCTGCGCGAAGCTGCTCACCCCGGCCGAGGCCGCGATGCTCGCCGGCATCATCAGCTCGCCGTCGGCCTTCTCGCCACGGACCAACCCGCTGGCGGCGATCGACCGGCGCAACCTGGTGCTCGAGAGGATGAAGGAAGACGGCTACATCCAGGAGGCCGAGTACGAGGAGGGCATTCAGGACGACAGCGAGATCCCGACCGCCTCGGAGATCGAGCATCCGAAGGACGACTCGATCTCGCCCTACTTCACCTCCTGGCTGCGCCAGCAGGTGGTCGACCTCTACGGTCCTGGGCGCGCCTTCGGCGGCGGCCTGCAGGTCCACAGCTCGCTCGATCTGGGGATGCAGGAGGCCGCCCAGGAGATCGCCGAGGGGACGCTCTCGGGCGTCGAGCCGACGGCGTCCGTGGTCGTGATCGACAACGAGACCGGTGAGGTCAAGGCCCTGGTGGGCGGCAACGACTACGAGGACCATCCCTTCAACCTGGCCACCAACGGGCACCGGCAGCCGGGCTCCTCCTTCAAGCCCTTCACGCTGGCGACTGCGCTGAGCCAGGGCATCTCATCGGGCACGAGCTACACGTCCAACGAGAAGATCTTCAAGGTCCCCCACTCCAAGCACGAGTACTTCGACGTCCACAACTACGACGACACCTACTACGGCAGCTCCAGCCTGGCAACCGCCACGCTTCATTCCGACAACTCGGTATTCGCGGAGCTTGCTCTGGGCGATAGCACCCGGTGCGTCCAGGGTTGCGGCGGCAGCCCAGCCGTCAAGGGAGGCACGAAGTCGATCGCCCGAGTCGCCCACCGGATGGGCATCGGGACGAAGTTCTCCACCAACCCGTCGATGGTGCTAGGCGCTATCGACCCGGGCGTCACACCGCTGGAGATGGCATACGCGTTCGCGACGATCGCCAGTGGCGGCGAGCGAATCGGGGGCAACCTGGACGCTCAGCCCGGTGCGAACAACGTTCCGGAGGATCTGGCCCCTGTGGCCATCGACAAGATCACCGACCCGAAGGGCGAGACCATCGCCGAGAACAAGACGAAGGAGATCCGGGTCCTCTCCCCCAGCGTCGCCAGCACCGTCAAGAGCATCCTCCACTCGAACGTCCTGGCGGGAACCGGCGAGCTCGCTCAGTTCGGCGATGACTGCGAGTGGGGCAAGACCGGGACGACGGAGAACAACGGCGATGCCTGGTTCGTCGGCGGCGACTGTCACTTCACCACGGCGGTCTGGGTCGGCCACGCCGACAGCACCACCCCGATGGAGTACGACTTCAACGGCGGACCGGTCGACGGCGGCACGTTCCCGGCGCTGATCTGGGGCCGGATCATGTCCGCCATCGAGTCCATCTATCGCGAGCAAAAGGCCGCGGAGAAGGACGAAAGTGACGAAAGTGACTCCGGGTCGAGCGAAAGCGACTCCGACGACACCTACTCCGGCGACTCCTCGTCGGGTTCCTCGGACTACTCGTACGATTCTTCCGGCGCCTCGGGTGGCGGCGGCAGCACCGGCGGCGGAGGAGGCGGCGGACGCGCCACGGCGCCGGTGCCGGCGCCCGCGCCGAGCGGCGGTGGCGGATCAACCGGCGGCACCAGCGGTACCGGCGGAACCGGTCTCTAGCCCGAGGCCTTCGTCAAACGGGTCGCGCCAGCGCCCGCCCTCGCACTATCTGGTCGGGACGCGGCCACGGCCGCGAGACGAACCTGCTGCCCTTGACGCAATAGCGCCAGGGCAACTCGGCGGCCTTGGTGATCCCGATCCGCGGGCCGGCGACGACATCGACTGCCGCCCACTCCGGTGCGGGGCGAGTTAGCTCGAACGGGGGCGCGAGCAGGTCCGCCCCGTTCAGCCCGAGCCCGACGCCGAGCGCTTCGGCCAGCTTGCCCGGTCCCGAGCAGAGGTGGGAGACCTCCCTGCGCGCCCGGCGCCGGCGCATCGACTCGATCCCCCGGGTCGGCTGGAGCGCGCGGATCAGGACTGCGGAGGCGCTCCCCGCGGGCTCCGTGACGAAGTTGAGCAGGCTGTGGATCCCGTAGGAGAGGTAGACGTAGGCGTGGCCGGGCGGGCCGAACAGGACCTCGTTCCGCGCGGTGCGCCCGATGTAGGCGTGGCAGGCCGGGTCCGCCGCCTCGTATGCCTCGGTCTCAACGATCACGCCGGCGGTTTCTCCGACCGCCAGCTCGTAGCCGATCAGCTCGCGCGCGACCTCGTGCACGGAGCGGTCGAAGAACGCGCGGTTCACGCGCGCAGTGCCGTGAGCGCCTCGCGCGCCCGCTCGAGTTGCTCCCCGACGCGCGCCGAAGCGGTGCCGCCGGCCGAGA
>JBKOYL010000033.1:0-11596 GCA_046725395.1 Actinomycetota bacterium | reverse complement strand
CTGCGAAGAAGGGGACGAAATCGAGGTAGATGTTGTCGCGGGAGAACGCATAGGAGAGCCCGCTCGCCTTGATGTGCTCCTCGGTGTGGAAGTGATGCCGCCCGAAGGTGAACGCCGTGTCGGGAGAGGCACCGAAGAAGGAGAGGTAGACGATCCGCTCGACCCCGGCGGCCTTCGCTGCGTCGACGGCGGTCTTGTGCTGCTCGATCCGGTTGCGCGCCTCCTCGCCCGAGACCAGGAACAGGGACTCGACGCCCTTCAGCGCGGCCTCCATCTCCTCCCGTGCCTCGTAGTTCGAGGCCTGCGCCACTTCGGCACCCTCCAGCTTGGGCGCCCGCGATGGATCGCGGACGACGAGGCGCTGCGCCACGCCGCGCTCGGCGAGCCGGCGCGCCACCCGGCCGCCGACCTCGCCGGTGGCGCCGGTGACGGCGATCGGCCCGTCGCTCATGCGCTTGAAGCTACCGAGGGAGGCCGGCCTGAAACGGGTTGCTCCTCGGCTAACGCCTCGGAGCACCCTCGCATCACAACCAGCGCCGGTCCAGCTTGCGGATCACCGCCTCGGAGAGCCGGATGGCGTCTGCCACCGTGCCGTAGTCGACGTTCTCCGGCGTGTCGGTCTGCCAGTGATAGTTGGAGGGGTTCTTCCACCTGTTGCACGAGCAGATCGCCGCGCACTGGTAGCCGGCCGCCAGCGGAAACACCGTGTCGGTGGCGTTGCGCAGCCTCAGGTTGGGAAAGAGGTCGATGCCGAGCTCCTCCGCGGTCGAGTCGAGGAGCTCGAGCGACTGGCGCGGGTACTCGCGCATCCCCAGCATCCCCTCGCCGCGGAGGACGAGCAGGTGTGGCGACCCGAGAATCTCATGGCAGAGGAAGAAGGTGCTCTCGCGAGGCAGCTCGTGCGCATGCCGCTCCATGAACAGCCCCATCCCTTCGCAGAGCGCCTCCTCGGAGGTCGAGAGGAACAACACTCGGGTGTTCTCCAGTGGCCGCTCGGCGAGCATCCTCGCCAGCGCGATCTGCGCGACGTTCGATGTCCCGTTGTCATTCGCCGCCGGCACGACGTCGCCCGTCCCGATGTGTGCCATGACGGCGGCGGTGCCGGCGGAGACCGCGGTCCCGAGACCGGTCAGCCGGCGGCTCCCGAGCGCCGCGCCGGCGGCCACGAGCGCCGGGCCCGCCACCGCGGGCCACATCAGGGGCGGGCTCGTGTCGGTGTTCTCGAACACCCATGGGGCGTTCTCGCCGACGGTCTCGGTGATCACCGGGTTGAAGAAGAATGCGGTGTGGGGAGCGTCGTGATGGCCCAGCAGCACGATGGTGCGCTCTGCGTTCTCGGATCCCATCTCCGCGACCACGTGATGCGCCCTCCGCTTCGGGAGCATCCGCCGGAAGCGCCTGCGTCCCGGAGGCAGCTCGTCGGCAAGCAGCGCTACGGCCGCCGCTCCAGTCGCGGTGGCGAGCGCCCGCCTTTTGGCGCCACCCCTCCGGGCCGCCAATCCCGCGGCCGCGCCCGCCCCGGCCAGGAGGCCGATCGGCCACCAGAAGGTCCCGTTAGCCCCGGGCTCCTCCTCGATCCGCACGTTGGGGGCGCCCGCGTCGCGGAGTTGAGCGGCAAGCCACTCAGCCGCACGGCGTTCCCCCGGAGACGCCGACGGCCGCTCGATCGCGCACATCTCCTCGAGCCTCTCCCGCATCCAGGCGGCGCTGGGCGGCGCTGAGATCTCGGGCGGGGCCTCCGTCGCCATCCCCGAAAACTATCCAGAGCCCCGGGAGTCGGCTTCAGACCAGGGTTGTAACCCGGTTTGGGCAGCGTGGAGATCGAGGCGGTCGCTCACATCAGGAACGCCCAGCAGGGCGCCTGCCAGATCGCCTAGGAAAGCTCGGCGGGTTGCCGATGAGGGAAAGTCCTCCGCCCTCTCCGCGCGCTGCGTGCGCGGCAACCCGTCATGCGCGGAAGCAGTCGGACCGGTGGGGCGCCCGTGAGCGACGAACAGTCGTTTCGCCCCACCGGGCTTCCGCCTCCTCCCGGCCTGACTGATCGAGGTGCGGATATGAGCCTTGAACAGGAAGCTGTACTCGAACACCTCCGGCGACTGCGGAACGTCGCTGAGCAGGTCGTGGACGAGGCCGAGGTCACTGACTCGCCGCACCACGCCGAGGTCCCGGCCCACCTCGTGAGAGCGCTGCGGCGCGAGCTGTCCGGCGAGCCTCAGCCTTCTGCTCTGTGGACCATGTCGGTGAGCTAGATCATGGGTGCTGATGGCTTTGGCAATGAGAAGGCCCGCCTCCTCGAAAGGCAGGCCGAGACATACAGCCTGATCGCCCGTTGGATCGAGAGCGGCGAGGTTCGGGTCAAGGGTGTCGACCCCGACCAGGTCGTTGACCGGCTCAGAGACAAGGCAGACCGGGCCAGGAACGGTGAATTCGTCGCGCCCGCGCACCGAAGCCGCCGCTCCTACTCCAGCGAGGTGTGGTCGAGCGATGATGAGCCCGAAGCTGGGTCCACTCCACCGAGTCGAGCGACTTCTCGCCGAGGCTCAGCGCGCTTCACTGAGGTTCCTGACGCCCCAGCCGCAAGCCGATCCCAAAGGTGCGAAGGGCCGTAGGCCCTGAGCCGCGAGCGGAAAGGAGCTTCTGCCCTTGCGCCTTTTGCGATGAAGATATGGGCGAATCGGTTGACGCCTACAATCCGGTGACGTACTGTCGCAGCCGTTTCTAGC
This sequence comes from Actinomycetota bacterium, assembly GCA_046725395.1. GTDB lineage: Bacteria > Actinomycetota > Thermoleophilia > Solirubrobacterales > 70-9 > DASUPK01. Next base: position 8,873 of record JBKOYL010000033.1, on the reverse strand, counting down.
GCGGCGCGTGCTTCAGGCGGTCGGAGATGTCGTCTGGACAACGCTCGAGGAGGGAAAGATGAGACGATTCGTTGTCTGCACCGCCGCGGTGCTGGGGCTTGCACTTTTCACCACCGCCCCGGCCTATGCGTCCCACGCCATCGTCCAAGGCGAAATCGATGTCTTCCATGGAGCTAAGAACGTCGGCTCGTTTTTCAACCGAACCGCATGCACCACAGAGTCATGCTCCGTAACGGTCACCGTCTCAAAGCGCCAGTACCATCGCTTCGTGCGCTGGTGCGGGTCGACGATGGACACTGTGACCGTTCCTTCGGGCCAGAGCCAGTCTTCTTTTGACACCTGCGCAGGTCCGTCAACGTGGGAGATCGTAGTCCTCGCTGCCCTGTGGGACTCCAACATCGACCCTGCCACCCACCCGAGCGACGTCGCCGTCACGATCTCGGTGACTACCTGACTCGGCTGTCATCGTCAGAGCCAGCTCGGGATTCGGGCGGGCAAGGGAAACGCAAGGCAAGGGAAGCGCAAGACTCTTCTCTCGCATGTGATCGAGCAGCTCAGCAACCTCCCCCTTGCCGGCCTCGTTCATGTCACTCCTTCCGCGCTGCGTGGAATCGGGGTTGTCGGGACTTCCAGCGGCGGGATCGGGATGCCGCACTCGCTCGAAAGTCGGATAAAAAGGAGCGTCTAACCTCAGGTCATGGCCGGCGGTGGCGTCACGCTGTTCCGCGTCCGCGGGATCAGGATCGCGGTGGACTACTCCTGGTTCGTCGTCCTCTTCCTGATCATCTTCTGGTTGAGCGGCTTCTACCGGGACGTCCTCAACGATCCGGAGGACGACTCGACGCCTTATCTGCTCGCCGTCGCCAGCGCCGCTCTCTTCTTCGGGTCGATCCTGCTCCACGAGCTTGGCCACGCCGTCGTGGCGATCCGCCACGGGATCGGCGTCTCGGGCATCACGCTGTGGATGTTCGGGGGCTTCGCCCGGCTCGAGAAGGACTCGGACACCCCCGGCACCGAGTTCAAGATCGCGATCGCCGGTCCGCTGGTCACCGCGGCGATCGTGATCGCCTGCGCCGTCACCGGGCTGCTCTTGGCGGGCGCCGACGACTTCCGGGACGCGGCGCTGACCCGCGGCGACACGAACACCTCGGGCATAGCGGCCCTGATCGCGTGGCTCGGCAGCATCAACCTGCTCGTGCTGATCTTCAATCTGGTGCCCGCCTTTCCGCTCGACGGCGGCCGGATCGCCCGGGCGATCGCCTGGTGGCGAACCGGCAGCCGTAACACCGGGACCCGCTTCGCCGCAACGCTGGGCGAGTGGTTCGGGCTCTTCCTGATCCTCGCGGGGATCGGCTACTTCATCGTCTACCTGGGCGACTTCCTCGGCGGCGTCTGGCTCGCCTTCGTCGGCTTCATCCTCCGCGGCGCCGCCAAGGCAGCGATCGCCCAGACCGAGGTCGCGAGTCGCATCGAGGGCATCTCGGTCGCCGACGTGATGGATCGCGAACCGGTCGCGATCCCCGAGAGCGCCTCGATCGAGCAGGCGCTCGACCAGTACTTCCTGCGGTATCGCTCGCCCTGGTTCCCGGTCGTCGACGCCGCCCAGCGCTTCATCGGCCTGGTCGACCGCGGTACCGCGGACAACGTGCCCGCCACGGAACGCACCTCGACCGTGGTTAGCGACGTGCTGGCGCACGACAGCGGCTCCCTCACCGTCCGTGAGGACGAGCCGCTCGAATCCGTACTCGGGAACGAGGCGCTGCGGCGACTCGGTGCGTTGATCGCCACGGACGCGGTCGGCCACGTCCGGGGCGTGCTGACCATCGACGCGATCGGCAAGGCGCTCAGGCCAAGTGCGCCGGGCTCCGCCGACACCTCGCTATAGCTATGGGGCGGCTCCCGAAACGCCCTCTATAGGATCGGCCGTACATGCCTGACCATGACGTTCTGGTGATCGGGGCGGGGCTCGCCGGACAGCGCGCGGCCCTCGCCGCTGCGGAGCAGGGCGTCTCCGTGGGGATCATGAGCAAGGTCCATCCGGTGCGGTCGCACTCGAACGCGGCCCAGGGTGGCATCAACGCCGCACTGCAGGAGGACGACAGCTGGGAGTCGCACGCCTTCGACACGATCAAGGGCTCGGACTACCTCGCCGACCAGGACGCGGTCGAGATCATGTGCAGGGCGGCCCCCGAGGAGCTCCTTTACCTCGAGCATCTCGGGGTCACCTTCCACCGCAACGAGGAGGGAAAGCTCGGGACGCGCGCCTTCGGCGGCGCCTCCGCGGCCCGCACCTACTACGTGGCCGACATCACCGGCCAGGCGATCATGCACGTCCTCTACGAGCAGCTCATGAAGTACTCCGAGGAGGTCGCCCGCTATGAGGAGTACTTCACCACCGGCCTCGCGCTGGACGGGGACGGCAACTGCATCGGCGCCGTCTGCCGGAACGTCCGCGACGGCTCGATGGAGCTGTTCGGCGCCAAGGCCGTGATCCTCGCCACCGGCGGCAACGGCCAGATCTGGCATCCGACAACCAACGCGCTGATCTGCACCGGCGACGGGATCGCTCAGGCCTATCGCGCCGGGGCGGTCCTGATGGACATGGAGATGATCCAGTACCACCCGACCACGCTGGCGGGCAAGGGCTTCCTGATCACCGAGGGCGCCCGCGGCGAGGGCGCCCACCTGCTCAACGCCAATGGCGAGCGCTTCATGGAGAGCTACGCGCCCAACAAGATGGAGCTCGCCTCGCGCGACGTCGTCTCGCGCGCCGAGCAGACGGAGATCCAGGAGGGCCGCGGTTTCCCGGACGGCACCGTCGCCCTGGACATCACCGTCGTGCCGCGCAAGCGCATCCACGAGGCGCTGCGGGAGATCGTGCTGGTCGGCCGCGACTTCGCCGGGGTCGACATCACCAAGGAGCCGATCCACATCAAGCCGGGCAATCACTACACGATGGGCGGGGTCAAGACCGACAACGAGGGGCGCACCAACGTGCCCGGGCTCTACGCGGCGGGCGAGGTCGCCTGCGTGTCCGTCCACGGCGGCAACCGCCTTGGCGCCAACTCCCTGCTCGACACGCTGATCTTCGGGCGCCGCTCGGGCATCGACGCCGCACGCAGGGCCAAGGGTCGCGAGCTGACCAACCCGTCCCTCTCCATTCTGCGCGACGACGAGCGCAGGATCGCCGAGGTCGTCGGGCGCCCGAAGGGCTCGCGCCGGGTGTCCGAGGTCCGCAAGGAGCTCGGGCAGACGATGGATTCGAAGGTCGCGGTCTTCCGCGACGCCGCCGGCCTCGATGAGGCCCTCGAGACCGTGAGGCGCCTCAAGGAGGAGTTCGAGAGCTGCTACATCGACGACAAGGGCACGGTCTTCAACCAGGACGTGCTGGGTGCGATCGAGCTCGGCTACATGCTCGACTCCGCGGAGTGCACGTGCGTCGCCGCTATCCATCGCACCGAGAGTCGCGGGGCGCAGTTCCGCACCGACTTCCCGGAGCGCAACGACGAGGAATGGCTCAAGCACATCGACATGACCCGCTCGGACGACGGCCCGAAGATCAGCTACTCGGACGTCACCATCACGCAGTGGGAGCCGCAGGAGAGGACGTACTAGGGTGAAAGTCGATGGCTGATTTCACTCTCAAGGTGAGGCGGTTCAAGCCCGAGGAACGCCAGGGGCCCTACTGGGAGACCTTCGACGTCGACCTGGACCCCACCCTCTCCGTTCTTGATGGCCTTCTGCAGGCGAGGGACCGGGACGACGGCTCGCTCGCCGTGCGCTGCTCCTGTCGCGCTGCGATCTGCGGCTCCTGCGGGGTGAAGATCAACGGCCAGTCGACCCTGGCCTGCAAGACGATGCTCGAGGAGGCCCAGTCCTACGCCGAGACGCACGCGGTCGCGGCGCAGGAAGGAGAGGACAAGACGAAGACCGACGGCAAGCCCGCGATCGTCGTGGAGCCGATGGGGAACATGCCGGTGATCAAGGACCTCGTCACCGACATGGAGTCGACCCACTGGACCAAGATCCGCCGGGTCACGCCGTGGCTGCTGCCGGAGGGCGACCCACCGGAGCGCGAGTACATCGTCCCGCCGGAGTCGATGATCGACGTGACCCAGTCGATGGCATGCATCCAGTGCGGCGCCTGCGTCTCCTCCTGCCTCTCGATGGAGGCCGACCCTGCCTTCATCGGCCCGGCCGCACTGGCGAAGGCGTACCGGTTCGTCGGCGACCCCCGCGATGCCGAGACCAAGGAGCGGCTCCACGACCTGGCCCAGGACCCGCACGGGATCTACGACTGCACCCACTGCTTCTCGTGCATCGACGCCTGTCCCAAGGGCGTGGCGCCGATGGACCAGATCATGCGGCTGCGCCGCGCCGCCGAGCACGAGGAGATCCTCGACCAGAACCACGGCCACAACCACATGGCCGCCTTCACGAGGATCATCGAGAAGAAGGGGACCCTCGACGAGGCCGAGCTGCTGCAGGAGTCCTACGCACCGGGCATCAAGGGGAAGCTGATGCCGAAGCACGGCGCGGTCAAGGGGCTGCTCGAGTCGATTCCGACCGCGATCCGCGGGGTCAAGACCGGCAAGATGCGTTCGCTGTCGAAGCTGATCCCCGGCGTCCACGCCAAGCTGCCTGGCGACGCGCAGAACCATGTCAAAAGGATCTACGCGCACACCGAGGATCACCAGGTCGAGCTCAACCTCTACATCCGGGGCGAGGAGGTCGACGAGCTGGCGCCGCCCGGCGAGGTCGAGCCCGAGGAAGACATCGCGGAGGCCGCGGCGCGACCCGGGACCGACACCGGGCTGACGCCGGGAGGGGCCTCCTGATGGCGGCCACTGACGTAACCCGTGGCGATGGCGATCTGCAGCTGGCCTACTGGCCCGGCTGTGTGAGCCGAGGCTTCACGCCGGAGCTGCACGGCTCGATGGCGCTGGTCGCCGACCGCCTGGGGATCGAGCTGGTGGAGCTCGATCGCGCCAACTGCTGCGGCGCCGGGGTGATCGCGGAGCACAACCAGGAGCTGGCGGACACGCTCAACGCCCGCACCTTCGCCCTCGCCCAGCAGACCGGGCTGCCGATGATGAACATCTGCTCGACCTGCCAGGGCGCCCAGTCCGAGTGCCAGCAGCGGCTGCGGGACTCGGACTACCGGGCCCACATCAACGAGGCCCTCGCCGAGGAGGGCCTCGCCTACGACCCGGAGGGCTTCACCAACAAGAACCTCCTCTGGGTGCTGGTCGAGGACTACGGGCTCGACCGGCTCAGGGAGCAGGTGAGCCGGCCGCTCCACGGACTGCGCGTCGGCCCGTTCTACGGCTGTTACATCCTGCGCCCCAGGCACCGGCTGGGCTACGAGGAGCATCCGGAGCGCGACCTCTACCTCGATCGGCTGATCGAGTCCCTGGGCGGCGAGGTCGTCCAGTACGACGGGGCGCGGAAGTGCTGCGGCTTCCCGATCATCACCATGGCCCGCGAGGTCTCGTTGCGGCAGGCCGGCACCCACCTCGGCGATGCGCTCGATGCCGGCGCCGACTGCCTGGTCACCCCCTGCCCCCTCTGCCACCTCAACCTCGACATGCAGCAGCCCGAGGCCGCCAAGGTCGTCAACCGCGACCTCGGCCTCGCCGTGCTCCACCTCCCCCAGCTCGTCGGTCTCGCCCTCGGCTTCGAGCCGAAGCAGCTCGGCATGAGCAAGCACATCGCCTCGACCAGGTGGGTCGAGCAGCGGCTAGCCGAGCCGGTCGCCGCCTAGATGAGTGTCGACCGCGAGCTGCTCGAGATCAAACAGCGTCTCGCGCTGATCGAGACCCGGCTCCAGCAGCTCTTCGAGCATCTCGACGTCAAGCCCCGGGCCGGAGAGGGCGGCTGGTGGGAAGGGATCGGCGAGGACAGCAAGCCCGTCGATCCCAATTCCGATCCCGAGATCCAGGACCTGCTCTTGAAGGGCAACGAGATCCAGGCGATCAAGCGCTACCGCGAGCTCACCGGACTCGGCCTTGCCGAGGCCAAGGCCGCGATCGAGCGGGCTAAGGGCCCGTCCCGCTAGGGATCGCACCCCTAACGGGACTGGCCCTTCGGCAGCGGCTGAAACCTTGCGCTGAGCGGTAATCGCCGGCGCTAGCTTGAGCCGGCCATGGCCCTGACTGCGCCGCCGGAGCGCCGCAACCGGATCACGGTGCGGATCCTCGTGGTCACCGCCTCGCTGCTCGCCTTCCTGGCGATCTTCACGAGCTGGATCGACCGCCAGTTGCTCGACACCGACGAGTGGGTCGACACAAGTGGGAGACTGCTCGAGGACGAGGCGATCTCGGACGTGGTGGCGACCTACTCGGTCGACCAGCTCTACGCGAACGTCGACGTCACTCGCTTGATCAAGAAACGACTGCCGGGCGGCCTTGAGCAAGCCGCCGCGCCCGCGGCGGCCGGCGTCCGCGAACTCGGGACCCGCGCGGCCGAGCGAGCGTTCCAGTCCGCGCGCGTGCGGAACCTTTGGCGGGACGCCAACCGCGTTGCCCACACCCAGCTGGTCGCGATTCTGGAGGACAAGAAGGCGGTCTCCACCCATAACGGGAAGGTGGTCCTCGACCTGCAGCCGATCGTCTTCCAGCTCGCCGACCGGATCGGGTTCAAGAAGCAGGTCGCCCAGGCGATCAGGAAGGGGGAGGAGACCGGCAGGATCAAATCGAACTTCGCCGAGCTCGATGTCGCGGACTCGGATCAGCTCGACACGGCCCAGACGATCACGACGATCCTGCGCGGTCTGGCCTCGCTGTTCGCGATCGGCACGCTGGCGCTGTTTGCGCTCGCAGTCTGGCTCGCCAAGGGGCGGCGCTGGATCGTCGTCCTGGGCTACGGTCTCGGCCTGATCGCGGCGGGCCTGGCGGCGATCGCGCTTCGCAGCGCGGCGAAGGGGCCGATCGTCGACTCGCTCGCGAAGACCGAGGACGCGCGGGTTCCGGCCGAGCACGCCTGGGACATCAGCACCTCTCTGCTCCACAGCATCGCGAGCAGCGTGATCGTCTTCGGCATTCTCATCGTCATCGCCTCCTTCCTCGCCTCGCCCGCCAATGCTGCGGTCTCGATCCGCCAGGCGCTGGCCCCGAGCTTCCGTGAGCGACCGGCCATCATCTGGTCGGTCTTCGCGGCCGTCGCTCTGCTCGCGGTGATCATCTGGCCGCCGGGCGGGACCCGGCAGCTGGTGCTGACGCTCCTGCTGATCGTGCTAGCCGGCGCCGGGCTCGAGGCACTGAGCCGGATGACGCGTCGCGAGTTCCCTGGGGCCAGGCGAGGAGATTGGATGCTGGCGATGCGCCAGCGGGCCCGCCGGGCGAGGGCCGAGACCGGGCACCGGATCGGCTCCGCCGTCCGCGAGCTGACCGACGACGACCGCCACCCGGACGACGCGCGGCTGGACCGCCTGGAGCGGCTCGGCGAGCTCAAGGAGAAGGGCGTCCTGACGGCAGCCGAGTTCAGGGTCGAGAAGAAGCGGATTCTCGAGGCCCGCGAGAACGGCGGACCGAAGCCCGAGGCCGAGGCCGGCGCGAAGCCCTAGTCACGGCATCACGCGTGTGCCCGCGGCGAGTCCGGGATCGGCCTCCTCGGCAAGCTCCGAATCGGCTCGGATTCGCCGCTCGATCCAGGTCGTCCCCAGAGTGTCGGTAAGCCCGTGGACGAGGATCGAGGCGAGGATGACGAAGGCGGCGGCCTCGAAGATCGCGTTCGCGTTGCCCACGTCGGAAGTGAGCACGAACTCGGCGAACAGCATGCTGGCGACCCCCTTCGGCCCGAACCAGGCGATGAAGGCTCGGTGCGGCGCCGGCAGGTTCACCCGGAAGAAGGAGACGGTGATCGCCGCAGGACGGGCGATGACCAGTGCGAAGGCGATGAACGCGATCAGCAGCGGAACGCTGCTGTGGTACCCGGTGGCGACGATCAATGCGCCGAAGCCGAAGAAGGTGAGGACCTGCAGGATCGAGCTGACGTTCTCGCTGAAGACGACGAAGTCGTCGGCGATGTCGTGCTCCGCAACACCCAGTGAGATCCCGCAGACGAAGGCAGCGATCAGGCCGTTGCCGAACGTGACGTCGGCGATCCCGTAGGCGAGCAGCCCAAGTCCAAGCGCATAGATCCCCTCGTACCGGCGAACGATCCCGCCCCCGGGCAGGTGATGAGTGAGCCGTCCAGCGGCCTGCCCCAAGACGACGCCGATGAACGCCCCAAACGCCGCCTCCCCCAGGAGCTTGGCCGCCCCGGATCCGGCGTCTCCCCCCGGCGAGGCGAGGATGATGAAGAAGAGGACGAAGGGCAGGGCGAGGCCGTCGTTCAGCCCCGACTCCAGGTTGAGCGCGTGGCGGACGGACGCCGGGACCCGCTGGGACGTGACCACCGCCGAGGTGACGACCGGATCCGTGGCGGAGAGGACGGAGCCGAGCAGAAACGCCTCCGCCCAGCTCAGCTCCATGAAGAGGAGCTTCGCCGCCAGGGCCAGCAGGACGAGGGTGAGCGGCATCGCGATCATCAGCGCCCGCACAACCGGCCCCCAGTGCATGACCAGCAGCTCGCGCTCGACGAACAGACCGTCGGAGAACAGCGTGACGATCAGGGCCAGCAGGAAGAGATTGACGACGGCGGAGTCCGACGCGTCGATGTGGATCGCGTCGGCCTCGGCCAGGATCAGGCCGGACGCGACCGCCAGCACGGAGATCGAGAGGACGGTCCCCCGCATCAGTCCCGAGAGGGCACCGGCCGCGGCCAGCAGCCCGCCGCTGAAGAGAAGCGCCTCGCCGAATCCGACGTCCATGCTCGGCTTATACAGCCCGGCCCAGCAGGCGCTAGCCGAGCCGGGCGCCCGCGGGCACCCG
>JBKOYL010000066.1:0-10675 GCA_046725395.1 Actinomycetota bacterium | reverse complement strand
GCTCCTTGGAGGAGATGTCGCAACCCCGACTGAGGATAGTGCGGGATCGAGAGGAAGAAGCGCCCGGGCTCGACGAGCCCCTCTCGTTCGACGCATTCTTCGCCGCGGAGAGCCAGACGCTGTTCCGCCGCATGTGGCTCGTGACCCGCGACCGCCATGAGGCCGAGGAGATCGTGCAGGACGCCTTCCTTAGCCTGTACGAACGATGGGAACGTGCGCCGAGCTGGGATGATCCGACCTCCTACCTCTACCGAACCGCCTTCAACATGTGGAAAAAGCGGACGAGACGAGCGGCGCGCGCCGTGAGGAAGGTCTTCTCGTCCGACCCGGGAGACGAGTTCGAGGCAGCTGACGCCCGGACCGTTGTCAGTGCCGCCCTGGCTCACCTCTCACCGCGCCAGCGAGCGGCCGTCGTCTTGACGGAGCTCCTCGGGTTCACCTCCGAGGAGGCTGCCCGGGCGCTGGGCGTCCGCGCCGTGACCGCGAGGGTGCTCGCCTCGCAGGGCCGGGCGGCCATGCGGGAACTGTTGGGAGCCGCCGATGAGTGATCTGCGATCTGTGTTGGAACGCGAGGGCGAGCGCGTCGCGTTGCCGCCCGAAGCCGCGGATCGGATGTTCGAGCGGGGTCGGCGGCGGCAGCGGAACAGAAGGGTCGGCGCGCTCGCGATGGGCATCCTGCTGCTCCTCGCGGTGCTCGCTATCGTACGCTCGAGCCTGCCGGAGGGTCATCGGCCCGAGCCGGCAAGGCCACGACCCATCACCGCTCGATCGATCGGGGGCACCTACACGGTGCGACTTCCAGCGTCGGACGAACAGGTCGACCGACTGGGCCTGGGAGGGCGTTACTCGATGCAGTTGAACCCCGATGGTTCACTCCTCCTTGTCGGCCCGCACAGGGTCGATTTCCCGTGGAACCCCGCCACGTTCGACGTCTCGGAAGGCGTACTGACGACCGACGCCTTCGTCGGCACCTCAGACCCCGATCAAGGGTGCCGCGCTCCGGCGACCTACCGAGTCGAGCGAGGCGCGGGGTCCCTGATGTTGACGCCGGCCGAGGAACCGTGCCGGTTCCGCGCCACGATCTTGGCCACTAGCCCGTGGACCGCCGTGTCGGGCCACCCCTCCGGCCGGTTCCAGGGTGACTGGACCACGACGATTTCGTGCGAGCGGATGGTACGCACCGTTCAGCGAGCGGCGATCGCGCCGCGGGATGAGGAGTTCTGGCTTCGCCACAGCGGAGAGCTCGGCCCGGACCCGAACGATCCGTGCAGCGGGGCGCCCGATCCCATCAGGTTCACCCTCCGATTCGATCGCGGCCGCCTATTGATCTACGGGCCCGACGGGAGCTTGGGGTTCGACGGCGGCTACGAGGTGCGCGGGAACATCATGGCGATCCGTGACGCCGGGCGGGGCAACATCAACGGGAGCTACGAACTGAGGTTCCAACTCAACCAGGATCGAGTGTCGTTCCAGTTGCTTGGGCGGGGCGCGACCGATCCCTTCTTCGTGGCGACGTGGCAATCGGCTCCCTTCGAGAAGAACGCCTAAACACTTCCCTCGGTCGGCGGGTCCTTCACTTCAGAGCTTCCGGAAAGGAGCCGCCGTGCCGCTCGAGGTCAACGTTGGGAGAAGGGATGTGCTCGATTGCGCGAGGAGGAGGCGATGAGGCTGGCCTCGAGTTTGCTCGCCGCCACGCTTGTGCTGCTGGTTGGGTGCTCGGGCTCGACCGGCGACTCGGCGTCGTCACCCCCGGTGAAGACGAGCACCGCACCCGAGCCAATGACGTTCGTCGCTCTGGGGGATTCGTGGCCCGAGGGCGCACATTGCGGCTATTGCAAGACGTTCACAGGCCGCTACGCGGATGGACTCGAGACGCTCAGCGGACGGCCCGTCCACTTCGTCGACCTCACCGGCGACGCGCAGCCGTTCTTCCAGACGGACGGCGGCGGGACCGCTAGCCTCCTGCGCGCGCTCCGCGAGGACTCATCGTTCGCCGACCAGGTGGCGTCGGGCGATGTGATCATGATCGCGACCGGTCCGAACGAGGGCGACCGAGCGTTCGGGCCGTACGCCGAGGGCCACTGCGGCCAAGGGTTCGCGTGCGTGAAGCGCCTCGAGCGCTTCTGGCTCCGGAACTTCAACGCCATCCTGGATGACATCGATCGCCTCCGGGGCGACCGGCCGACGGCCATCAGACTCGTCAGCGCGGCCAACTTCTTCCTCTCCGATCCGACTGCGACAGTGGGGCTCCCGCCCGACGCGATGGCCTTCGGCGCGGCCTACTTCGAGGCGCTGAACACCGCAGAATGCGACGCCGCCCGGACCCACGACGCGATCTGTGTCGATGTTCGACCGATCCTCAACGGCCCCACGCTCGATCAGCCGGTTGACGAGAATTCGCCCGCGTCGATGCAGGCAGTTGCCGACGCGCTCCTCGCGACCGGCCTGCCGGAACTCGAGCGATGATCTCCTGCGCACGAGGACAAGGTGTCGTAGGTACGACTTCCACTTCTCTGACGGGCGCCAACGGGGAGAAATCGTGGAGGGCCGAGCGGCAGCCTAGCTAATGCTCGCGTTGATCGTCCGTCGCGGTCCTCGTCTCGGTCGGGGCGCGTCCGCGTCGACGCCTTACCGGCCCGCGTCTCTTCGATAACCGTCCCGGCGAAGCTTCGCGTGGCGGGCGCTCAGACCGAGCACATGCCCTTCTACCTGCGGACATTTTTTCGAGTATTGTCCAGTTGGGTGCATTACCCAAAGTCCCAGGTCAGCAGCCATTCAAGCTCGGCTGAACCAATGTTCAGAGTGGCAAAAGGCCGATGGGTCCCGTATGGGTCCCGTCGCGGACGCGAGCCCGTCACGTTCATTGGGTTTGATCCTCGACCGTGAGGCGTCCGACGTTTCACCTCGCTCGTGGTCGGTGCCGCGACGGTCTCGCCGCCGCGCTGGATGCAACCACACAGCTGGCCCCGACGGACGAGCGGGCTGACGCGATCGGCCGGAGAGCGGTGGCCGCGAGCCGCTCAGCTTCGAGTCTCGCCGGTGCCGGGATCGGCGGCGACCACCGCGTTGGGATCGAACGAGAAGGCTTCTCAGGCTCCCCTACGAGTCGAGCGGTCTCCTCTTCGACCGTTTGCCGCTTTTTTCTTCCACCGCTTGCTGATTGACCTCAACAATGCGGCGGAGTTGGGTGAAGCCCTGGCGTCGCCGGCCATCGACGGGAAGCGCCCCTCGACCGGGAGCTTCGACGGCGAACGGAGCATCTGTCCGGTGGGCTGCTTCCACCCATTCGTCATGCTTCAATCAGCCGCCAGTTGGTGCGCCGTAGTTCCTCAGCGAGAGCTTGGGCGCCGGACTCCCCATAGCGGTGAGCCCACAAGTTGAGCCACTCCTCGTCGTCCAGGAAGAACTTCCAATCTCCGGTGACTCCATGCCTCACGAACAGAAACGGCACGGGCGACTGGAATGGTCGGAAGCTCGAGTTGTATAGCGCAGTCCCCTCATTGCCCTCGTAGTACGGCCCGAAGAGGATTCCGTCTTCCACATACGACCTAACTGCAAGATCCCGCAGGACATCGTCGAAGACGCTCTGGGCACGATCGGCTGGCAAGTCGCTGAAGACAACGACGATGACGTTGTAGACCAGGTCGTCGCCGTCAGTCGGTCGAATGTCCAGCAACAGCTTCTTGTAGCCGCGCATAAGCTCGACAACTTCCGGCACGTCCCAGTCCGCGATCCGCTCTGGAGCGAGCCAGAGTGTCTTACGTTCCAATGACCCGGGCACAAAGGGACAGACGGTCCCAGCGCGGCCGAGATGCTTATGAGGCTTGACCACGAAGGTCTTGATCCAGTCGGCGACGGCTTGAAGCGCTTCTCGATCGCTTTCCGCGAGCTGCTTCGTCCTGCTGACGTCCTCGAGCTCCTCGAGGAGGTAGAGATTCGTGGTCTGTGCTGGCATGGAACCTTCTCCTTAGGGCTCGCGTAAGACCCGTGCTTGTAATGACCGGTAGGTTCGGTTCACGAGCATGCCTCCTGTCAGGCTCACTTGGCGAGGACGACGGCGCGCAGGTGGAGCGCGCCGTCCCCCGGCTGTCCGGCTAGCGCAGCGATCCAACCCAGCCCGCATCGCTATGCCTAGGCCGTTGCCGCGGCCGATGCGTCCCGGTAGGGAGCCAGGAATGCGGTCAGCGCCGCCAGCAGCTCCTCGGGCGCCTCCTCGGCGAGCCAGTGGCCGGCGCCGGGGATGACTAGGCCCCGCACATCGTTGGCTGCGAGCCTCATCGTGGCCGCGACCGTTTCACCGGCGCCGAACTGTCCGCCGATGGCCAGGACGGGTAGGGTTAGCCGCCGAGTCGCGCGCTGGGCCTCTTGCTCGATGGTGGCACCTAGCGCCCGGTACCATCCGAAGCTGCCGCCCAGGGCGTCCTTGCCGGATCTGAGGATGTTGATGTAGTAGCGGACGGCGTAGTCGGGCAGTGGCCTCGCGGCCCAGACGGCGAACTCATTGCCGAAGAAGATATCTTCCCGTCCTCTGACCAGCCGCTCGTTCACCTCGGCGGGAAGCTGATTGAACATCAGGTGCCAGAGCCGGGCGTTGAGCAGCGGGGGAAGGAACAGCGGCGGTGAGGGCGCCACGCCCGGGAGGGAGGACTCGGCGACGATCAGGCGCTCCACCCGCTCAGGGTGATCCGCGGCCAGGGCGTAGGCGATCGGCATACCGGTGTCGGTTCCGTACACGGCGAAGCGCCGGTGGCCGAGCGCCTTCATCAGCGCGACCATGTCGTCGGCCTGGCTACCGGTGTCGTAGCCGGTCTCCGGCTTGTCCGAGAGCCCGATGCCGCGCTGGTCGACCGCGACGACCGAGAAGTCGCGCGCGAGCGCGGGCATCACGAGGCGCCAGGCATACCAGGTCTGGGGCCAGCCGTGGATCAGCAGCAGCGGCGGCCCCTCGCCGCCGATGACCGCGTGCATGCGCAGGCCGTTGGCATCGACGTAGCGGCTGGTGAACGTGTTGGTGAACCCGGGCGGGAGGTTCGGCGCCCCCGAGACCGAGCCAGGACCCGTTGGGGTGGGCGCGCGGGTGGAAGTGGCAGCCGGCTGCACCAGCACGCTGCCCACCAAGACCGCGGCAGTCGCAGCGGCGGCCACGCCGCCGATCAAGGCGCGTCCCCGGAGCCTTCGCCGGGCATTCGGAGACGACGATCGGGAGACGGTCGGCTGGGTGGACGATGCACTCATGCGGATCCCCCTCTCAGGACTTGACGGACGTTGCTCGGCCTGAGCTGCTGTGTTGACACGTTGCCGGCGGCTCGCCAAGTCTGGTTGGCGTCGGTTGGCGCTCGCGTCCGCCGCTTTGGACAGTCCAGTGGCCAGTGGCGGCCCGGCAGCACGCCCGACTTTCCGGCAGCTACAGCGGCCCGGTGGCGGCCGGGTCGCCGGGCAGCGCCCGGCGCAGCTGGCTGCGCGAGCTGATGCCGAGCTTGGTGAAGACCTTGCCCAGGTGGTACTTGACCGTGCGCGCACTAATGAAGAGCTGCGCGCCGATCTCCGGATTCGACAGGCCATCACCCGCCAGCCGGGCGATCTGGGTCTCCTGCGGCGTGAGTTCCTCGCGCGTCTCGGGGGTGCGCTTGCGCACCTTCTCCCCGGTGGCCAGCAGCTCGCGGCGGGCGCGCTCGGCGAACGCCTCCATGCCGATCGCGGCGAACAGGTCGTGGGCGGTGCGCAGCTGCTCTCGTGCCTGCACGCGCCGGCCTTCCCGGCGGAGCCACTCTCCGTAGAGGAGATGCGCGCGGGCGAGCTCCGGACGGAGGAGGGTGCGGCTCAGACGATCGATCGCTTCGCGATACGCTTCCTTTGCCCGTTCCCCGTCGCTAAGGAGCGCTCGGCTGCGCGCCTCGATGCCAAGCGCAAAATCCGTGCCGCATGGTTGTGTCGCCTCTACGAGCCGCTCGAGCGCATCACGTGCGAGCTCGGCGTCTTCGATCCGCGAGGCCGCCTCGACCAGCTCGGGCAATGCCCACATGGAGATCCAGGGCTCGAAGGTGTTCGAGGTGGCTTGCCTGGCCGCCGCGGCAGCTTCCTCGTAGAGGGCGCGGCCGTTGTAAAGCACTGCGGCCGCCCAGTGCGCGTCCGTAGCAGCCAGCCCCTGGCCCTCGTTCGTGGCTTGCTCAGTCATGGCAGCGATCAACGCGGAGGCCTCCACTTCCTCTCCCTGCAGGGCCAGGAGTCTGACCTTGGGGTAAGGCGCTAAGCGGCTGCCGGTCGCCGTCGTGACGCCCTTAGCCTCCGCAATGAGCGACGCGGCACCCGCGAAGTCCCCGCTCCAGATCGCCACGTTACTCAGGGCGAGCAGGGGAAATGGCAACTGCGCGAGCGCCCCGACGTCGCGGACGAGTTGGGCATGTCTTTCAGCGATCGCGCGCGTGCCCTCATAGTCCCAAACCGCGTCGCTGGCCGCCGCGGCCGCCCAGCCCCAGCGCAGGACGTTCTCCACGGGAATGCTGGTGAGCGCCTTTGTTGCGCGTTGCAAGGTCGGTGCCGCGGCGCCGCGCCCGTCGGTCATCAGCACAGCGAGGCCATCGAGCAGCAAGTCGAGGGGCCCTGGACCGGCGGCTGACGGAGGGAGGTTCCGGGCGCCCCGGCAGATCTCCACGAGGTCGTCCGCTCCAGCGAGGCGTCCGGCGAAGACCGCCGCGACCCAGGCGATCAGATAGGTCTCGCGCGCGAACTCCAAGTCGAACGGTTCGAGCCGCCTCGCGGCTTTCAGCATCAGCGGCGGAGCATCGCGGCCGAGTCCCCTGGCGAAGGCGACATGTGCCCGCACCAGGTCCACTCGGGCGCGCTGGAATTCGCCGAGCGGCCCGGCTTCCGCCGTCGTGAGGAGCCCGAGAGCCGCATCGAACGCACCGCATTGCAGGCTCGCCTGCGCCGCGGCCAGCGCGCGCTCTGCCCGACGCACCGGGTCGACCGTCAGAGCGACGGCGCGTTGCAGGAACGCGGCCGCCGCAGCGAAGCCGCCGCGAGCCTGCGCGCGGCCAGCCGAGAGCTCGAGCTCAGCGGCGACGATTTCGTCGGGCGCCGGCGTCGCTTGAGCGCGGTGCCACGCTCGCCGATCCGGGTCGTTCTCTGCGTCCGTGACCTCGGCGAGGGCACGATGGACCCTATGGCGATCGGCGGCAGCGGCAGCGCGATAGGCAGCGGAGCGGACGAGAGGGTGGGCGAACTCGACGCGACCACCAACCGTCAGCAGCCCGGCGTCGGCTGCTGCGTCGGCTGCAGACATATCGATGCCGAGGGCTTGGACGGCACCTTGGAGCAGGACGGGATCTCCGAGCGGCTCCGCGGCCGCAGTGAGGACGAGGAGCTGCGTCTCGGGCTGGAGCAGGCGCAGCCGCCGGGCGTAGCTCTGTTCGATCCTCCCGGCTACCGGCCGGCTGCCAGGCAGCCCGAACCCGCCGGCTAGATCCGGGGTGTTCCACGTGCGCGGCAGCTCGAGGAGCGCGAGCGGGTTGCCGTGGCTCTCCTTGATGATCTGATCGATGACCGCACCATCGAGCGGCCCGTACAGGTTTTCCAGCAGCAGCGCCCGTGCGTCGTTCTCGGCGAGTCCGTGAATGGACAACTCCGGGAGCCCGGCGAGAACGTCCTCACCTGTCCCCGTGCGCGCAGCGCATAAGATCGCGACCCTCTCAGCGAGAAGGCGGCGAGCGACGAAACCGAGGATGTGCGCGGACACCTGGTCTAGCCATTGGGCGTCCTCGATGAGGCAGACGAGCGGTCGCTCCTCGGCGACCTCTGCGAACAACGTCAGCGTCGCCAGCCCGACCAGGAACTGGTCTGGCGCTGGGCCCGCGCTCAGTCCGAAGACCGTGGCGAGCGCGTTGCGCTGTGGGAGGGGAAGCCGATCGAGGCGACCCAGCATGGGCGCGCAAAGTTGGTGCAGGCCGCTGTAAGCCAGTTCCATTTCCGACTCGACGCCCGCCGCCTTGGCGACATGCGACCTGTGAGCGCGATCAGACACGTAGGCCAGCAGGGCGCTCTTGCCCACCCCGGCCTCGCCGCGCAGCACGGCAACCCGGCTCCGACCCCTGAGCGCGTCGGTTAACAGCCGGTCGAGCGTCTCACACTCGGCATGGCGCCCGAGGAGTTTCATCGGTGCCTGCCTCCCACCTCGGTTCAGGGTGCCTTACCGGGCAACCCTATACCTGCCTCGCGCGGGTATGGCCTCTCCCGGAGCAGGCTCACGACGTATCGACCAGGGAGTCCCCTGGCGCGACCCCTTGGCCCAACCGCCTGGGTGCCCACACACAGGTCGTGTACGAAAGGTCGCACCGGCGGCGCCAGCGGATTCCAAGTGTCGGGACTTCACCAATCTGGCACAGCTCGCGCAGCCAGCTGCGCCGGCGCTGCCCCGACTCAGCCGCCACCGGATCGCCGTAGCCGTGCGCCAGTCGAGCGTGCTGCCGGGCGCCACTGGCCACTGGACTGTCCAAATAGCCGGATGCGAACGCCGACCGCCACGAACCAGACTTTGGCGAGCCGCCGGCACGTGTCGACAGAGCGGTTCAGCCGCAACGAACGTTCGTCAAGTCCTATGAAAGGGGGCCTCGCAAAGCTCATCGTTCACCGGCCCTGCCCACCCCTGAAAGCCCCGTGCCGCAGGGTTCATCGACAGGTTCACGACACACCAGAATCCCGCGTCCACACGCGGTCATCGAAGGGGGGGACTTCGACGGGGGTTCAACGAGGAAGACAAGAACAAAACCCTGATGCCGTCGCGGGACCGCGGGCGCGTACGTGTCAGCGCGGCCAGGGGTAAGGGTGAGGCACCACCGCTCTTACTGGCTCGCCGGATAGGACGACGTTGCGTTCGCGAGGCGGGCCGAGAGGCGGGCCGAGAGGAGGAACGATGCGGGAGAAGACGACTTCGATAGATGACGTCACGGTCACCCACGACACGAGTGTCCGGCCGTTCAACGTCGGTGTCCCGCCGAAGGCGATCGATGATCTCCGCCGGCGTATCGAAGCGACGCGATGGCCGACCAAGGAGCTCGTGGGAGATGCCTCGCAGGGCGTGCAGCTCGCGCTCCTTCAGAAACTCGCGCGCTATTGGAGCACTGAGTACGACTTTGAGAGACTCGCGTCGAGGCTCAACACCCTCCCGCAGTTCATGACGGAGATTGACGGCATCGATATCCACTTCATCCACGTCAGGTCTCGTCACGAGAACGCGTTGCCGTTGATAATTACTCACGGGTGGCCCGGCTCCGTCATCGAGATGCTCGAGGTCATCGGCCCGCTCACGGACCCGACGGCGTTCGGCGGCCGCGAGGAGGACGCGTTCGACGTCGTCATCCCGTCCCTGCCTGGCTACGGCTTCTCTGGGGAACCCACAGAGGTCGGCTGGAACGCAGGTCGGATTGCCCAGGCGTGGGCCGAGCTGATGAACCGATTGGGCTACGCCCGGTACGTCGCCCAGGGCGGAGACGCAGGAGCCTTCGTCACCGACGCGATCGCGCGTCAGGCGCCGAGCGGGCTGCTCGGGGTCCACCTCAACATCCTCAGCGTGTTCCCGACCGAGGTGCTCGCGGCCATCTTCGGCGGCGACATCGCAGAGGGGCTCTTCAAGCGGGTCGCGTTCGCCGTCGTAGCTTCGCGCGCCGACAAGGAACACGAGCGTTGGAGAAGGTGGCAGCCTTGTTCATGCGGGGCTACCTCATCGAGATGCTCGAGCACTCGCAGACGATCGGGTACGCCCTGATGGATACACCCCTGGGGATGGCGGCCTGGATGTTCGACCATGACCCCGATAGCTACCAGAAGATCGCGCGCGCCTTCCTCGATGGAAAGCCCTCCGGAGGCCTGACCCGGGAGAGCATCGTCGACAACCTGACGCTGTACTGGGTGACGAACACAGCAACCTCCTCGGCCCGGTTCTACTGGGAGACGAGGCAAGTTATCCAAGCAGCCGCGTCCGGACAGAAGCCGCCGGATCTGTCGCTCCCGGTGGCCTACACGGTCTTCCCCGGCGAGATCTTCCAGGCTCCTCGTCGTTGGGCCGAGAAGGTCTATCCCAACCTCACTTACTTCAACGAGGCCGAGAAGGGCGGTCATTTCGCCGCGTGGGAGGAGCCACAGCTCTTCGTCGAGGAGATGCGGGCCGCCTTCAGGTCATTGCGGTGACGCAACGCGAAGACCGACCGCGGGATTCTGCTGGACAGCCTCTCTTGAAAGCGCCACAGAACGTCGCGGGCGCGGCGCGTCAAACTTTTCCGTCAACTTTTCGCCCCCAGAAGGCTGACTCAGCACGCGACCCGTCAGATCCAATCATGGTTGAACGGTTGTCGCAGCAGCCGAGGCCTGCGGAAGCAGCGTTAGCGCTACCTCGCGTCGTGCTCCCAGGATTCGCAGCAGCCTGGAGCCACTGCCCACGGAGGCACGAGACTCGTGAAGAACAGGCGCGACTGCGGTCTCGAACACGACCGGCCGGGAGCTGCGACGGTTCGAGTTGAGATCAAGTCGACGCATTGTGCATGGCCTGCGGGCGATGTACCGGGATCTCCGGCCCAGGCGCGTGGGAGAGCCACGTCGGTGCCCCGAGCGCGAGCACGCGACGCTGTCCCTCGCTCGTGCCGTTCTCGAGGTCGCCGAACCAGACGCCCACGTCGCCTCCCAG
>JBKOYL010000084.1:0-10418 GCA_046725395.1 Actinomycetota bacterium | reverse complement strand
CTGGCTGCCCGACCCCATCGCCACCGCCATCCGAGCCCGCTTCAGCGCCGGCACGTCGTTGACGCCGTCGCCGATCATCGCCACGTAGCGGCCGCGGTCGGCCAGCGCCGAGACCAGGGCCTTCTTCTGCTCCGGCCGGATTCGGCAGAAGATCGTGTTCTCCTCGGCGATCCGGCCGAGGGCCTGGCGCTCCTCGGGCAGCTCATCGCCCGTGACGACACCGGCGCCGGGCGGAACGCCGACGGCGGAGGCGACCGCCGTTACCGTCTGCGGGGCGTCTCCGGAGATCAGCTTGAGGTCCATCTCCTGCTCGCGCATGTAGCGGATCGTCTCCTGTGCGTCCGGTCGCAAGGTCTCCTCGAGCACGATCAGGGCGAGCGGGGTCACTGCCGGGGGCGGGTCCGAATAGGGGTTGTCAGGCAGGCCGCCGGAGGCGCGCCCGAAGGCGACGACCCGCCGGCCGGCCTTGGTGTTCTGCTCGAGGCTGTGCTGGAGCGGAACAGGCAGCGAAAGCGAGCCACGGGCCATCAGCACGTCGGGCGCGCCCAGGACATAGGTCTCGCCCCGGCCAAGGGTGAGGCCGCTCCACTTCCACTCCGAGGAGAACGGCACCTCCGCCCGAACGCGCTCTCCTGTGGCGGGGTAGCTCTCCGCGACCGCCTCCAGGGTTCGGTTGCGCTCGCCGGAGCTGGCGGCGAAGCGGGCCAGGGCCTGCTGGGCCATGCTCGCCTCGGACGGATCGGCGACGTCCACTGAGATCAGCTCGAGCTCGCCGGTGGTAAGCGTGCCGGTCTTGTCGACGCAGATCGTGTCGACCGCGGCGAGCGACTCCGAGGCGCTCATCTGCTGAACCAACGTGTCGAGCCGGGCCAGCCGGATCGCCGCCACGGCGAGGGTGACGCTCATCAGCAGGACGAGCCCCTCGGGTATCAGCGTGATCAGCCCGGCGGTGGCGGTCTGCGCGGCGTCGTGGAGCGGGGTGCTCCGTGCCTGCAGCGCGAAGATCAGGACGACGGCGAGCGGGATCATCAGCCAGGTGCTTGCCTTCAGGACCAGATTGACCTCGTCCTGGAGCGGGGAGGGGGGATGGCGGAAGGCGCGAGCCTCACCCGCGACCTGCTCCGCGTAGCTGTCCCCCCGAACGGCGTCCACCTCGTAGTAGCCCGAGCCTGTGATGCAGAAGGCTCCCGAGAGAGCCCGCTGCCCCACCCGCTTGCGGACGCCGTCGACCTCGCCGGTGAGCATCGACTCGTCGAGGGTCAGCCCACGGCTCTCGGTCACCTCGCCGTCGGCGACCAACTGGTCGCCGGGCTCCACGCGGATCCAGTCGCCGGGGACGACCTCGTCGGCGCGCAGCTCAACCAGCTCGCCGTCGCGGACCACCTTGGCTCTGGGCGCCACCAGCAGGGCGAGGTTGTCGAGCGTCTCCTTCGCCTTCATCTCCTGGCGGATCCCGATGTAGCTGTTGATCACGGCGATGAAGCCGAACAGCGCGTCGGCGAACAGGCCCAGGGACAGGACCAACACGAAGAAGACGCCGATGATCAGGTTGAAGAAGGTGAAGACGTTGCCGGCGACGATGCTCGCCACGGAGCGGCTGCTGCGGTCCTCCACCGGCCCGAGCTTGCGCAGGCGCTTCGCGGCTTCCTTGCTCGAGAGGCCGCCGGGGTGACGCTGGTCGCTCATCGCCGCATTGTTAGCGAAGCGGCAGCGCGTGAAGGTCGAGCTTCGGCGTCGCCCCAGAACCAATCGTCGAACGAGTCGACCCTGCCGCGACGGAGCTTGCGGCGCCCGAAGTAGGCGAGCTCTTCGCCCTGGCTCGCCGCGGCGCTCCGTGCGGCGATTCCCGGCAACCCGGACTCCCAGGCCCGCAGTCCGATCGGCTGGCAGCGGCTGTGCGGGACGAGCCGGCGCCGGCTGTCCCGGGGATAGGTCTTGGGCAGGCCGGCGTCGCGGCAGCCAGCATCGGTGACGACGTTGAGGTAGCGGTCCTCGGGAACCCTCGTCCGGACCAGGATCGGCCCGGCCTCAGGCTGCAGGTCCTCGGGCCCATAGGGCTGTCCGCGCAGGCGCCGGTAGACGTTGGCTCTGGCGACCTCGATCGACCGGCAGAGGTAGACGATCGGGAACGACTCCGGCGGGTTCCAGCGCCCGCCGCGCTCGGCGGCGTAGCGACCGTCGAGCGGGTCGTCCCAGCGGGGATCCGCGATGCGGAAGTACGGCCCGCCCCGCCGGATCGTTCTCACTTCATCAAACGGGTCGCGCTTACGCGCGCCCTCGCATCTGCGCTATCGCGCACCCTCGCATTACCTAGACGGTCGATTCCCAGTCGAACGAGCGGCGGATCTCAGCCTGCAGCTCGTCCTGGCGATCCCTCTCGATCATCTCCAGCATCGACAGCCCGTCATATGCCTCGGCCGGCCGGCGGGCGATACCGGGGATGCGCTCCGGCTTGAGCCGGTGACGCAGCAGGTCGCCGATCGCCGCGACCGTGGCTGCCTTCGCCATGCGGTTGGAGGGGATGCCTCGCTCGCGCCACTGCCCTACCGCCTGGCGGCTGACACCGAACAGCCGCCCGAGATCGGTCTCGGTCAGCTCGAAGGTCTCGGCGATCGGGTCGAGCAGGGTTAGCGTGAGGACCGCGCTCATGCCTCCATCCTAGCGCAAGCTTTTCGCAAGCTAGTAGGGTTCGCGGCGCATGGGCTTGAAGCTTGGACTGAACCTCGGCTACTGGGGCATCGGCCCACAAGGCGACGAGGCGACCGAGATCGTGACCGCGTCGGAGCGCTTCGGCTTCGACTCGGTGTGGGCCGCCGAGTCCTACGGCTCCGACGCCGTCAGCGTGCTCGCGTACCTGGCGGCGAAGACCGAGACGATCCAGCTCGGGGCGGCGATCCTGCAGGTGCCGGCGCGCCAGCCGGCGGCTGCGGCGATGGCCGGCGTGACGGTCGACGCCCTCTCCGGCGGCCGCTTCATCTTCGGCTTCGGGCCCTCCGGGCCGCAGGTCTCCGAGGGTTGGTACGGCGTCCCATACGAGAAGCCCTGGGGGCGTACCCGCGAGTACGTCGAGATCGTCAAGCAGATCGTGGCGCGCGAGGGCCGTCTGGAATACGAGGGCAAGCACTTCAAGCTGCCGTTGACGGAGGGGGAGGGCGTCACCGGCCAAGGCAAGGCCCTGAAGCTGAACGTCCATCCCGTCCGCAACGAGATCCCGGTCTACCTCGGCGCGATCGGCCGCAAGTCGGTCGAGCTGGCCGCCGAGATCGCCGACGGCTGGATCCCGATCTTCTTCTCGGTCGAGGCGTGGGAGGAAGCCTGGGGCGAGCACATCGAAGCCGGGCTGGCCAAGGCCAGCCGCTCGCGCGAGGAGTTCCAGGTCTCGCCCTCGGTGCAGGTCGCGATCGACGGTGACCTCGACGCCGCGCGAGGCCTCGTCAGGGCCGGCCTGCTGCTCTATCTCGGCGGGATGGGCTCGAAGAAGACCAACTTCTATGCCGATCTCACGCGCCGCTTCGGCTTCGCGGAGGTCGCCGACGAGGTTCAGTCGCTTTACCTGGACGGCAAGCGCGAAGAGGCGTACAACGCGATCCCCGACGAGCTGGTCGACGCGACCGCGATGATCGGCACCGAGGGGCAGGTGGCGGAGCGGATCAAGCGCTTCGCGGATGCGGGGGTCGACCGAATGATCGTCTCGCCGATGCACGGCGATTTCGAGCAGAACGTCCGCTGTCTCGAGAAGCTCTCCGAGATGGTGGGGGCGGGCTCACCCGCCTAGCTTCGCCCCGTGTCGCAAGCGGACGTCGGCGTGGTCCTCGATCAGTTCGCCGCCGTGAACCAGCGCGACTTCGAGCGGGCGATGGACCGCTACGCCGAGGACGTGACGCTGTTCGCCTCCGAGGAGAGCGGCCCCAAGGCGGGCATCTATGAGGGGAAGCAGGCGGTCGGGGAGTGGTTTGGCGACTGGTTCCGTGCATTCGCACCCGACTATCGATTCGAGATCACCGAGGCTCGCGAGCTCGAGGACGGAGTGGTCCTTCTGGTCGCGCGGCACCGCGGCAAGGGTCGGTTGAGCGGGGTGGAGGTCGAGCAGGAGAACTCCTATCTCTACCGCGTGCAGGCGGGCAAGGTCGCCCAGGTCGGCTTCTACGCCACCCGCGACGAGGCCCTCGCGGCCGCCTCGCTGCCGGAGTGGTCCGATCCCGAAACAGGCTAGATTCCCGCGGCCAATCCCCGCCGCAGGGGGGTTAATCGTCCGGATGAAGATCGGAGTCCCAAAGGAAACCGCCCGGGGAGAGCGTCGCGTGGCGCTGGTTCCGGACGTGGTCAAGGCGCTGACCGCCAAGGAGATCGAGGTTCTGGTGGAGCCCGGCGCTGGTGAGGGCGCCGAGCACAGTGACGGCGAGTACACGGAGGCCGGAGCGAAGGTCGGCGAGGACCCCTGGAGCGCCGAGATCGTGCTCAAGGTCAACCCGCCGACGGATGAGGAGGTCGGGCGCCTCCAGCAGGGACAGGTGCTGATCGGCTTCCTCCAGCCGCTCACCAACGCCGAGCTCGCCCGCTCGCTCGCCGAGCACGGGGTGACCAGCTTCGCGATGGAGTCGATCCCGCGCATCACCCGCGCCCAGTCGATGGACGCCCTCTCCTCGCAGGCCAACCTGGGCGGCTACATGTCGGTGCTGATCGCCGCGCGGGAGTCGGGCAAGCTCTTCCCGATGATGACCACGGCGGCGGGGACGATCCCGCCGGCCAGGGTCCTCGTCCTGGGTGCCGGGGTCGCAGGCCTGCAGGCGATTGCCACGGCGAAGCGCCTCGGCGGCGTGGTCACGGGTTTCGACGTCCGCTCCGTGGTCAAGGAGCAGATTCAATCGCTCGGCGGGCGCTTCCTGGAGGTCGAGGCGGTGAAGGACGCCGAGGGGGAGGGCGGCTACGCGCGCCCGCTCACGGAGGAGGAGAACGAGCGGCTGCGTGGCGAGCTCGCCGACGCCGCGAAGCGCCAGGATGTGATCATCACCACCGCCCAGATCCCGGGCCGCCCGGCGCCGCTGCTGATCACCGCCGAAGCGGTGCGCTCAATGAAGCCGGGCTCGGTGATCATCGACCTCGCCGCGGAGAGCGGCGGAAACGTCGAGGGGTCTGTGCCCGGTGAGACAGTCGAGGTCGACGGGGTGAAGATCATCGGCCCGGCCAACCTGCCGAGCCAGATGGCCGGCAACGCCTCGGCCCTCTACGCCAAGAACCTGCAGAACCTCATCGAGCTGATGATCGACGAGGCGGGGAGCCTCGCGATCGACATGGAGGACGAGATCATCGCCGGCGCCTGCCTCACCAAGGACGGCGAGATCGTCAACGAGCGAGCCAAGGAGGCGGCCACAGCATGAGCCTGATCACCGAGATCACGATCTTCGTGCTCGCCGCCTTCGTGGGCTTCGAGGTGATCTCGAAGGTGCCGACCACCCTGCACACGCCGCTGATGTCGCAGACCAACGCGATCCACGGCATCGTCATGCTCGGCGGACTGATCGTGATCGGCACCGCGGACGACTCGCTCGAGAAGCTGATCGGCACGATCGCGATCGCCTTCGGGACGATCAACATCGTCGGCGGCTTCCTGGTCACCGACCGGATGCTCGGCATGTTCCGCGGCCGCGACCGCAAGCCCAAGGCGGAGCAGGAGGCTGAGACCGTCTCCCCTTCGGAGGCCGGCCAGTGATACCGCTGGGCGCGCTCTCGCCCGGCAGCGACTTCGTCACCGTCTGCTACATCGCGGCCTTCTCGCTGTTCATCCTCGGGATCAGGCAGGGGACGCACCCGCGCACCGCGCGCCGCGGCAACATGATCGCGGCGGCGGGGATGCTGATCGCGATCGCGATCACGCTGGCCCTCGACGTCGTCGGCAACGGCGTCCTGATCGTGATCGGGATCCTGATCGGGACCGCGGTGGGGACGATCGCCTCGTACCGCGTCCAGATGACCCAGATGCCGCAGATGGTGGCGCTCTACAACGGCGTCGGCGGCGGCGCCGCGGCGTTGATCTCCTGGTCGGAGTTCCGCCACGCGACCGCGGGCGGCGAGAGCCTCCCGCTCGACGTCTTCGTACCGATCCTCTTCTCCACCGTGATCGGCTCGGTCTCGTTCTGGGGATCGAACATCGCGTTCGGAAAGCTCCAGGCGATCCTGCCCAGCCGGCCCGTTCAGTTCCAGGGCCAGCACATCGTCAACGGGGCGCTGCTGGCGGCGATCCTGACCGGCTGCATCGTCCTCGGCATCGACCACGACTCGCCCTCGCAGGGCCTCTACATCGCGGTGCTGATCGGGGCGGCGGTGCTCGGCAACCTCTTCGTCCTGCCGATCGGCGGCGCCGACATGCCGGTGGTGATCTCGCTGCTCAATGCCTTCACCGGCCTCGCCGCAGCCGCGGCGGGTTTCGCGCTGGACAACGTCGCCCTGATCGTCGCCGGCACGCTGGTCGGCTCCTCGGGAACCATCCTCACGATCGAGATGAGCCGGGCGATGAACCGCTCGATCGGCAACCTGCTCTTCTCCGGCTTCGGCGCAGTCAGTGCGGCGGCGGGCGAGCGCGAGGAGCGCCCGGTCACCTCGATCGGCCCCGAGGACGCCGCCATCAAGCTCGGCTACGCCGACTCGGTGGTCTTCGTACCCGGCTACGGGATGGCAGTCGCGCAGGCCCAGCACGCGGTCAAGGAGCTCGCCGCGGAGCTCGAGAAGCGCGGGGTCGACGTGAGCTACGCGATCCACCCGGTCGCCGGCCGGATGCCCGGCCACATGAACGTGCTGCTCGCCGAGGCCGACGTCCCCTACGAGCAGCTCAAGGAGATGGACGAGATCAACCCCGAGATGCCGCGCACCGACGTCGCGGTCGTGATCGGGGCGAACGACGTCACCAACCCGGCCGCCAAGGACGACCCGGATTCGCCGATCGCCGGCATGCCGATCATCGAGGTCGACCAGGCCCGCGAGGTGATCGTGATCAAGCGCAGCCTCAGTCCCGGGTTCGCCGGCATCGACAACGACCTCTTCTACAAGGAGAACACCTCGATGCTGTTCTCGGACGCCAAAGGCGCCGCGTCCGACATCGCGGCGCAGGTCGAGGAGCTCTAGCTCTAGCCCTCGCCGGACCGATCCACTCCAAGCCGGTTGTAGACGGCACGCGAGATTGCGATGGCGGCCGCCAGCCGCTCGGCGTCGCGTAGGCCGCCGCCGTTGACGTCGACGATCAGCACCCGCTTGCCACGGGCCGAGAGGAGCTGGTGGAGGAAGGGGATCCAGTTGGCTCCCGCCGCGCCGAGGTCGAGATCCCCGACCCCTCGGACCGTTCGCGGCACGCGGCTCGGAATGCTCTCCGAGAACTGCGCGGTCTCGACGACGCGGTTCTGGTACCGCTGAACCGCGGACGCCGCGGTGTCCATGGTGATCTCGACCGGCCCCAGGTTGCACGCGGAGAGCCCGGCTGACCCGCTCGGGTGCGGGCGAAGCTCCGGGCGGCCTCGAAAGTCGCTCGAGCGCAGCACGGAGAAGACCTCGGCCACCAGCTCGCGGTCGCAGATGCGGACCAGCGGTCCGGCGGGTGCCGCGCGGGTCGTGACCCTGGTCGTCGCCGGAGCGGTCGGTTCAGACATCTGATCGTCTCCGTCGCCCCCGCAGCCGGCGAGGAGCGCCGCGCAGATCAGCGGTACCGCCAGCCATCGCATGCCTTGCCTTTTACCCGCGGCCGAGCCCTAGCCGCGGTCGCGGAACCGCGGCAGGATCAGGCCGATGACGAAGCCGAGGGCGCCCGAGATCAGCAGCGCGACCACCAGCGGCGCCTTGGTCTCACCGACGATGAAGTCGATCGTCACCTTCTGGAAGTTGACCGCCACGAAGACGAACGCCAGCGCGAGCAGCACCACCGTCAGCCAGAACCTGGCGCCGCGGCCCCCGGATACGGGTGCTCCCTCCATCGCGCGCGACCCTACCACGGCATTCGGCACGCTCTGGTGACCGTATCTCCGGAGACTGCGCCCATCCAGTCACTTCGCGCTCGCCAGCATCACCACGTGTGGCCGAAACGGATCCGGCCAGGCGACCGTGGAGTGGATCGCGGTGATCGCTCTGGTCTCAGCGGCATTCGGTGCGCTCGCGTGGCTCACCGGTGTGAGAGCGCTGAATCTGACGGTCGCCCACGAGATCGCCGAGCGGATCGTCTGCGCCGTGCGGCTCACCGAGGACTGCAGGAACGAACCGGCGTTGCGCGCGGCGAACGGCGCTGAGCTCGCCGCGCTTCTGCGCGATCACGCCCCGGCGTTGCTCTACGAGGACGGGATGACCGCCCTGCCGGTCGACTTTCGCGCCTGCCGGTCCGACCGATGCTCGGCGGGACCCGAGGCCGGCGTCGTCTCGAACTCGAACGAGGGCCTGCGAGCCGCTGCCTTCACGCACGTGATCGACTGTCGATCCGGCCATGCGGCGCAAACGGCGGGGTGGGGCGGCGACTGCTCCGGAGCTCGGGCGGGGAATCTCTACCTGCAGTACTGGCTCTATTACCCCGGCAGCGCGACCGCGGAGGGCAGGACGCCGCTCAAGGGCCCGATCCGTCGGGTGAGCCGGGCGCTCGGTCACCCGACGTACCACCCCGACGACTGGGAGGGGTACCAGGTCCGGATCGGGCCGGGTGGGAGCTTCGCGCGGGCGACGGCGCATCACGGCTACAGCTACGAGCTCGACCGGTCGCTGCTTCCGTACACCCTCTCCCGAGACGGCGGCGGCTCCTGGCACCTGGAGCGGGTGCCGGCGCCGCTCAACGGCTGGGGCCCCGAGGGGGACACCTACTACATCTCCGGTGGGAGCCACGCGGGGGCCGCGCGCGTCCAGCGAAGCGTCTCGCGGAGCACGAAGGACGGCCGCCTCGTGCTGATCCCGTTCGAGGCGCTGGGAGGACGGGACCGCTACTCGTTCGCCGTCAACCCGCCGTGGCGCAAGCGCGTCTACTTCGATCCGGAGTACGGCGGCACCGACTAGAACCAAACGGGTCGCACCTAGCGCGGCGGCATCCTGAGCGCGCCGTCCAGCCGGATCGCCTCGCCGTTCAGCATCGTGTTCTCGACGATCTCGCAGGCGAGATGGCCGTATTCCTCGGGCCGGCCGAGGCGAGCGGGGAAAGGGATGCCGGCGCCGAGCGCCTCGCGCTGCTCCTCGGGCAGGGCGGCGAGCAGAGGCGTGTCGAACAGGCCAGGCGCGATGGTCAGCACGCGGATGCCCCGTCCCGCCATGTCGCGGGCGGCCGGCAGGGTGAGGCCGACCACCCCGCCCTTGGAGGCGGCGTAGGCGACCTGGCCGATCTGGCCGTCCCAGGCGGCGATCGAGGCGGTGTTGATGCAGACGCCGCGCTCGCCGCCCTCGTCGGGCTCGTTCTCGGACATCGCCGCGCAGGCGAGCCGCAGCACGTTGAACGTCCCGATCAGGTTCACCTTGATCACGTTGTGGAAGATCTCCAGATCGTGGGGGCCCTGCTTGGAGGCGGTGCGCTGCGCCCAGCCGATGCCGGCGCAGCAGACGGAGATCCGCAGCCCGCCGGGAGCGTCGGCGGCCGCATCAACCGCCGCCTGCACCGGCTCGGGCTCGGTCACGTTCGCCTCCGTGAAGGCGGCGTTCTCGCCGAGCTCAGCCGCAAGCGCCTCGCCCTTTTCAGCGTTCAGATCGGCGATGACCACCGAGGCGCCCCGCTCGTGCAGCGCTCGAGCAGTGGCCGCGCCGAGGCCCGAGGCCCCGCCGGCGACGAGCGCGCTTGCCCCCTCGATCTTCATCGGCGCAGGACCCTAGCGTGGACGTCTGGAAAAGGTCCGAAGCGGCGGAGCCGCCTCGGTAGTCTTGAGCGATCGCGGAGGCTGCAGTACCCATTACGGAGGGTGGGCCGCGTCCCGCTTCCGACCGCAAGGCCGAGCTGGCCAGGCGTCTGGAGGAGGCACGCCGCCACACCCTCAAGCTGATCGAGCCGCTCACGGACGAGCAGCTCAACCGCGTCTACGACCCGATCCTGAGCCCCTTGATCTGGGACCTCGGGCACATCGCCAACTTCGAGGAGCTCTGGCTGGTGCAGCGGATCGCCGGTCGCGAGCCGCTCCGCGGCGACTTGGGCCAGCTCTACGACGCGATCGAGCAGCCGCGCAAGGTCCGCGGCGAGCTGCCGATCCTGCGGGCCGACGAGGTCCGTCCCTACATGGAGCAGGTCCGCGAGCGCACCCTCGAGGTGCTGGACGAGATCGAGTTCGATCCGGGAGATCGTCTTCTCGCCGAGGGCTTCGTCTACGAGATGCTGCTTGCGCACGAGCACCAGCACAACGAGACGATGCTGCAGCTGCTGCAGATGGTCGAGGCGTACGAGCCCGTCGAGGTGGACGGTGCGGCCGCGGCGGAGCCGGCAA
>JBKOYL010000081.1:0-13083 GCA_046725395.1 Actinomycetota bacterium | reverse complement strand
GGCTACCACTTCCAGCTGCTCACCTCGGTGATCGAGGTGAACGAGCTGCAAAAGCGGCGGCTCGTCGGGAAACTCGCGAAGCATCTCGGTCCGCTCGCCGGCAAGCGCATCGCTGTGCTCGGGCTCGCTTTCAAGCCGGATACCGATGACATGAGAGAGGCCGCAAGCCTGGTGTTGACGGCTCGCCTGGAGGGGGAGGGGGCGAACGTCGTCGCGTACGACCCAATCGCCGAAGAGCGCGCGCGGTCGCTGCTCCCGACGGTCGAGATGGCTCCCTCCGCCCTCGATGCCCTCGATGGTGCGGATGGCGCGGTCCTGGTCACGGAGTGGCCCGAATTCGCCGCGCTCGACTGGGCCGAGGTCGCCAAGCGAATGGAGAACCCGCTGCTCGTCGACGGCCGGAATTTCCTCGATCCGAAGGCGGTTCGCGCCGCCGGAATCATCTACGAGGCGATCGGCCGGCCCAGCGCCGCGGATCGCTCCGCAGTCGGCTGATGCAGGCGCTCATCCTGGCCGGCGGCGAGGGCACTCGCCTGCGCCCCCTCACCTATACCGTCCCCAAGCCCGTGCTGCCGCTGGCCGGTCGTCCCCACGTCGCCTACGTGATCGACTGGCTGGTCCGCCACGGCGTCGACGACGTGATCGTCTCCTGTGGCT
The DNA here is from genome assembly GCA_046725395.1 of Actinomycetota bacterium. Lineage (GTDB taxonomy): Bacteria > Actinomycetota > Thermoleophilia > Solirubrobacterales > 70-9 > DASUPK01. The sequence continues at coordinate 12,426 of JBKOYL010000081.1, read as the reverse complement.
TCCTGGCGGAGGGGATGCGCGAGGCCCTGGCCGAGCTCGAGCCCGGGGTGGAGATTCGCTACGCGGAGGAGCCCGACGCCCGCGGCACCGCGGGCGCGATTCGGTTCGCCGAGGACATGCTGGGCGACCGCTTCCTCGTCCTGAACGGCGATGTCCTGTGCGATCTCGACCTGACGACGCTGATCGCCCAGCACGATCGGACCGGCGCGCAGGCGACGATCGCGCTCTACCCGGTGTCGGATCCGACGGGCTACGGCCTGGTGCACCGGCGCGACGAGGGCGAGATCACGGAGTTTCTGGAGAAGCCCGCGCCGGAGCAGATCGACACCGACGAGATCAACGCCGGCGCCTACCTGCTGGAGCGATCGGTACTCGATCGGATCCCTCCGGATCGCGCCCACTCGATCGAGCGCGAGGTGTTTCCCAAACTGATCGGCGAGGGCCTCTACGGGATCCGTCTGGAGGGCTACTGGATCGACATCGGGACTCCCGACCGCTTCCTGGAGGCGAACTGGGACATCCTCGAGGGGCGGGTGGAGACTGTCGTCGGCGCAGCCCTCGATGGCGCGACCATGGTGGGGGACGGCAGTGAGGTCGCCCGTGATGCGGAGCTCAAGCCGCCGTGCGTCCTCGGCCGGGAATGCGAGGTTGCGGGCGGTGCCGTGATCGAGCGATCGGTGCTGCTCGACGGCTGCATGGTCGGCGAGGGCGCCCGCCTGGCCAACAGCATCCTGAGCGGCGGCGTGACGATCGAGGCCGGGGCGGAGCTCGACGGTGCGGTGATCGGCGAAGGAGAGCGGGTCCCGGCATGATGGGCGGCGGCATGCTCGACGCCGTTCGGGCGATGCCGGATCACCTGCGCGACGCCCTCTGGCGGATCGAATCCGCCCGCGCCCCGACCATGGAGGCGCCCGCCGCCTTCGTCTGCGGTATGGGCGGATCGGCGATCGGCGGAGATCTGGCGACGGCCGCACTCTCGGATCGGCTGACCAAGCCGCTGTTCACGGTGCGCGGCTACGAGCTGCCCCCCTGGGCACCGGCCGGCTCGGCGGTGCTCTGCTCGAGCTACTCGGGGAACACGGAGGAGACGCTCGCCTGCTACGCCGCGGCGGAGGCGCTTGGCGCGCAGCGCCTGGTCGCCACCACGGGCGGCGAGCTCGCCGAGGCAGCGCGGCGCGATGGCGTCCAAGTGATCGGACTGCCGGCGGGGCTGCAGCCGCGGGCGGCCGTCGGCTACATGTTCTGCGTCGCGGCCGAGCTGGCGGCGCTGGCGCTCGCCGGACCGCGGATCCACACCGAGATCGACGCCGCCGTGTCGCACCTCGGCAGCAGCTTCTCGGCCGCCGAGACCCGGGCGAGCGAGATCGCCGCGCTGATCGGCGATTCGACGCCGGTGATCTGCGGCAGCGACCTCACCGCCCCCGTCGCCTACCGCTGGAAGACGCAGATCAACGAGAACGCCAAGCGCCCCGCCTTCTCGTCCGTCCTGCCCGAGGCCGACCACAACGAGCTCGAGGCCTGGACGGGCGCCGAGGGCCGGTTCGCGGCGATCTTCCTCGAGGACCGCGATCAGCACCCTCGCGAGCGCAAGCGCTTCGAGCTCACTGCCAAGATGGTGGCGCCTCACGCCGCGTCGGTGATCACGGTCGAGGCCCAGGGGGAGGCCCGGACCGAGCGGATCCTCCACTCGGTGATGCTGGGCGACCTACTGGCGATCGAGCTCGCCAACGCCCGGGGCATCGATCCGCTGCCTGTCGAGGCGATCGAGAGCTTCAAGTCGGAGCTAGGCGGTCGGTAGCTAGTGGTCGACCGGCGGACGGCGGTCACGCTTGCGCTGCGAGATACGGCGCTTCTCCTCCAGGCGCCGCTCGCGCGCAGCCCGCGAGGGCTTGGTTGCGCGGCGCGGCTTCGGGCGGCGTAGCCCGGCGGCGAGCTTCCCGCGCAGGCGGTCGAGCGCGACCTCGCGGTTGCGCGCCTGGCTGCGGGCATCCTGAGCCACGGCCGTCACGCGGGCGCCGAGCTTGCGAAGGAGAAGCGCCCGCTGCTCCTCGCTCAGCGCGCGGGACTTCTCGACATCGAAGGAGGCCTCGATCCGCGACGCGGTCACGTTTGCGTGCTGCCCTCCAGGGCCCGAGGAGCGGCTCGGGCGCAGCTCGATCTCGGCGAGCGGGATCTCGAGGTCGTCGTTCACGCGCAGCGAATCGGCCATCGGGCCACGGTAGCCTGTGCCCTCGTCCACGGAAGAGGAGAACCGGACCCGCATGAGCACGACCACTCGCGCCCCGACGACCACCGGCCTCGACTTCAAGGTCGCCGACCTCTCGCTGGCCGAATTCGGCCGCAAGGAGATCCGCCTCGCCGAGCACGAGATGCCGGGCCTGATGGCGACGCGCGCGGAGTTCGCTGACTCGAAGCCGCTCAAGGGCGCCCGGATCACGGGATCGCTCCACATGACGGTGCAGACCGCGGTGCTGATCGAAACTCTCGTCGCGCTCGGCGCCGAAGCGCGGTGGGCGAGCTGCAACATCTTCTCGACCCAGGATCACGCCGCTGCGGCGGTGGCGGTCGGCCCCGACGGCACCCCCGATCACCCGAAGGGCATCGCGGTGTTCGCCTGGAAGGGCGAGACGCTCGAGGAGTACTGGTGGTGCACGACCCAGGCGCTGAGGTGGCCCGAGCCGGGTCCCAGCGGCGAGGCCGGGCCCAACATGCTGCTCGACGATGGCGGTGACGCCACCCTGCTCGTCCACCTGGGAGCCGAGTACGAGGCCGCCGGCGCCGTCCCGGGACCGGAGACCGCGAGCTCGGAGGAGCAGAAGGTGATTCTCGAGCTGCTGCGCGAGACCCTGGCGGCCGAGCCCCAGCGGTTCACACAGGTGGCCGCCGGCATCAAGGGCGTCACCGAGGAGACCACCACTGGCGTCATCCGGCTCTACGAGCGGCAGGCGAAGGGCACGCTGCTCTTCCCGGCGATCAACGTCAATGACTCGGTGACGAAATCGAAGTTCGACAACATCTACGGTTGCCGCCACTCGCTGATCGACGGCATCAACCGCGCCACCGACGTGATGATCGCCGGCAAGACCGCGGTGATCTGCGGGTACGGCGACGTCGGCAAGGGGTGCGCCGAGTCGCTGCGCGGCCAGGGAGCGAAGGTCGTGGTGACCGAGATCGACCCGATCTGCGCGCTGCAGGCGGCGATGCACGGCCTCCAGGTGAAGAAGCTCGACAGCGTGATCTCGGACGCCGACATCTTCATCACCGCGACCGGCAACAAGAACGTGATCACGGTCGACCACATGGCCCGGATGAAGCACCAGGCGATCGTCGGGAACATCGGCCACTTCGACAACGAGATCGACATGGCTGGCCTCGAGCGCACAGGCGGCATCGAGCGGATCAACATCAAGCCGCAGGTCGACGAGTGGCGCTTCCCCGACGGCCACTCGATCATCGTGCTCTCGGAGGGACGGCTGCTCAACCTCGGCAACGCGACCGGCCATCCGAGCTTCGTGATGTCGAACTCCTTCACCAACCAGGTGATCGCCCAGATCGAGCTGTTCGGGAAGGCGGAGGCCTACGGCAAGGAGGTCCACGTGCTGCCCAAGCACCTGGACGAGAAGGTCGCCCGCCTGCACCTCGATGCGCTCGGAGTCGAGCTCACCGAGCTCGAGCCCGAGCAGGCCGCCTACATCGGCGTCCCGATCGAGGGTCCCTACAAGAGCGACCACTACCGCTACTAGATCCGTTCAGGGCGAGCGGACCCGGGCCAATGGGCGATCATGGGGCCGGGATGAGTGCGCGGATGCGGATCGTCCTGCCCGCTGTCTGCCTGGTGGGGGTGCTTGCCTTCGCGCCGCGAGCCGGAGCGGTCGACATCCAGCCGATCGGCAGCTTCGACGACCCGATCTACGTCACCTCGCCGCCGGGCGATCCGCGGCTGTTCGTGGTCGAGCGGGCCGGGACGATCCAGGTGTTCCACGACGGCACGAAGAGCCAGTTCCTCGACATCCACACGATGGTCGATACGAACGGGGAGCGGGGCCTTCTCTCGATGGCCTTCGACCCGAACTACGCCGCCAACGGCCTCTTCTATGTCTTCTTCAACGACAACGGGACGGCAGGGGCGCCCCTCGGGGACATCCACGTCGACGAGTTCAGGGTCAGCCCCAACCCGAATGTCGCTGATCCCGGTTCACGGCGGCGGGTTCTGACCGTCAATCGTGGAACCAGCGCGAGCAATCACAATGGCGGTCAACTCCAATTCGGCAAGGACGGTCGGCTCTACATCTCGGTCGGTGACGCAGCCAACGGCTCCAACGCGCAGAACCCGGCCAATCTGAACGGCAAGATTCTGCGGATCGATCCGCATGCGGCTGGCGCGCCGCAGGTCTGGAGCCTCGGTCTACGTAATCCCTTCAGGTTCTCCTTCGACCATCTCACCGGGGATCTGGTGATAGGCGACGTCGGAGCGAGCTCCTTCGAGGAGATCGACTTCGCCCCGACCGCCACGGGTCTGGCCGGAGGCGCGAACTTCGGCTGGCCCGGCTGTGAGGGCTTCTCGGGCAGCTGCCCGGGCGCAAGGGCGCCAGTCTTCGCCTACGCCGACAGCGATCCGTGCAACGCAGTGATCGGCGGCTACCTCTACCGCGGTAGCCGCGCTCCCGAGCTGGCGGGCCGTTACCTGTACACGGACCTCTGCCACCCGGAGCTTCGCTCGCTGAACCTGACGACGCCGCTTGCGAGCGACGATCGCTCCGAAGGGCTGAGCTTGCCGTCGAACCCATACTCCTTTGGCGAGGATGCGAACTGCGACCTCTACCTCGCCGCCGGCTCCGGCGCCGTGGTGCGGATTGTCGGCTCGGCCGCCTCCGCCGCCCCGGCGTGCGCGTCCTCGGTCAAGAAGAAGAAGTGCAAGAAGCGCCGACTCAAAGTCGGGCCTGTGCGGCTCGCCCCCGCCTCGCGCGCCGCCGGGGCGAAGAAGAAGCGCTGCAAGAAGCGCAAGTAGATAGCGGCGGCCGACGCGAGGCGGAGCAGTCGCCGTAATGTGAAGCGGCCGATCTGAAAGCCTTCGTCCCGATGAGGGCGATGATCTTGGCGGCGGGGCTCGGCACGCGGCTGCGGCCGCTCACCTACGTGATGCCGAAGCCGGTCGCGCCCGTGCTGAACCGGCCGATCGTCGCCTGGATCGCCGAGCTGCTGGCCCAGAACGGCTTCCGGGAGGTGGTAACGAACCTCTCCTATCTGCCCGGGCAGATCCGCGAGGTGCTCGGCGACGGCTCGGCGTTCGGCCTCGAGATCACCTACAGCGAGGAGGCTGAGCCGCTCGGCACGGCGGGGGGCGTCGGCAAGGTCCGGGACTTCCTCTCGGCGACGGATTCCTTCCTGATCATCTCGGGGGACGCCTTGACCGACATCGACCTGAGCGCGATGCGCGAGGCGCACGAGGCCAACACGGGTCGCGGGGCGATCGCCACGCTGGCGACCAAACGCGTCGACGACACGACGCAGTTCGGTGTGGCGATCGCCGACGATGAGGGCCGAATCCAGGGCTTCCAGGAGAAGCCCAATCCGGCGGAAGCCCTCTCGAACCTCGCCAACTGCGGCATCTACATGTTCCGGAGGGAGATCTTCGACCACTTCCCGCCACCCCACCACCGCAGTCCGGCCGGGGATGAGGACCAGCCGCCCGGATTCGTGGACTGGGCGATGGACGTCTTCCCGGCGCTTCTCGACGGCGACGTCCCCTTCTACTCGCACGAGATCGAGGCCTACTGGAACGACATCGGCTCGGTCGGGGAGTTCGTCCAGGGGAACCTGGATGCGCTGAGGGGGACGGTCGGTATCGAGCCGCCGTCCCGCCAGGTCTCCGACGGCATCTACGCGGGCGACGGCTCCGACCTCGACGCGATCAAGGTGAAGGCGCCGGTCCTGATCGGCGAGGGCTGCCAGGTCGGGTCCGGGGCGAACCTGCATGGCCCCGTGGTCGTCGGTGACGGCTGCCACTTGGGCTCCGGCGCGATGCTCCGCGACTGCGTCGTGCTGCCGGCTGCCGAGGTACCGCCTGGGGCGCTCGTGATCGGCGGGCTCTACGGGGTCAGCACCGACCGCCCGCTCGGCTGAGACAGCTCGTTTCGGATTTCGCTCCGCGGGTACGGGCTAATCGGCGGAGTCGCTGCCGGGTTCGAATCAAGGAGGAAGAGGACATGCAGCGGGCGAGAGTCTTCCTGTCACTCGCGGCCGGAGGACTTGCGTTGGCCGCTTTCGCGCCGCAGGCGGGAGCCTTGCCCGCTGCGAACGAGGGTGCGGCGGTGCTCGCCTCGGGGGCGAGCCCGATTGTCCGCTGCGATGGGGATCAGGCCACGTCGGGGACCAACTTCCCGAACAGCGAGGTCGAGCCCTGGATGGTTGTCAATCCCACCGATGGGCCCGACCACGACGGGATCGTCGGGGACAACCTGATCGCCGCCTGGCAGCAGGACCGCTGGAACAACGGCGGCAGCGAGGGCCTGGTAACGGCGTCGAGTGACGACGGCGGGCTCACCTGGATCCCGAACGCGACCACGAAGTCCTCCTTCTGCACGGGGGGCAGCCCGGCCAACGGCGGCCTATATGAGCGGGCCTCCGACCCTTGGGTCGACTTCTCCCCGAACGGGACCGCCTATCTGATGAGCCTCTCGGTCGATACCAACCCGGGCGGGATCGGCATCCACCCGAACTCGATGCTGGTGATGCGCTCGACCGACGGCGGGAGGATGTGGAGCGACCCGATCACTCTGATCCGTGACACCAACCCGAACGTGCTCAACGACAAAAACGCCCTCACCGCGGACCCGAATGACTCGAGCTTCGTCTACGCGGTCTGGGACCGCCTCGCCCCGCCCGCCGAGATCGCTCCGACGATCGCCTTCGAGAACGCGGTCGCCAGCCGCGGGCCGACCTGGTTCTCGCGCACCACCAACGGCGGCACAAGCTGGGAGCCGGCGCGGCAGATCTTCGAGCCGGGCACGAACAACCAGACGATCGCCAACCAGATCCTGGTCCTGCCCGACAACGAGCGGTTCGACGGCGAGCTGGTGAACTTCTTCGACCTGATTCAGAACGCCAACCGGCCGCCTGGTCGCGGCTTCAGCATCGCGGTAATCCGCTCCACCGACCACGGCGCCACCTGGGATCGCAGGGCGACGGTCGTCGACCGCCACAACACCTTCCAGGGGCTGGTGGTCGATCCGGATGATCCGAACACGACCAGCCGGCTGGTTCGAACCGGCGACATCGTGCCGCAGGGCACCGTGGACCCGAACACGGGCGCGATCTACCTGGTCTTCCAGGACATGCGCTTCGGGGGCGTGCGCAGCAGCATCGCCTTCACCCAGTCGCTCGACGGCGGGCTCACCTGGTCGCCGACCATCAAGATCAACAAGACGCCGACCAACATCTCGCTGGGAAACCAGCAGGCGTTCAACCCGGTGGCGAGCGTGCTGGAGGACGGCACGATCGGGGTCCGCTACTCGGACTTCCGGGCGAATGAGGACATCCTCGACCCCATGAATCGCGTGCTGGCCACGGACGAGTTCCTCATCCATTGCCACCCGACCCCGACCACGCCGACCGCCTGCACCGATCCGGCCAACTGGGGCGCCGAGGTGAAGCAGACGGATACCTCGTACAACATCCGCCAGATGCCGTTCGCCCGCGGCTGGTTCCCCGGCGACTACGTCGGGATGGACACCGACGGCGCGGACTGGCTGCCGTTCTGGGCGCAGCCGTCCGGAGGCGATCCCGCCAACGACTTCGTTCGGCGGGTCGGCCTCACCACGCCCTGACGGCGAAACAGATAGTGCGCACCGGGGGCCGGCGTCCGCCGGCCCCTGGCGATCGGGGCACTCACCTCCTTGACGATGCACGCGCCAGACGTCACGTGTTCCGCCCGATCCTGCGTCCATCGCATCCGGCTCGCTTGACCAGATCGTCTCGCTGCTGGCGCCGCCGCTCTGTGCGGCCTGCGGAGCTCAGTCTTCCCTGGATGAATCGCTCTGCGAGAGTTGTGCGGAGGAGTTGGCGACGGCGCCGGTGCTCCTCGATCCCGGCCCTCATGGCGTGGATCTGGCGGTCTCAGCCTCGCCCTTCGAGGGCGTCGCGCGGCGAGTGGTCCACGGCCTCAAGTACGCCCGGCGGCTCTCGCTCGCTCGCGTAGCCGCCGAGGCGATGCTGGCGGCGCTGCCGGGCCCGGCCGCCGCCAGCGCAGTCGTCCCGGTTCCTGCGGGGCGGTGGCGCTGGCGCTGGAGGGGCTTCGACCCCGCCGAGGAGATCGCGATCGCGATCTGCGCGATCGCCGAGCTGCCCCTGGAGGGCTGCCTGAGGAGGGGGCGAGGCCGGCGCCAGGTGGGCCGTCCTCGCTTCGAGCGACTCGCCGATCCGCCGAAGGTCTGGCTCCAGGGCGAGGCGCCCCAGACGGCGCTTCTCATCGACGACGTCTGGACCACGGGCGCGACGCTCTCGGCGTGCGGGCTGATGCTTCGCGAAGGCGGTTGCCGCCGAGTCGTTGCCCTGACGCTCGCTCACACGCTCTGAGGGCTCGCATGGCCGAGCAATCCAGGCCGCCGCTTGCCCGGACCGGGCGCCGGGCGTAGCATGCTGGCGGCCACCCGACGGAAGGAGACCGCTGATGAGGATCGAGGTCCGAGGGAAGAACGTCGATGTGACCGACGAGATGCGGGAGGCGGTGATCCAGCGGTTCGCGCGGATCGGCAAACAGGTGTCCGAGCTCGCCACCCTCGAGATCGAGCTCTGCGAGGAGCGCAATCCGCGGATCGCCGATCGGATGGTCGCGGAGGCCACACTCGGGCTGAAGGGCGTGACGCTCCGCGCCAAGGAGGCTTCGCCCGACATGCTGCATTCGATCCACGAGCTCGCCGAGGACATCCGCCGGCAGGTGAAGAAGCACCGGGACAAGCGCCGCAAGCGCCAGACCACCCGCAAGATGATGCAGCGGTTGCGCGGCAGAACGGCGTAGTCGGCCCGCCGCGACTGCCAGCTAATCTAGTTCGCTCATGGCCAGAGGACTGATCGACCGCGCCTTGCGGATGGGCGAGTCGAAGCAATTCAAGGAGTACGAGGGGCGGGTCGATTCGATCAACCGGATCGAGCCCGAGATGGAGCTGCTCGAGGACTCGGAGCTCCGCACCGAGGCCGACGCCCTCCGCGAGCGGGCCCGGAACGGCGAGCCGCTCGACGACCTGCTCCCCGAGGCGTTCGCGCTGGCGCGCGAGGCCGCCCGCCGCACGCTTGGCCAGCGCCACTTCGACGTCCAGCTGATCGGGGGCATGGTGCTCCATTCGGGCGCGATCGCGGAGATGAAGACGGGTGAGGGTAAGACCCTGACCGCGACGCTGCCGGTCTTCCTCAACACGCTGGCGGGCAAGGCGGTCCACCTGGTCACCGTCAACGACTATCTGGCCCGCCGTGACGCCGAGTGGATGCGGCCGATCTACGAGGCCCTCGGCGTCACCGTCTCCGCGATCCAGGAGGGCGATGACCCACCGACCCGCCGCGAGAAGTACGCCTGCGACGTCACCTACGGCACCAACTCGGAGTTCGGCTTCGACTACCTGCGCGACAACATGGCGGGCTCACTGGATGAGTGCGTGCAGCGCGGCCACGAGTTCGCGATCGTCGACGAGGTCGACAACATCCTGATCGACGAGGCCCGCACCCCGCTGATCATCTCCGGCCGTCCGGAGCAGGCGGCCGACCTTTACTACACCTTCGCCCGCCTGGCCAAGCAGATGAAGGGCGAGCCCCACAAGGAGAAGCTCAAGTCTCTGGGTGAGTCGAAGGACACCCGGGAAGCCGACTACGACTACGAGTACGACGAGAAGCACAAGACCGTCGCGCCGACGGAGCGGGGCATCGCCAAGGCCGAGGAGTTCCTCGGCGTCGAGAACCTCTACCTCGGCGAGCACGGGACCCTGGTCAACCACCTGATCCAGGCGCTCAAGGCCGAGTCGCTCTACAAGCGCGGCGTCGAGTACGAGATCGTCGACGGCCAGGTGATGATCATCGACGAGTTCACCGGCCGCATCCTCGAGGGACGGCGCTGGTCGGAGGGACTGCACCAGGCGGTCGAGGCCAAGGAGGGCGTTCAGATCCGCGAGGAGAACCAGACCCTCGCCACGATCACTCTGCAGAACTACTTCCGCCTCTACGACAAGCTCTCGGGCATGACGGGCACGGCGCTGACCGAGGCCCAGGAGTTCATGAAGATCTACAAGATGCCCACGGTCGAGATCCCGACCAATGTGCCGATGGTCCGGGACGACCACAACGACCAGATCTACAAGACCAAGAACGGCAAGTGGCGCTCGGTGATCAACGAGATCGAGGCGCGGCACCAGGCGGGACAGCCGATCCTGGTGGGCACGATCTCGGTCGAGGTCTCCGAGATGATCTCAGCCGAGTTGAAGCGCCGGGGAGTGGAGCACGTGGTGCTCAATGCGAAGCCCGAGCACGCCCAGCGCGAGGGCGAGACCATCGCCCAGGCGGGACGCAAGGGTGCGGTCACGATCGCGACCAACATGGCCGGTCGCGGCGTCGACATCAAGCTCGGCGGCAATCCCGAGGGGATGGCCGTGACCGAGCTCCGCAAGCTCGGACTCACCCAGGACGACGAGAGCTACGAGGAGGAGGAGCGGGCGATGATCGAGCAGCTCCGGGCGAGCTGCGACGCAGAGGCCGAGGAGGTCCGCCAGCTCGGCGGCCTCTTCATCTGCGGCACCGAGCGGCACGAGTCGCGGCGGATCGACAACCAGCTGCGCGGGCGCTCCGGCCGCCAGGGCGACCCCGGCGAGTCCCGCTTCTTCCTCGCCGCCGAGGACGACCTGATCCGGCTGTTCGCGGGGGAGCGGATCTACAAGATCCTCGACCGCCTCGGTCCCGTCAACGAGGCCGGCGAGGAGGAGCCGCTCGAGGCGAAGATGCTGACGCGGACGATCGAGAACGCCCAGAAGAAGGTCGAGGAGCAGAACTTCCTGATCCGCAAGCGCGTGCTCGAGTACGACGACGTGATGAACGAGCAGCGGCGGGTCGTCTACAAGTACCGCCGCGAGATCCTCGAGGGCAAGGACATGTCGGACGCCGCCCGCGAAGGGGTCGGAGAGGTCGTCAGCAGCATGGTCGACGACTACACGCCGGGCGACGTGATCGAGGACTGGGATCTGGGCGAGCTGCAGACCCAGGTGCAGCAGCTGTGGCCGGCGACCTTCGACGTCTCGGTGCTGCAGCCCGAGCACACCGACCGCGAGGATGTGCGCGAGCAGCTGCTCGCCGACGCCCTGGCCGCCTACGACCGGCGCGAGCAGGAGTTCGGCGACGAGATCATGCGTCAGCTCGAGCGGGCGATCCTGCTGCAGATCATCGACAACCGCTGGCGGGAGCACCTCTACGAGATGGACTACCTGCGCGAGGGGATCCACCTCCGGGGCTTCGCCCAGATCGACCCTCTGGTCGCCTACAAGAACGAGGGCTTCGCGATGTTCGAGGCCCTCATGCACTCGATCTGGGAGGAGTTCGCCCGTCTGATCTTCCACGTCGAGGTCGAGGTGGCGCCGCGTGCCCAGGAGGAGTTCGCTCCGGCCCAGCAGCCGGGCCGGGTCGATTACTCGGGCGGCGGGCCGGAGCAGCCGTCGGCACTCGGCCAGGCGGCCGTCGCCACGGCCACCGGCCCCGGTGTCGCGGCCGAGCAGGCGATCGAGGAAGGGGGGCAAGCCGGTAACGGCGCGCCTCGGGAGCAGGAGACGGTGGTCAAGGACGAGCGCGAGAAGATCGGGCGCAACGACCCCTGCTGGTGCGGCTCCGGCAAGAAGTACAAGAAGTGCCACGGCGCCTGAGTTGCGTCGAGTTCCCCGGCCCCTAGCCGGGTAAGTCGACAAGCTCGATCAGACTCCCTTCACGACCTCCTCGGCGATTCGAAGCGCCCTCTTCATTGCCGGTTTCTGAAGTCGCCCCGGCCGATCGCAGGCCTCGTGGTGACAGGGGTCGATCCCCTTCCAGATCTCGAGCACGGCGCCGGGCAGCCCCACCAGCTCGAACTCGCGATGGTCGGAGTTCCCCGTCCCCGAGTCGGGCACCCAGCGCACTGTCACGCCGGCGCGATGGGCGGCGGCGAGGATCTCGCCCTCGACGCCGTCACGGGCCTGGGGCCGCGGGGAGCGGAGCCAGAAGCGCCGGCCTCGCCCGATCTCGTCGACCGAGAGCGCGAAGCGGAGATCGTCGTCCCGCCCCTCGGCCCGTAGCTGCTTGACCAGCGCCGCCGAGCCCGCGTGATAGGGCAGTCCGGTGACGGTCCGCTCCTCCGAGCCGGTTGCGGCGAGCCAGATGTCACAACCCGGCCCGAGTCGGGCGAGCTTCGGCGCCAGCGCGACCAGC
>JBKOYL010000101.1:0-10239 GCA_046725395.1 Actinomycetota bacterium | reverse complement strand
CAGCACGTACTCCGCGCTTGCGGCGATCACCCGCTCGGCGAAGGGCGGCGGCTGAGCGAGGAAGATGAACGGCCAGTACTCGAGCGCGACGCCCTCGGACATCCGCTCGAACTGGTCGACGGTCGGGATGACATTGAGCACGCCGAGTCTCTCGACCGCATCCGGATGGTCGAGCGCCATCCGGTACGCGACCCGGCCGCCCCGGTCGTGCCCGACCACCGAGAAGCGCTCGTGGCCCAGCCGCGACATCAGCTCGACCAACTCGACCGCACGCTCCCGGTTGCTGTAGCCCTCGCCCAGAGGGCCGCCAGGCGCCGAGCGGCTCTCCCCGTACCCCTTCAGGTCGCAGACGACGACGGTGTTCCGCTCGGCGAGGGCCGGCGCGACCCGGTGCCAGCAGTAGTGCGTTTGCGGAAAGCCGTGGAGGAGCAGGACCGGCGGCCCGTTCCCGGCGACGCCCGGCCGGTAGCTCGTGTGCCCCACATTCGTTGTCGCATATTCGAAGCCGTCGATTGCCATTTGGGATCCGTCCCGGCGCGGGCGACGCCGTTACCCGATCAGCGGGATCACCCGCTCGGCGAAGGACTCGATTTGGCGTCGTTCCTCTCCCAATGGCCACAGCTGGACCCACTCGCAGCCGGCGCCGGCGTAGTCGGAGAGCACCTGCGCGCAGTGCTCGGCCGAGCCGATGCACAGCCTGTCGCGCAGCTCCTCCGGATCACGCCGCAGCAGAGGGGCGATCACCTCGTCGAGCATGCGAGCGGACTCCGCCCGGTCCTCGGTCACCCAGGCCCACATGGTGGCCAGGGCGTTCGGGAAGCCCTCCGGATCGCGCCCTCGCTCCCCCAGCTTCCCGGCGAGGGAGTCTCTCGCCGCGGCGAACTGTTCGGCTGTCGTGTTGTAGGCGGACGCCAGCCAGCCGTCGGCGAGGCGCGCCACCCGGCTGAGACCCGCATCCGATCCCCAGCTGCCGATCCAGATCGGGATTCCGTCCTCCCAGTAGGGCCGCGGCGCGAGCTCGGAGTCAGGAAGAGCGAAATGGCCCGTCTCGCCCACGCTCTCCCCCGACAGCAGCCCGCGGAGGATCACCACGGACTCCTCGAAGAGAGACCACCGTTGATCGAAGGGGAGCCCGACTGCGGCGTAGTCGCCGCTGGAGGAGCCGGGCCCGACCCCGGCGACGACCCGGCCCTCGGAGAGGATGTCGAGGGCCGCGAGCGACTTCGCCAACGCGACCGGGCCGCGGACGACCGGCAGCGACACCGTCGTGGCGATGGTCATCGGACCGGAGCGCTCGATCGACGCGCCGAGCGCCGCGAGGCCGTCGAGCCACGGCGTCGAGAACACGAAGTGGTCGTTCGCCGAGATCGCGAACAGCCCGCATTCACGCGCCGCATCGACGGCCTCCCTCACCCTCGCGAGGGACTGGCCCTCGCCCCTGAATTCCATCAGGGGTAGGTGGACGCCGACCTTCACGCCGCCGAGCCTACTCGCGGCGGAGCGCGCTGAGCTAGCGTCCTCCCCGGGGTATGGACGGAGACCTGCTCAAGGAGCTGACCATCCCGCTGTTCACGGGGGCGATCGGCTACCTGACCAACTGGACCGGCGTCTGGATGCTCTTCTACCCCGTCGGCTTCGCCGGCTGGCGGGTGCCCGGGTTGAAGCGGCTGGCTCCTCTCCTCCCCCGCCGCATCCAGCAGATCCCCGGGGTCATGCGGGGAGGCGTCGGCTGGCAGGGGATCATCCCCTCGCGCGCCGCGAAGATGGGCTCGATCTCGGTGGACAAGGGGATCGCGAAGCTGGGCAGCCCAGCGGACTTCTACCGCCAGCTCGACCCGGAGCGGATCGCTCAGCACATCTGCAACACCGCCAGCGAGGACATTCGCGAGGTGGTCGACCGGATCATGGAGCGCGAATACCCGGACACCTGGCGGGGGATGCCGCGCCGGGTCCGCGAGGCCGTGCACGCGCGGGTACAGCAGCAGCTTCCCGACATCGTGCGCAGCGTCACGGGAGAGATCGGCGACCACATCGACCAGCTGCTCGACGTCAAGCTGATGGTGATCCGCCGGATCGAGGAGCACCCCGAGATGGCGAACCGCATCTACCTGGAGGTCGGCCGCAGGGAGCTCCGCTTCATCATCAACTTCGGCTTCTTCTTCGGGGCGCTTCAGGGGATCCCGCTCGTCTTCCTCACCAACGCCGTTCCGCAGTGGTGGGTGCTCCCGATCGGCGGCGTGATCATCGGCTACGTCACCAACTGGGTGGCGCTCTGGATGATCTTCGAGCCGGTGGAGCCGAGGCGGATCGGCCCGCTGAGGCTCCACGGCCTCTTCATCCGGCGCCAACCCGAGGTATCCGAGGTCTATGGGGAGATCATCGCCGAGGACATCGTCACGCTGGGGAACATCGGCGACGAGCTCCTGCGCGGCCCGAGCGCGGATCGCACCCGGCAGATGATCGAGGACGCGATGCGACCGGCGATCGACCGAGCCGCGGGACCCGCCCGTCTCGCGGTCCAGGTGGCGCTCGGCTCGGGCCAGTACGAGACGATTCGCGAGTCGGTCGCGATCGAGGCCGTCGACTACACGATGACGCCGCTCACCGATCCCGAGTTCAACCGCCGCCAGAGCGCCGCGGTGCGGAAGCTGATCATCGACCGGATGCGCGAGCTGCCGCGCGGCGACTTCTCCGAGCTGCTCCGCTCGGCGATGCGCGAGGACGAGTGGCTGCTCCTCCTGCACGGAGCCGTGCTCGGCCTCGTCGCCGGCTGCATCCACTTGCTGATCTTCGGCGTCTGATGGAAGGCTGGAACGAAAGGGACGAAGGGCACAGCGGGGAGCTCCCGCCGGAGGAGCGCGAGCCGAGCCTGCTGCGCACCGTTCCCGGCCTGGCACGGATCGCGGCCGCGGCCTCCTGGCGCAGCGCCCGCTGGACGCTGAGGGCATCGGCCGAGGCGAGCTCGCGGGTGCTGCGAGCCGCCGTGAGCGGGCAGGAGCCGGGCGACCTCTTCCGCTCGACGGGGGCCGAGATCCGCGAGCGAACTCGCCGGGTCCTGGGCATTCCCGAGGGTCGCGCCGAGCACGGTGCGGTGACGGCCCCCGATGCGACCGAGGCCGAGTGGGAGGAGGCCCGCAAGTCGCTGCGTGAGCGCGGCGAGGAGCTGCTGCGCCGCTCCGCCGACGTCAACTTCAACGAGGGGGCGCACCCCGCATACATGCGAATCCTCGAGGACCTCGCACCCGACGAGGCCCGCATCCTGCGCCTGCTCGTCGAGCAGGGTCCGCAGCCCTCGGTCGACGTTCGCTCCGGGCTCCTTCCGCTCAAGTCGACCTCCGAGCTGGTGGCCGCCGGGCTCAACATGATCGGCCCGGAGGCCGGCTGCCGCCACCTCGACGACGTGCCCGCCTACCTCAACAACCTCTTCCGCCTGGGGTTGATCTGGTTCTCGAGCGAGCCCCTTCCCGACCCGCTGCGGTATCAGGTCCTCGAGGCGCAGCCCGATGTCGACGCTGCAATGGGGGCCGCGGGGCACACCCGCACCGTCAGGCGCAGCATCCACCTCACCCCCTTCGGCCGGGACTTCTGCGAGCTCTGCCTACCCGCGGAGGTCCGTCAGCCAGACCTCGGAGAGGACCGGAACGGTCCGGGCTGAGTCGATTCCCCGAACCGAGCCCTCAATCCCGATGCCGGTGAGCGGTCCGCCGACGGCGGCCAGCAGCGGATTCTTCTCGGCCGCCCGCAGGGCCGGCCTGCCGAGCGGATCAGCCACCTGGGCCATATCGTCCTGCAGCAGGCGCAGTCGCTTTGACGGCCGGGGCGCCACCAGGAAGGTCACCCCGTCGAGCGACGGGCCGAGCCCGAGCGGGCTTCCCCACCAGCCGGGGAACCGGGAGAGCATCAGCCTGCGCGGTCCCTCCGAGCCCAGCTGGAAGGGCCCCGTGCCGGAGCCCATCTCTCGCTCGAGGAAGCGCGCCCCTCCCCCGCTCTGCGGATCGAGGGCGCGCGGCGAGATGATCCCCAGCCTCGGATCGGAGAGCCGCGAGGGCAGATCCGGGACCGGCCGCTCGAGGAGGAAGCGAACCTCGTCCGGGCGGGGGGCGTCGACCGCGAATAGGTCTGGCAGAAGCTTCTGTCCGACGGGATCGGTCTGCCAGCGCCTCGAGTTGGCGAGCACGGCCGTGGCGTTGAACGGCGTTCCGTCCTGGAAGCGCACGCGGGGCCGCAGCGCGACCGTCCAGATCGTGCGGTCGCGCGAGGGACGCGCGCTCAACGCGAGGCCACCCTTCGGCGAGCCCTGCCCGTAGGGACCCGCAAGTCGCTCGATCAGCGGTTCGTACAGCTGGCGGACGACCGTCATCGCCGCCCGGTCGCGGGCCGCGAGCGGGTCGAGGGTCCTGGGCACGCTCGGCAGCGCGTAGGCGAGCTCTCCGCCGCCGCCGGCGGGCGGCAGCCCCCGTCCGATCCGGGTGCCGTCGTCGTCGGTCCCGCCGCAGCCGGCCAGGCCAAGGACGACCACCAGGGCGATCCCAGCGGAGAACCGCTCCAACATCACGCGCGGTTACAGCTCGAGGATGACGATCGCGTTCAGCGCCCAGAGGATCCCGAAGAAGATCGTCCACCTGGTCAGGTTCCGCTCCACCAGCGAGCCGCCTCCGAAGGAGCTGCCGCCTCCGCCGATGCCGAACGCACCGGAGAGGCCGGCGTCCTTGCCGGAGTGCAGGAGCACCAGGAAGATCAGGATCACCGAGATGATGACCTCGACCACGCTGAGCACGGTTGCCATGCGCGGCAGTGTAGATCAGGCATCAAACGGGTCGCGCCTGGCGCGCCCTCGCATCATCGGAGCACCCTCGCACAAGTCCACATAGCCTCGTCCCATGCTCGAGTTCCTGCTCGCCGTCGCCATCATCGTGCTGGTGGCGTGGTTCGTCACCGCTCCGCTGCGGCGACGGCCCGCCGCGGGAGAGGCCGAGGATCCGGCGGCGGCGGAACTCGCCGACCTCGAGGCGCGCAAGGAGGCGAAGTACCGGCAGATCCGCGACGCCGAGGCCGACCACGCCGCCGGCAAGCTCAGCGACGAGGACTTCCGCCGGCTCGACCGCGAGCTGCGCGCCGAGGCGATCGAGATCCTGAAGCGGATCGACCGTGTGCGGGGTAGGTGAGAGAGGCGCTCCGATGATGCGAGGGCGCGCCGCCAGGCGCGACCCGTTTAAAGCGGGAGGATCGACCCGTCACGTGGTCGGCGGCGTGGCGGTGCCCAGCTCCCTTCCGAGCCGGGCCCGGTAGGCGGCCTCGAGCCGGCGCCGCGACTCGAGCGCGGGCCAGCCGGCGATCATGGCGCCGGCCAGCGCGATCAGCGCACCGATCCAGATCCAGCCGACCAGCGGGTTGACGATCACCCGGAAGTTGGCCGGCGGCGGATCCTGGGCGTAGTGGTCGGCGAGCGCGATGATCGCCAACCCCTGGGCGTCCGGCGGCAGGTTCGCCAGCTCGCGGTTGCCCCGGACGATCGCCGGATTGAGGGAGGAGAGATCCGGTTGGAACGCCGTCCAGAGGTCTCCCCCGGCGCCGGTTTCGAGACCGACCTCGCTGGTCGACTCCCCCATGAAGAAGCGACCGATCGCCCCCGCGCCCGGATCGTTGCTCGGGTAGTAGTTGCGCGCTGGGTCGAGCGTCGCGAAGTGCTTGCCGTCGCGCGTCACGTCGAGCCGGGCCGCAAAGGCGATGCGCTCGTTCTTGGGATCGGCGGTCAGCTGCTGGTAGCGGATCGTGTAGTCGCCGACGTCGGCGCTCTGCCCGACCTGGAGGCGCAGGTCACGGTTGGTCTGGAAGCTGGAGGAGGCGGCGATCCCGATCAGGGTGAGCGCGATCCCGGCGTGGACGAGGTAGCCGCCGTAGCGGCGCCTGTTCCGGCCCACGGCCCGCACGAGGGCACGCGGGTAGGGCTCGCCGGTGAGCGCGCGCCGGGTCGCTCCCGCGCGCCAGAACTCGCCGGCGAGCGCGACCAGGGTGAACGCGGCGAAGCCGAACACGAAGAGAGCCCACGGGTGGTCGCCGGCGTCGCTCGTGGCCAGCAGCACCGCGATCGCGAGCGCCGTGGCGACGGCCGGCCAGACCAGCAGCCGCCGCGCCGCCGAAGCGCTCAGCTGTCCCCAGGCAAACAGCGGCCCGACGCCCACAAAGAGGACGAGCAGCACCCCGATCGGCGTCACGTAGCGGTTGAACCACGGTGCCGCCAGCGAATGCTTCTCGCCGGTGAAGAACTCCGAGATCAGCGGGAAGAAGGTCCCCCAGAAGATCACCAGGGCCAGGCCGACCAGCAGCAGGTTGTTGACCAGGAAGATCGACTCGCGCGAGAGCAGCGAGTCGATCCGGCGCTCCGGCCGCAGCCCGTCGAGGCGGGTGATGATCAGGACCGTGGCGCCGATCGCGACCACCGCGATCAGCGCGAGCAGCGGCCCTCCCACGGTGGAGGCGCCGAAAGCGTGGATCGACTGCAGGACGCCCGAGCGCACCAGGAAGGTCCCGAGCAGGCAGAGCGTGAACGTGGCGGAGATCAGGCTGACGTTCCAGACCTTCAGCATCCCGCGCTTCTCCTGGACCATCACCGAGTGCAGGAAGGCGGTCCCCACCAGCCAGGGCATCAGCGCAGCGTTCTCGACCGGGTCCCAACCCCAGTAGCCGCCCCAGCCGAGCTCCTCATAGGACCAGCGCGAGCCCAGCAGGAGGCCGACCCCGAGGAAGGTCCAGGCGAGCAGGGCGAAGTTCCGCGTGGTCCGGATCCAGCTGGCGTCGAGACGGCGGGTGATCAGGGCGCCGACGCAGAAGGCGAAGGGAATCGACCAGAAGACGTAGCCCGAGTAGAGCATCGGTGGATGGACCGCCATGTAGGGGTTGCGAAGGAGCGGCGTCAGACCGGCGCCCTCCGCGGGGGCCGGGTCCAGGTGCGCGAAGGGCTGGGCCTTGAAGATCATCAGCCCGACGAAGAAGGAGCCGATCGCGGCGAGCACGGCGGTCGCCCAGGGCACGATCTCGCGATGGCGGCGGCGGGTCATGAAGAGCACGGCGCTCGACGTGAGCGAGAGCACCCAGGCCCAGAGCAGCAGTGAGCCCTCCTGGCTCGACCACATCGCGGTCAGCTTGTAGAAGGTCGGCGTGGTGGTCGAGGAGTGGTCGGCGACCAGCTCGAAGCCGAAGTCGTCGCGGAGGAAGGCGATCTCGATCAGGACGACGGCGGCGGTGAGCAGGCCCGCCATCGAGTAGACGGCCCGCCGCGAGGAATCGACCCAGCGCCGATCACCGGTGCGGCCTCCGTAGACGGCGGATCCCGCCGCATACAGGGCGGCCAGCAGCGCGGCGGCCAGCAGTGCGGAACCGAGGATGGTCAGCGGGACTGCCCCGAGGTCGTGGTGGTGAACTTCGACGGGCACTTCGTCACCAGGCTGTCCCGCTCCCCGACGAAGGTGCCGTCCTGGAGCTTGCCGGTGACGATCACCTCGCGCCCGTCCCGGAAGGGATCGGGGACGGTGCCGCTGTAGGTGACCGGGATGGAGTGCGAGCCGTCGCGGTCCGAGATCCGGAAGTCGAGCTGGTCCCCCGAGTGCCTGATGGAGCCCGGGACCACCTTGCCGGTCAGCTCATACGTCCCCCCGGGGTCGGCCTGTAGCAGCTGGGAGGGCTGCTTCGCCTCGGTCGAAGCGGAGAAGGACGTGTAGACGAGCCCCGCGGCGAGCAGGACGGCCGCCGAGAGCGCCACGACCAGGCGTATCTTGCGCTTGCGCGAGGGATCCACTGCCCCGCGGATTATCGCAACCCGCTCGCTAGGGTCCGTGCGGACGTGCCGACTTTGGAGCCAGTCGTGATCCTGTGCGGCGGACGGGGGACCCGTCTGCGCGAGCGCACGGAGTCCATCCCGAAGGCCCTGATCGAGATCGGCGGCCGCCCGATCCTTTGGCACGTGATCTCGATCTACAGCTGCCAGAGGTTCTCGCGCTTCGTGCTGTTGACGGGGTACAAGGGCGGGCAGATCGAGACGTGGGTCCGCGAGACACCTTGGCCCAACGGTGTCGAGGTCGAATGCGTGGACACCGGGCTCGACACCCCGACGGGCGGCCGGATCAAGCTCGCCGGGGAGCGCATCGGCGACCGGTCCTTCTCCGTCACCTATGCGGACGGAGTCGCCGACATCGACCTCTCCGCCCTCGTCGAGTTCCATCGTGAGGGCGGTTCCACTGCCACGGTGACCGTGGTACGGCCGGAGCTCCAGTTCGGCATTGCGGACGTCGACGAGAGCGGCGTGGTTCGAGCATTCCAGGAGAAGCCGCGCGTCGACAGCTGGATCAACGGCGGCTTCTTCTGCTTCGAGCCCGGCGTCTTCGACTATCTCACCGAGGACAGCGTGCTCGAGCGCGACCCGCTCGAGAGACTGGCCGCCCACGGCGGGCTTCGCGCCTACAAGCACCTGGGGTTCTGGGACTGCATGGATACGTACAAGGACGCGGTGATGCTCAACGACCTCTGGGCGTCCGGGGAGCCACCGTGGCGGGTCTGGGCCGAGGAGCCGGCCCTGTGAAGGCTCTGGTGACCGGCGCGCGCGGCTTCGCCGCAGCGTGGCTGGCGAAGGCGTTACTCGAGTCCGGCGCGGAGGTGATTTCCCTCGATCGCGAGGATGTGACGCCCACGGGCCTCGAGCTGCTCGGAATCGCAGCCGACGTCAACGACATCGTCGGTGAGCTCCACGACCACGACCTCGTTCTCAGGGTCCTGCGGGAGAACTCCATCGACTCCGTCTTCCACCTTGCCGCGCGGGCCATCGTCGGCGACGCCAACGTCTCGCCAGTTCCAACCTTCCAGGCGAACATCGAAGGAAGCTGGGTCCTGCTCGAGGCAAGTCGCCAAGCGGGGATCGAGGTGGTCGTGGTCGCGTCCTCCGACAAGGCGTACGGCCCGCACGCCGAGCTGCCCTACACCGAGACGTCGGCGCTGCAGCCGGTCTTCCCATATGACGTCTCCAAGGCTGCGACCGACCTGATCGCCCGCAGCTACTGGCACACCTACGGCCTGCCGGTCGCCGTCACGCGCTTCGCGAACCTCTACGGGGGCGGAGACAGGAACTTCTCGCGATTGATCCCTGAGACGGTGACCGCGGTCCTCGAAGGGCGCCCGCCCATCATCCGCTCGGACGGCTCGCCGGAGCGTGACTTCCTCTACGTCGAGGATGCGGCGAGCGCGTATCTCGCCGTCGGCGAGGCGCTCTCCCAGGGCACCGCTGCAGGTGAGGCCTTCAACGCGGGCTGGGGACGACCGCATTCCGTCCGCGAGGTGATCGCCTTGATCTGCGAGCTCGGTCCCGGGGACGTCGAGCCCGACTACCGGGGCAGCGGGAATCCGAGCGGCGAGATCGATCGCCAGTACCTGGACCCGACCAAGATCCGCGAGGTGATCGGCTGGGAGCCGCGCATCGATCTCCGCGAGGGGATCCGGCGCACCCTCGACTGGTACGCGGCCCACCCGGAGGTCAGGCCCGCCGTCGCAGCCAGCTGAGCAGCGGGGTCCCGGACGCCGAAAGCGGCGGACGGGTTTCGAACCCGCGACCTCGAGCTTGGGAAGCTCGCGCTCTACCTACTGAGCTACCGCCGCGACTGCGGCACATTCTAGGTCTCTAGCCTTCGCTCGCATGAGCGCCAGGACCTTCGCGGTGGTGATGGGAGTACTTGCCGTGATCGGCCTGCTCGCCTACGGGCTGCTGGCCAAGGGCGGCGATTCGATCGCCGTGGGGGACCCGGCTCCGGACAAGGAGCTGTCGAGGCTCGGCGGCAGCGGCACCGGGGAGATCGCCGACTACCGGGGCAAATGGGTCCTGGTGAACTTCTGGGCGTCGTGGTGCGCGCCGTGCCGCACCGAGGCGCCGGCGCTGGAGGGCTTCCAGCGCGCTTACGCGGCCAACGGCTTCACGGTGCTCGGGATCAATCTCGACGACAACACGGATGACGCAACCGGGTTCGTCGAACGCTACGGGCTCACCTATCCGCAGCTCCGGGACGGAAACGGCAGCGATCGACGGGATGCATACGGGATGACGGGCTTCCCGGAGTCGTTCCTCGTCGATCCAGACGGCAAGCTCGCCCTGATCCGAAGAGGCCCTGTCGACGAGCGCTACCTGGAGCAGGCGGTCGCTCCTCTGATCGAGCGACGGTCATGAGCGGGATCCGACGGTCAGTTCGGACCGCGGCCCTG
>JBKOYL010000002.1:0-12628 GCA_046725395.1 Actinomycetota bacterium | reverse complement strand
CCGCTGGAGGAGCCGCCGTGGCGCTGGCGGCTGCCATTACGCGCGGCGATCTAATCGGTGGCGAAAGCGCTGCTTTGCATCAGCGCCGTGTCCTCGGAAGACCCGTTTCGGGCTCAGGGGATCAGAATGCCCCTGCCGTGTAACCGGTCCTGATCCAGGTCGTCCATTGCGTCGTTGGCCGCGTCGAGCGGATATGAGGAGGTGTGGAGCTTGACCTTCCCCTCCGCCTCGAGCGTCATCAGCTCGGCCAGGTCGTTGTAGCTCCCGACCAGATTCCCGACGAAGCTGATCTCCGTCGAGATGATGTCGATTGCCGGGATGCTGAGCACGCCGCCATAGCCGACCACGTAATGGCTACCGCCATCGCGCAGCATGGCGATGCTGTCCTCCAGAGCGCCGCCCTCACCCACGAAATCGATCACAGCCTCCGCCCCGTTGCCCTCCGTCCGCTCGCGCACGGCCTCGACCTCCTTCCCGTCCGCGAGGACGGTCTCGTCTGCGCCGCACTCACGCGCCAGCTCGAGCGAGCCCTCCGAGCGATCCACCACGATTACCCGCGCGGCGGTCAGCACCTTCAGCGTCTGGATGCCTATATGGCCCAGTCCGCCGGCTCCGATCACGACCGCTGTCGTTCCCGGATAGAGGAGGTCCGCCGCCTTCTTGACGGCGTGGTAGGCGGTGAGCCCGGCATCGGCGTGCGCGGCGACATCCTTTGGCTCCACGCCCGGGACGAGCTTGACGACCGCCCGCGCGTTGGTCTTGAGCAGCTCGGCGAACCCGCCGTTGGTGCTGATCCCGGGGAAGAGGTTCGCCTCGCAATGCATGTCGTCCCCTGCCCGGCAGGCGCGGCACTGGCCGCAGGTGATCAGCGGGTGGACGATCACCGCATCCCCGGGGGTCACGTTGGTGACTGCACTCCCCACCTCATGGACCCAGCCGGCGTTCTCGTGGCCGAGCGTATACGGCAGCTCGACGCCGCTCTTCTCCTTCCACTGGCCCTCGATGATGTGCAGGTCCGTGCGACACAAGCCCGCGCCGCCGATGCGAACGATCACATCGAACGGGTCGGTGATCTCCGGCTCGCCAACCTCCTCAACGGCCGGCCGCTCCCCATAGCTGTGGAGCCTGACCGCCTTCATCCTCGTCAGCCCTTCTGGAGCAGCGTGTAACGGACCGTCTGCACGCGGATCAGGCCGTCGCGGAACACGAACGTGTCGATCCCGTCCTCGACCTTCGTCTTCTCGGACTCGGCCGTCCACTCGAGAAGCAGGATGTCGTCCTCGTAGATCTGGGTCGGCAGGTCCCAGGTGGCTCCCGGAACGTCGCCGAGCAGCTTGACAAAGCCCTGGCGGACGCCATCCTTGCCGCGCAGTACGCCATCCGGCGTGATGAAGATCGCGTCCTCCGTGTAGTCGCTGACGATCCCGTCTAGGTCCTCCGCTCCGAGCACCTCCGCGTGATGCTGGAAGACCTCCTGCGGAGTCCGGGCTTCAGTTGCTTCCATTGCACTCCTCCTCGCCTGATGGGTCGGAACGGCTATGTCTTCCGGATCATCCGGCAGCAGACGTCCGCCAGGGATTTTGCGATTCAGACCGCCCGAGCGCAAGCGTCTCTGCATCCATGGAGAGCACCCGCCCGAACGCTGCCCCTTCGCGCGCAAGGGAGGAGCGGCTTCGCGGAGCCACGGGAATGCCGCTTTGTATGGGAAGCGGCGCTTTTTGCGGTAGCGGCTGCTTTTCGCGCAAGGCGGGAGTGCTGCCCGGTTCAGTGGGAGTACCGCTTTGCATGGAAAGCGGCATTTCGCCCCCCGAGTACTTGCGAGAGCTGCGTCGATGGGGCGAGGGGCGCCGGGCCGCTCGTAGCTGCGCACGTCGCCCCCCAATCCCTTGTCCTACTAGTTGAACACGTGACCACCGTGGTTAGTGGTGCTGGTGGTGCTGGTAGACCCCACATCGCTGTTGCTGTTGCATGACGACGTCTGGCTTTCGACCGTTTCCGTCGTCCAGTTGTTGTTGTTGCCGTTCCCCTGGGAGCTGCCGCCCGCCGTAGTGCCCGTCGTCGTGTCAAGACAGGTCTTCGTCTTGGCACCGCTTGCGCCAGACACGAGCGCACCCGAGACGAGCGCCAGGGCGGCGATCGCCGCCACGACAAACATCACCGCAAGGATCTTGCGGGTCCTCCTCATTCCGGTACCTCCGTTTGAAGGCTTCCGTGCACCTGTGCAGCCTCCATGCCCCTGCTCTTTAGAAAGACCCACGCTACGGACTTGCGGCCCGGTTCGCGCCGGTTCCCCGGCCGCCCCGGGGTACCGGGTTACGGCCTGACCGTCGTCTGCTCGGTGCTTGCCGCTCACGACGTGTACGGAACTCACTCCCTAACGTTCTTGCCCTGCCCCGGCGAGTCCGCTGGGGCTGAGGGAGTAGGACGCGAGACCGTTGCTTTGGACGAAAAGCAGTAGCGCGGGCAAGGCTGCTGCTTTGCATGGCAAGCAGCGTTCGAGGAATTGCCGCGAGATACCGCGTCGGCCGGCGCGAGGGTACTGGGTATTGACACGCCCTCAGGGTCCGGGTATAGGCTCACCGCTGATCCTAGAGTCGCCATTCACTACAGCTCGTTTGGGGAATGAACGAGGCGGACATCGACCCACGGATCCAGCAGCTCCATTCACTACTGGAGCCCTACGCGGCGAGCGCCCAGGCACTGCTGGATCGGTGGGATCAAGACGATCCGCTAGACGCATTAGCGCTTGAAGTGACGGCTCCGGAGGAGCTCGTCTCACTGGCGAGGCGCGTCTCCGAGCTGCCCGTAGGCGAGGTGGCCGAACTGCTCGACGAGGCGATCGCGGCTCAGAAGGGGGGAGAGCGGGGTGCGCTTGACCTGCAGCGCGCGACGGAAGTGCTCTCAAAGCTGGATGCGCAGGTTCAGTCCGCGAGCGAGGAGATCCAGGCGTTTGCGAAAGAGCCCGCGCCGCTTCCCGTGCCGCTGCCGTCGGAGCTCCGGCAGGCCCTCAAGAGAGAGCAGGTCCGGCTGGAACGAGACCTCGCTGCCGCTCGTGCCCGGATGCTCACAAAGCACGATCTGGAGATCCTGCGCAGGGCCGAGCTGCCGCGCGACAGGATTGCCGCCATCGTGCGGGATGCGCCGACGCAGGATGATGTTGAGCAGCTAGCGACACAGCTCGCGGAGCGTCGCCGGCTGCTGGCGTCCTCAGCCGACGGCGCTCAGCTCGCCGAGCGGCTCGACTCCCTGGACGTACTGGCGAATACGGCCCTTGACCTGCTCGGGCCGATTCTCGATCCCATGTTTGTGGAGCAACTGAATGAGCTCGCGAAGCCGCTAGCCGAGCCCGACGATCGACGCTCGCCCGGAGGCTGATCAGGATGGCGGCCTTCTATTGGAACACGGGACCATCCCAGGGTTCAGGGTTGGTCTTGATGGAGCTGACAATCGTCGGAGAGATCAAAGACCTCCACGTGACGTCGAGCCCCGCCACGATGAGTGCGCCGGTAACGGTAACCGGCTTTCAGGAATGCATCCCCAGCCAGACTGTGGAGTGCGGCCCCGTGCCAGGCCAGTTCTTGCCGCTGACCGCCCGCGGTCTCGCCTGCCCCGGCTCGATCGAGCCGGTGCAGCCGTCCATAAGTCCTTCACCGCTCGATCCGGGTGGCATAGGGCCCTGGTGTCATCTGCTCGCCGATGCGGGCCCGATCACCTTGACGCAACCTGGCGGCACCGGCATGACCGGAGGAGGCCCAGCGGGGATGCCAACGGGGGGAGCTACCACGCCGATGGACGCGTGTGCTGCCGCCCAGAACTCGTCCCTACTCGACCTCGCACACTCCCGCTTCGACACCGCCTGCCAGTGGCTGCGAAGCGATCAGGCGAATGCCGCGGCCCTAGGCGTTGCCGCTGGAGTGGCCGGCGGGATTGCAGCCGCCTTAATTGGCGCCGCAGCCGCCGCCGGATTCTGGGTCGCCCAGCTGATCCTGATTGCCTTGGCCGCCATCGCCGCGGCTGTTGCGCTTGCCTTAACGATTTTGGCCATAGACGCGGCGGCCAACATCGGGCGGGACCAGAGGATGCTGGCGGATGCCCAGACGATCTGGCGTAACGCCATCGCAGCGGTCAAGAGCGCTTGCTGCCCGGATTGGATCGTCATCAACACAGACGATCTCGTTTGCCCCTAATAGAGCGGCTCGCCAACTCGGCAACCATCAGAGTGGTGGCCCTGCTCGGGTTATCTCCCGTGGGATGGTCCCGTGCCAACCTTGGGGCGCAGGCACACATCCCTCGAAGCCGCCGGGCCCGCAGGGGGTAGTGGCTCGGTATCGCTTTGGACGAAAAGCAGTAGCGCGGGCAAGGCTGCTGCTTTGCATGGAAAGGAGCGGTCTTCGACCTGCCGCTCGCTTCTCGCGCGGAGGGGCAGTGCCGACCTAGCGGGCCACGGCGACAGGGAGGACCGAGCGGACCGCAAGTGAGTGAGCTGGGGCGGGATGCGACGAGCACTTCGGGGCTCGCTCGCGAGCTCGGTTCTCGCGACGGTTCGTCTCTTACCATCCCCCGAGGTCAAGCGGCTGGAGTCCGCCAAGGCCACCACCGGCAAGGCGTCCAAGGGATTCACGGACGAGGAGCGAGCCGCGATGAGGGAGCGCGCCCAAGAGCTGAAGGCGGCCGCGCGCCGGGGCCCGCGCGCGGGCAAGGCGGACGGGGATAGCGACGTGCTCGCGAAGATCGCCGAGATGCAGGGGCCGGATCGAGCGATGGCCAAGCGGCGCTCCACGCGATCGTCAAAGCCAGCACGCCAGCGCTCTCGCCGAGAACCTGGTACGGGATGCCCGCGTACGCCAAGGACGGCAAGGTCGTCTGCCTCTTCCAAAGCGCGCAGAGTTCAAATCCAGGTAAGCGACGTTCGGCCTCAGCGACGAGGCGAAGCTCGACGAAGGCGCCATGTGGCCGACCGCCTTCGCGCTGAAGGAGTTGACCGCCGCCGAAGAGAAGAAGATCGGCGCGCTCGTGAAGAAGGCGGTGAGCTGAGGAGCGAGCCTTCTGATCCACGGCTCGGTGCCGGACGGGGACGGAGTGGTGTCGGTCGACCAGAGGCCGCCGCTGCTCGCGACCGAGCAACCCGGTCGCCGAGCTTTCGTTTCGCGACCTGGGCGAGTCGACCGAGGTTCGGTTCAGGCAGCGCCCGTTCAAGACGGAGGCCCGCCTCGCCCTTCACCGCGACGGCTGGGGAGACAGCTTTGACAAGCTGGAGCGGTTTCTCAGCGCCGCCTTAGCGTCGTCGGCAGCCTCGACCCCTCGTCGAAGGGATCGCCGCCGAGGCCCGCCGCGCTCACGGGCGCGAGCGCCCCCGCCAGCCAGGCCTAGCTTCACGTCCCGGCGAGCGACGCCTCGAGCGCGGCCACCAGCACGTCCGCCTCCTCCGTGCCGAAGACGAGCGGCGGGCGGATCTTCAGGACGTCGCCTCGCGTCCCGGTGCGCCCGACGAGGACGCCGGCGTCGCGCATCGCGTTCATCACCGCGTTCGCCCGCTCGGGGCCGTCGAGCTCGACCCCGACCAAAAGCCCGAGCCCGCGCACCTCGACGATCTCGGGATGGTCACGGGTCAGGCGCTCGAGGCGCTCGCGAACCACCTCCGCGACGCGCTTCGCGTGCGGGATGATGCGCTCGTCGTCGATCGCGTCGAGCGTCGCGAGCGCCGCCTGCGCCGCCACCGGATTGCCGCCGAACGTGCTGAACATGCGGCCCGCGAAGCCGGATGCCTCCACGAGCTCGCGGCGGGTGAGGACGGCGGCGACCGGGTAGCCGTTTCCCATCGGCTTGCCGAGCACGACGAAGTCCGGGACAACGCCGAGGTGGGCGAACGCCCACAGGTGCTCGCCGCTGCGGCCGTGGCCTGCCTGCACCTCGTCGGCGACGAACAGGCCGCCCGCGTCGCGGGTGGCGTTGGCGATCTCGGTGAGGCGCTCCGGCGTCGGCGGGTGGATGCCGTCACTGGTGAACGCGGGGTCGATGAAGGTCGCGGCGAGCGGGTATCCGCGCTCGGCGAGCCGGGCCGCTGCGGCGGCCACGTCGCCGCCGCCCGCGTCCTGGGGGATTCGCTCGACGTCGGCGGGGTCAAAGCCCGCGGGCCATTCCTCCGGCGAGAGGTCCGCCATCGCCGCCGTGACGCCGTGGTAGGCGTGGTGGGTGACGATCGCGCCGCTTCGCCCGGTGGCGCCACAGGCGATCCGCCACGCGATCTCGTTCGCCTCGCTGCCGGAGTTCACGATCATCGCGCTGTCGATCCCGGTCTCGGGAGGCATCGTCGCGAGGAGCCGCTCCGCGAGATCGGTGAGCGGCTCGTACAGGTAGCGCGCGTTCGTGTTCAGGGCGCGCGTCTGGCGCACCACCGCCTCGGTGACGCGCGGGTGGCAGTGGCCGAGAACCGGCACGTTGTTGTAGGCGTCGAGGATCCGGCGCCCGTCGGCGTCGATGAGCCAGGCCCCCTCGCCGCGCACCGCGTGCACAGGGTCGCCGTAGGTGAGCGGGGTGAGCACCGCTCCGAGCACGGCTGAGCGTCTGCTCGCCAGCGCGTCCTTGGCGACGAGCGGCAATGAGGTCCCGAGCTCGCGCGAGAAGCGATCGCCGCCGACGTCGCCGACCAGCTCGAGCAGCCGCCACGAATCGGCGTCCCAGGCCTGGATGTTGGCCGCGTTCTCCGGATAGCGCGAGGTCCGCCACGCGCTGATCACCACGATCTGGGCGAGCCGCGCCGCGACGAGGTCGCCGAGGAGCTCCAGCTCCTCCGGTTCGAGCGGGATCCGCGACGAATAGCCGTCGACGGCGATCCGCCCGATGCGAAACACGTCGTCCCCGGATCGGCCGCGCATGAGCGAGGCGAGGGCGACCGCGAAGTCGGCGACCTGCGCGGTGTGGACGGCGTCGCCGAAGTCGACGATGCCGCGGATCCGGCCCTCGTCGTCGAGCAGCACGTTGTCGAGATTGAGATCGCCGTGGACGACCTGGGCGCGCAGCCGCGGCCATCGCGGCGCCACGCGCTCCTCGTAGCGGTCCAGCACGGACTCGACGAGGCCGCGGCGCCCGGGGTCGGCGATCGAGTCGAGGTGCGGCCTGAGCTGGGCCGCCTGGGCCAGGTCCCACAGCAGCTCGCGGCCCGCCGCGGGATGGAAGAACCCGCGCAGGGCGAGGTTCAGGCGCGCGTGCGTCTCACCGTAGGCGCGGACCGCCCGATCGGACAGGTCCGGGGCGCCCGCGCCGCCGCCGCTTCGCCCCTCCAGCCGCTCGAACAGCCGCACGAAGTGGACGCCGTCCGGGCCCTCGACGGCCGCCCGGTAGGCCGCCGCACCCGGGGCCTCCGAGACCGCCCGGGGGCGCGCGACCGGGAGCTCCGGGTCGATCCGCAGGATGTGCAGGATCGCCTCCGCCTCGAGGTCGAGCGTCGCCGAGCTCTCGCCGAGGTTCGAGATCTTGAGGACGCCCGACCCCGCCTGCCCCTCCACGAGGAACGTCTGGTCGCGCTCGCTGCCTAGGTCCCTCACCGTCCCGTCGAGGGCGAACCGCTCGGCGGCGATCCTCGCGACGTCGTCGGCGCTGAAGCTGGGCGGCGTCTCCTCGAGGACGGACTTCACGCTCGACCCTCGACGCCGCCGTACAGATCGATCCCGTGCGGCTCCTGGATGACGTTGCCGCCGTCCACCACGATGGAGGTGCCGGTCACGTAGCTCGCCTCGTCCGAGCACAGGAACGCGACCGCCGCGGCGACCTCGTCGGGCGTGCCCGGTCGTCCGATCGGGGTGTGGCGGCCGGCCGCCAGCTCGTCCGGCTCCGATGAGGCGGTCTCGATCCAGCCCGGCGCGACCGAGTTCGCCGTCACGCCGGCGCGGCCGTTCTCGATCGCGATCGCTCGCATCAGCGCATCCATCGCCCCCTTCGCCGTCGCGTATGCCGTCGATCCGGGCGCCGTCACCAGCGGCCCGGTGACCGACGAGACCATCACGATCCGCCCGTGCCCGCGCTCCACCATCTCCGGAAGCGCCGCCTGCGTCGCGTTGAATGCGGTCCTCAGCGTGATCTCGAGCTGGTGCTCGAGGGCGTCCGGCGACAGCTCCGCGAACGACGCCTCGGCCGCGGCGACGCCGGTCTGGACCATCCCCGCCGCGTTGACGAGGATGTCGATCGCGCCGTGCGCGTCGCGCGCGCCGGCGAGGAGCGCGGAGACGTGGTCGCGGTCGGTGAGGTCGGCGACGAACGAGAAGGCCTCGCCTCCCAGTTCCGCCCCGCGCTCCTGAATCCGGTCCGTCGTCGAGGTGATCGAGATTCGCGCGCCGAGCCGGGCGAGCATCCGGGCGCTCGCGAAGCCGATCCCGTGCTCGCTCCCACAGCCGGTGACGAGGGCGTGGCGAGACTCAAGTTCGAAGGGCTTCGGCGGCATCGGGCGCGGTGGCTCAGGCGTTTAGCCGACCGCATCGCCAGGAAACAGGGGGGGCTCCGGCGGGCGGCGCTCGAGCTCGCGGGCGATCGCCCGCGTTCCCTGCACCCGCTCACCATCGATCTTCGCCGCGGGCACGGTCATGTCGGGGAAGCGGAGGGCCTTGAGCACCACCCACGAGACGACCGGCAGAAGGTCGGTCCGCTTGTAGCTGATCCCTTTGTGATCCAACAGCAGTTGACCCGTCGTTGCGGCGTGCGAGCCGGGCATCGAAAAGAGCCGGACGTTCATAGGCAACGACGGTAGCAACGCCCATGCGAGCGGCAAGGCAAGCTCCAGCAGATGAGCCAGGGAGGATTCGACTGGCTCTGCGCTTGCGCATCGGACGAACAGCAAGCGCCCGACCGAGCCACAGCGTGCTCGTTTCGCGTGGATTCGAGCGTGCTCCCTCTCGCGCAAGGGAGCCCTGACGGATCACCGGTCCGAGCTTCTCCTTACGCGTGCCACCGGAACTGGGCTGGGGTGCGGAACTCAGCGGCGTTCGCTTCCGCTCTGGACCGAAAGGAGCGGCAGGAGAGCGCGGTGCTCCCTCGTCGCGCAACGGAGTAGCGGCCCTAATTCGGGTGGGGCAGCAGGATCGCGAAGCGGGAGCCCCGCGCGGGCTCGCTCTCGACGACGATGCTGCCGCCGAGCGCCTCCACGATCCGCTTCGCCAGCGCCAGGCCGAGGCCGGAGCCCGGGCCCGCGCGGGCTGCGTCACCTCGCCAGAAGGGATCAAAGATTCGTTCCAGCGCCGCCGGCTCGATCCCTTCGCCAGAGTCCTCGACCACGACCTCGAGCTGGTCGCGCACGCGGTGGGCCTCGACGCGCACGGTGCCGTCGGCCGGCGTGTGACGAATCGCGTTTTGGAGCAGGTTCTGGATCACCCGGGTGACCCGCGGCGAGCAGTAGGCTGCGGCCGCACCGTCGAGCTTGGTCTCGAGTGCGAGGCCCTTCTCGCTAGCCTGGGCATCGCAGGCGGCGACGGCTGAACGCACGACTTCGTCGAGCCGCGCCCGCTCGGACTCGGCGACAAGCGCCACAGCGTCGAGTTGCACGAGCTCGAAGAGGTCGTCCACCAGCACCACCAGCGAGCCCACGGCCCCGCGCATCTCGGTCACGTAGCGGCCGACCGTCCGCGGATCATCGACGACTCCTTCGTCGATCGCCTCAACCATCGCTCGCAGCCCGGCGAGTGGCGTGCGCAGGTCGTGCGACACCGCCGTGACCAGGTCGCGCCGTTGCTTCTCCGCCGCCCGGTGGCGCTCCAGCGATGCGCTCAAGCGCGCGGCCATATCGTCGAGCCCGGCGGCGACGATGTCGAGCTCGGGGTCCGCGTTGAGGGGACCCACGCGGGCCTCGAGATCGCCCTCGGCGAGCCGGCGAGCAGTCGCCGCCAGCCGATCGACCGCCGCGACGGCGGTCCTGGCCGCGGCGAGCGCGACCCCGATCCCCGCCGCCGTCGAGTAGACGAGGAGGAGCGCGACCTGCGCTGCCTCGTGCGCGGACAGGAACATCAGCCAGGCGATCACGGCGAGGTTCGCCAGCCCGACGAGGGTGGCGACGAGCGCCAGCGCGACCAGGCGGCTGCGAAGGCCCGAGCGCATCAAGAGCGGCGCCACCAGGGCTCCCGTCGCCGCGCTCAGGACAACCGCCGGAAGGAGCAGCAGCGCGAGGTGGCCGAGCTCGTGTCCGGGCATCCCGGCGAGGGCGCCGATCCCGAGGCTGACGAGCGCTCCGGCGAGGGCGATCGCTCCGGCGAGGATCAGGGGGCGCAGGCCGCTCACGGCTCAAACCGATAGCCGGCTCCCCAGACCGTGATCAGGTGCCGGGGGCGGGATGGATCGGGCTCGATCTTCTCGCGGAGGCGGCGAACGTGGACGGTGACCGTGGACGGGTCCCCGTCGAAGGACGCGTCCCAGAGCTCGTCGAGGAGGTAGAGGCGATTGAACACGGTCCGGGGGCTCGACGCCATGAAATGCAGCAGATCGAATTCCCTTGGCGTCAGCTCGACGGGCTGACCGTCGACCCTTACCTCGCGCGTGCGGCTATCGACCTCCAGCTCGCGGAAGCGCATGACCTCCTCCCGGGGGGCCGTCGTGGTGGCGTCCCGCGTTCTCCGGAGCACCGCCCGCACTCGGGCCACGACCTCGCGCGGAGAGAACGGCTTGGCGATGTAGTCGTCGGCACCGAGCTCGAGGCCGACGACCCGATCGGTTTCCTCGCCCCGGGCGGTGAGCATGATCACCGCGGCTCCGTTTCTCGCCCTGATCCTGCGGAAGACCTCGAGGCCATCAATTCGCGGCAGCATCAGGTCCAGGACGACCAGGTCGGGCCGGGTCGCCTCGAAGACATCGAGGGCCGCTTGGCCATCGGCCGCCGTCTCGACCTCGAAGCCCTCGCGGCTGAGATAGCGGTTCAGGACCTCGCGCACGATCGGCTCGTCGTCCACAACCAGCACTCGAGCCTCGACGGCCATGCCCTGATTGTCCGCGGAAACCTTACGAGAACCTTTCGCGTCCTCCCCGTCCCTGGAGCGTAAGAATCTCGAAACCTCGCGGTGCCAGGATCGCCTCCTCTCGTAAACCGAGCAAGGAGGGATCATGCGAAGGAAGAGCGTTGCGATCGTGGCCGGCGTGGTAGCCGCCGCGTTCGCAGGCCCCGGCGCCGGGGTGGCCTCGGCGGACTTCGTCTGTCCGGTGCTGCCGATCTCCCAGCAGGCGAAGGACCATACGACCGCGAACGGCCAGCTCATCGAGATAAGCGGCGGCGACGCCTCGATCCTGCCCGGAGAGGCGGGAGATATGGCCGACTCGCCGGTGGGCGTCCCCAGTAACGCGACGAATCTCGATGGGGCCGGCTCGCCCGGCGGCGCCCATGCCGCCCCTGGTGAAGGCGGATACACCGCGATCTGGGACGGCTAGTCGCTCTTCGAGCGCTGGCATTCCACCTGGGGCCGCCGCCTGATCGGGCGGCGGTCCCGGGAGGGAGCGCAACCAGCGGAGGGGGTGGGATTCGAACCCACGAGGCGCCTTAACGACGCCTAGCGATTTTCGAGACCGCCCCACCACGGCCTTTATCCCTGCAAATAGCCAGATTCAGAAAGCTGTGCGCCCGTCCGTGCGCCAGGATTTCGGGTCCTTTCCGAGCTGGCGCCGCTGCTCGTCGCGCAAAGCGGAACCGTCCACGTCCCGCGCCACCCACCGCCCCAGTTCTCGCGGGTTTACGTCCTAGGAGTCGCGCCGCGCTGGGAGTCCTTGACCCAAGCGACCGCCTCGTCGTGCTCGCGAAACTCCTTGATGCGCACGATCTTCCCATCCTCGATCAGACTCGCCTGGGAGTAGTCGAACGTCATCTCGCTGTCGGTGCCCTTTATGCGCCCACTGAAGCGGACGTCGGCCACAACGCCAGCTCCCAACTCGGTCAGCCTGCGCAGCTCAGTCCGTCGACCGTCTCGAGCCAGTCCTCGAGGTAGCCGCGAATCCCGTCATGGCCTCGGTACGTGCCGGCGTCTGGGGCGTCCTCGGCCGCCTCCCAGACGATCTCCTCGGAGAAGAAGTCGCGCAAGGCATCAAAGCCTCCGACCTCGGCCACGCGGTTCGCACCGGCGAAGACCTTGCGGACCAGTTCTGCGTTGGCACCCTCGCTCATCCGCCGAGAACCTACTCCATGGCCGGGCGTTGACCATCTGGTTTCTCCCCGCGCACATCCGCCTCCTGCTTCCGCGTGAAGGGAGGAGCGCGGGGAACCCCGGCGCGATCAGTCTGGAATTGCCGCTTTGGACGAAAAGCAGTAGCTCTTTACAGCCCGGCTCGATTCACTGTGCCACTGACCGGCGCGCGCCAAAGCAGTCGATTGGGAATCACTCGTCTAGAGCGGGAGGCTGACCCCGGTCAGCTCCTCCGAGAGCTCCCACAGCCGCCTCGCGGTGTCGGCGTCGCGCGCCGCCCCGCTACGGCCAACAAGCGTCGGGTGTCCGCGCCTCTCGTGGAAGCCATCGGGGCCGACATAGCTGTTACCGGGGATGTCCTCGGTGGCGGCGTAGAGGGTCGGCAGCGCGCCCATCTCGTCGCTCTGGGCGACGAGCAGGTTGCTGACCTTCATCACCGTGCTCTGGATGAAGCTCTGGGTGTGGCTCTGGAGGTTCGTCGCCGC
>JBKOYL010000040.1:0-15104 GCA_046725395.1 Actinomycetota bacterium | reverse complement strand
TCGAGGCTGCCCCGGACTCGGAGAGGCTCTGGACCGCCGAGCTCAGGCACCCGACGCTGCTCGTCGGCCTGACCTTGGACCGCGAGGAGCTGGCGCGGCGGATCGATCGGCGGGTCGACACGATGATCGCCGCGGGCGCGGTGGAGGAGGTCCGGTCCGCCGCGGAGGCAGGGCCATCGCGCACAGCGCGGGCGGCGCTCGGCTTCGAGTCGCTGCTCGCCGATATCGACGCCGCGCCATCCCCGGACGCGATCGGGGCGATCAAGGCCGCGCATCGCTCCTACGCTCGCCGCCAGCTCAGCTGGATGCGCCGGATGGAAGCAGTCACCCTGGTCGATCGCACCGATCGAACCGACGACGAGGTCGCGGCGGAGATCGTCAGCACGCTCGACTGAGCCCGGGAGTGATACTGCCCCCGTGACCACTCGGAATGTCGGCGAAGCGAAGGTGGGCCGATGAAATTCGATAAGTGGACAGCCCTGGGCAACGACTACCTGATCGTCGAGGCGGCCGCGCTTCCCTGGGAGCCGACGCCGGCGCGGATTCGGCGGCTGTGCGACCCGCACTTCGGGGTCGGGTCGGACGGGGTCCTGCTGCTGGCGCCGGTCGAGCAGCCGGAGTACGTCGCCGAGCTGCGGATCTTCAATCCGGACGGCTCGGAGGCCGAGCTCTCCGGCAACGGCGCGCGCCAGGCCGTCATGTATCTGCGCCGGGCCGGCTGGACCGATGCTGATGAGTTCACGATCCTGACGAAGGCCGGGCCGATCACG
This sequence comes from Actinomycetota bacterium, assembly GCA_046725395.1. Taxonomy (GTDB): domain Bacteria; phylum Actinomycetota; class Thermoleophilia; order Solirubrobacterales; family 70-9; genus DASUPK01. The sequence continues at coordinate 14,334 of JBKOYL010000040.1, read as the reverse complement.
CCGACCATTCGATCGGACCGCGAGTGCGCGCTGGAGATGGGGCGGGCGAGTACGACCTCGGCGGACTTCCCCTCGGGCCGACCGGACGGGCGCGGCGAGCTCGAGGCCGGCGGGCGGCGCTGGCGCTTCCAGCACGTCTCGATCGGAAACCCTCAGTGCGCCATCGCGGTGGGGGAGGAGCTCGAGTCGCTCGACCTGGCCTCGATCGGACCGCAGATCGAGAACAGCGAGCTGTTCCCCAACCGCACCAACGTGAGCTTCTTCCGCGCGGAGGGCGACCGGGTCCGCGCCCGCATCTTCGAGCGCGGGGTGGGGGAGACGCTCTCGTCGGGAACCGGCGCCTGCGCGGCGGCGGTCGCCGCACACCTGGCGGGCGCACCGAGAGAGCTCACCGTCGAGCTCGACGGAGGAGACCTCCGGGTGGAGATCGGCGAGGACCTCGCGGTCCGCCTGACGGGCTGGGCGGAGCCGATCTTCGCCGGGGAGCTCTCCGCGGAGCTGCTGCGGGCCCTGGAGGACCTCGACTAGCCTTCCGGCTTCGATGGCTGCACCGGTAAAGAAGAGAGGCCTCGCGGCGCCCTCCGAGCGCCTGGAGGCGATGCCGCCCTACATGTTCGCGCAGCTCGAGCGGCGGATCGAGGCCAAGCGCGAGGAGGGCATCGACGTGATCAGCCTGGGGATCGGCGACCCCGATACGCCGACCTTCGGCTACATCGTGGAGGCGATGCGGGGGGCAGTGGGGGATCCGGGCGCCCAGAAGTACCCGAGCAATCGGGGCCGTCTCGAGTTCCGTCGTGCGTTCTCCGACTTCTACCGGCAGCGCTTCGGCGTCGAGATAGATCCGGTAGGTGAGGTGATCCCGGCGATCGGCGCGAAGGAGTGCATCTACAACCTCTGCTTCGCGTTTCTGGACCCGGGGGACGTTGCGCTCGCCTCCGACCCCGGTTACCCCGTCTACACGGGCGGCCCGGTGCTGGCCGGCGCGGAGGCTCACCTGCTGCCGCTGCGCCCCAACCTCGCCTTCGCCCCGGACCTCGACGCGATCCAGACCGAAAAGCTCGAGGCCGCTCGGCTTCTCTTCATCAACTACCCGAACAATCCGACGGGTGCGGTGGTGCCCGACGGCTTCTTCGAGCGCGTCGTCGAGCTGGCGGCGAAGCACGAGATCCTGGTCGTTCACGACAACGCCTACTCGGAGACGACCTACGACGGCTACGTCGCCCCCAGCTTCCTGGCGACTCCAGGGGCGAAGGAGGTCGGGGTGGAGGTCTTCTCGCTGTCCAAGGGCTACAACATGACCGGCTGGCGCTGCGCGGCGATCCTCGGCAACGCCGAAGCGATCAAGACCTACTGGCGCCTGAAGACCAACGTCGACTCGGGTCTGTTCGAGGCCGTGCAGCTCGCCGGCGCGGCTGCCCTGCGCGGGCCCCGCAAGGAGGTCGACGAGATGTGCCGGGTCTACGCTCGCCGGCGCGATCTGGTGGTCGACGCGCTCCGAGCGATCGGCGTCGAGGTGACACCGCCCAAGGGGACGATCTACGTCTGGGCGCCCGTGCCGGAGGGACACACCTCCGCTTCGTTCGCCGAGCTGGTGCTGGAGGAGGCCGCGGTCGTGGTCTCGCCCGGCTCCATGTACGGCCCGAGCGGCGAGGGCTTCTTCCGGATCTCGCTGACGACCCCAGACGAGCTGCTCCGGGCTGCCCTCGAGCGCCTCCAGGCGCACCTCCACTGAGCGGGGCGTAGCGGCGGAGCATCCTGGATCAACCAGCGCCCCGCGTCGCCGAAATGCGTAGGGTGGTCCGGCGACGGGACTCCGCGCGCGGATGGCGAAGCGGCCTTTATCGGGCGCTCAGCTAGAGGACCGAGCGTGTAGTGCCGAACCTTGACCTGATGAGCGAAATCGGACTGATACTTGCCCTCGGCTGCGCCCTGATCTCGGGCGTGGCGATGCTGTGCAAGCATCGGGGCGCGGTCGACGCCCCCGACGTCGCCATGCGAAGCCCGCTGCGAAGCGCGTCGGCTCTGTTCCGTTCGCGCTGGTGGGCCGTCGGCTTCCTCCTCGCCACCCTGGGCTGGGGCCTGCACGCGGCGGCCCTCTCGATGGCTCCGCTGTCACTCGTTCAGGCCGTGATCGCAGGCGGGCTGGCCCTGCTCGCCGTTCCCGCACGCCGCTGGTTCGGGATCTCGCTGGGAACTCGCGATCTCGTCGGCCTGGGGCTCTGCGCGGCGGGGCTCGCCTTCCTGGCGCTGACAGCCGGGCACGGACGCGAATCCGGCGCCTTCACCGGCTCGACCATGCTCGCCTTCGAGGGTGGCACGCTCGCTCTCGGCGGCGTGCTGTTGGTCGCCTCGGCGCATCGTCGGCTCGTCAGCAGGGGCTGGGTGCTGCTCGCGGTCGCCGCGGGAACGTCGATCGGCGTCTCCGACGTGGCCCTCAAGGCGCTGGCTGAGACCGTGCCCGCCGCGCCGCTCAGCGTGCTCAGCCCCTGGACGGCGATGGCGATCGTCGGCGGAATCGGCGGCTTCCTGGCGCTGGCCCGCGGCCTGCAGCTCGGAGAGCCCGTCTCGGTGATCGTCGCATTCTCCGCGAGCGCGACCCTGGCCGCGATCACCGGTGGGGTGGTCGTCTTCGGTGATCCGCTTGGCTCGGATGCCCTCGACGTGATCGCCCGTTCCGCGGCGTTCGTCGCCGTGATCGGCGCCGCGGCGCTGCTGCCGCTCGTGCCTGGGCGCGCCGGCGACCGCCGCGTCGCGCCGCAGCCCGCCGCCTGACCCGGGCGGCCCCGGGCTCGCCCCCTACCATCAGGGGAGTGCAGAGAAACCGCAACGGACGCCGTGCAGAGAGCCACTATGGGAACGGAGTCGCGGGCGTCGTCAACCCTCGCGCTCGCCAGCGCGCCATCGCGATCGGGATCGTCCGCGACGAGCACCGCGACGACCCTCTCGCGGAGCTGAAGGAGCTGCTGCAGACAGCCGGAGTGGCGAGCGCGGGTGAGTTGACCCAGGCGCGCGCGCGGCCCGATCCGGACCGCTATCTGGGGCGCGGCAAGCTCGCCGAGCTGAAGCGCGAGCTCGCCGGCGCGGACGCGAACCTGGTCGCCGCCGACGACGAGCTCGTGCCGCGCCAGGAGCGCAACCTCGAGCAGGCTCTCGGGGTGCCGGTGATCGACCGGACCGCCGTGATCCTCGACATCTTCGCCGACCACGCCCACACGGCCGAGGGCAAGCTGCAGGTCGAGCTCGCCCAGCTCGAGTACAACCTCGCCCGCATGCGCGGCCTGTGGACGCACCTCGAGCGCCTCGGCGGCGGCATCGGCACCAGGGGCCCGGGCGAGTCCCAGATCGAGACGGACCGCCGCCTGGCGCGCGATCGCATCACCGCGCTTCGCCGGCGGCTGGAGCGTCTCGAGCGGAACCGTGCCGTCATGCGAGCCGAGCGCCGCAGGGCGGAGATGCCGACGGTGGCGCTCGCCGGCTACACGAACGCCGGCAAGTCCACCCTGCTCAACGCGCTGACTGGCGCCGGCGTCGGCGTGGGGGAGCGGCTCTTCCACACCCTCGATCCGACCACCCGCGCCTTCACGCACGAGGGACGCCGCTACCTCCTCACCGACACCGTCGGCTTCATCCGCAAGCTGCCGCATCAGCTGGTTGAGGCGTTCAAGGCGACCCTGGAGGAGACGGTCCTGGCGGAGTTGATCCTGCACGTCGTGGACGGCTCCGAGTCCGAGAAGGAGAGGGTGGATTCCATCTCGGCGGCCGATTCGGTGCTGGAGGAGATCGGAGCGGGCGCCTCGCCCAGGCTCCTGGTCATGAACAAGATCGACCTGCTCGGCCGGGATGAGCGCCGCGAGCTCGCCCTGCGCCACCCCGACGCGGTCCTCGTCTCGGCGGAGACGGGCGAGGGGCTGGACGAGCTGCGACCCCGGATCGCCGCGGAGATCGGGCAAGCACTCACCGAGGTGGAGTTGCTCGTACCCTTTGCCGCGGGTGAGCGCCTTTCTGAGCTTCACGAGATCGCTGGTGACCTCCAGCGCGAGGATCGCGAGGACGGGGTTCTCGTTCGCGCGCGGCTTCCTGCCGCGCTCGCCCATCGGTTCTCCGACCTCGAGGTCAACGGACGCGGAGCGCGATCACGCGGACGTGTTCGCGCGAGAGACTGAGGGCCAAGGGAACGGTGGGGCGGTAGCGGTAGCCGTCGCCGAGGCAGGTTCCACGCATGAGCGGATCGGGGACCTGAGATTCGTCAAGCTCAGCGAGAAGGCCACCCTGCCCACCAGGGCGCACGACAATGACGCCGGACTCGACCTCTATGCGGCCGAATCCGCTCGCCTCGCGCCAGGCGCGCGGGTCAGCGTAGGCACTGGCCTGGCCGTGCAGATCCCGGACGGCGTCGGCGGCCTGGTCCTGCCGCGCTCCGGCCTCGCGCTCAAGCACGGCGTGACCCTGGTCAACTCCCCGGGACTGATCGATCCGGGCTACCGGGGCGAGGTGCGGGTGTTGCTCCTCAACACCGACCAGACCATCGACTTCCACCTCAAGCCGGGCGATCGGATCGCCCAGCTGCTGCTCGTCCCGATCGCCACGGCCAGCCCGATGCACGCGGACGCGCTCGATGAGTCGATGCGCGGCGTCGGGGGCTTCGGCTCCAGCGGGTTCTGACGCGCGCTAGGTGAAGGAGACCTGCGGGGCCTCGCGCTCGGCGGCCTCGCCGATCTCGAAGAATGGCTTGGCGGTGAAGCCGCCCTGGTTCGCGATGATCGACCAGGGCCACTGCTGGATCCGGGTGTTGAACTGCTGAACGTCCGAGTTGTAGATCCGCCGCGAGGCCTGGATCTCGTCCTCCAGCTCCGAGAGCTGGCGCTGCAGCTGCTGGAAGTTCTCGGTGGCGCGGAGCTGCGGGTACTGCTCGGCGACGACGCGCAGGCCGCCCAGCGCAGCGCTCAGCTGTGACTCGGCTTGGCTTGCCTCCTCGGGGCCGCTTGCCTGCATGGCCGCCGCGCGGGCCTGCGTGACCCTCTCGAAGGTCTCGCGCTCATGCGAGGCGTAGCCCTTGACGGACTCGACCAGGTTCGGCACCAGATCGTGCCGTCGCTTCAGCTGCACGTCGATGCCGCTCCACGCCTCGTCGCAGCGGTTGCGCAGGCTGACCATGTTGTTCCTGACGAACACATAGGTCAGGCCGGCCAGGATCAGCAGCCCCAGGATGATGAGCACGATGACCATCACGCTGATCCTATATGGCCGCGTGGCCGGGAACGAGAAATCGGATCATTCGGCCTCCGCGGCACGCAGGGCGGTCGCGTGAGCGGCGGTCTCGATCGCGTCAGGGAGCGGCTCAAGCTCTGGGCGTGAACCCGTACGCCGCTCGATGGCCAGCGCGACCAGGTGGTCGGCGAGCCACGCGTTCTTGGGGAGTAGCGGGCCGTGGAGGTAGGTGCCGACCAGGTTGAGGCGCTTCACACCCTCCTTGCCGTCCTGGTCGTTGTTGCCGTGGCCGTGGAGCACCTTGCCGAGCGGCTCGGCCCCGGGACCGAGGTAGGTGCGGCCGCCGTGGTTCTCGAACCCCGCGAGGACGCGCGGTCCCTGACCGAGGTCGACCTCGATCGAGACGTTGCCGATCAGGCGGGGCCCAGGCTCCCGGACGGTCTCGAGGTCGGCGACGCCGAGACCGGTGACCGACTGGTCGCCGAGCTGGTAGCGATGGCCGAGCAGCTGGTAGCCGCCGCAGACGGCCAGCACCGCCGCGCTGTCCTCGACGGCGGAGGCGATCGCGTCTCGCTTGGTGTGCCGCATGTCCTCCGCGACGAGCAGCTGGTCGCGGTCCTGCCCGCCGCCGATGTAGAGCAGGTCGTGGGCGCCGGGGTCGAAGCTCTCGGCGGGGCCCGCGGATGCATAGTCGAACCGGATTCCCCGCCACTCGCAGCGCCGCTGCAGGAAGAGGATGTTGCCGCGGTCGGCGTAGATGTTCATCTGCTCCGGATAGAGCGCGAGGAGGCGGAGCTCCCGGTCGGGAGCGTTCACGTCGGCACCTCCAGGAGGACGACGGTCGAGTCGGCCTCGTTCGGTCCGTAGATGATCTGCCTTCGCCCCGCCCTCTCAAGCCCGACGCTCTCACCCTCCTGCTCGAGCCGCTCTGGACTGACGCGGTTGAGGACGTCGTCGTGGACCGAGCGGTCCATGCGGCCTTCGGGGGAGACGCGTTCGCGGATGCGCCTCACGCTGAGCGTCTCGTCGTTCACTTGGACCCAGAGGGGCTCACTCGAGTACACCCAGCCGTCAAGCTCGCGCATGTCCGGGAGGATCTGAGGGGCGGCCACGCCCGTGCTCAGCAGCGTGCTCTCGTCCACGACGGTCAGGGCGAGGGTCGCGCCCGGTGCGAGGCGCTCGCCCAGGCGTCGCAGCAGCGCGGGTCGCGCCTCGTCATCGAGTAGCTGGATGACGTGCAACGGACCAATCGCGAGCCGGATTCCCTCCGGGAGTCGCAGGTCGGCCGCAGCGGCGAGGTCGTGCCGGATGACCGAGACGCTCAAGCCGCGCCGATCCGCGATTCGCTCGAGCTCGGCGGCGAGTGTCTCGTCGCACTCGAGCGCCACCACCTGATTCCCGCGCTCGGTCAGCTCGAGCGCGACCCTGCCGGCGCCCGCGCCAAGCTCAAGGACCGGGCCGCCGATCTCATCGGCAAGCTCGATCCAGAGGTCGAGGTCGGCCGCGTAGTTCCCGAGCTCGACCGCCTGCCAGATCGCATCCTCGCTTGGGGTGCGCTTGTCAGTCGGCGCGCTCATGCCCAGAAATCGGCCGCGAGGCCGCGGTCCGCGAGCAGGGTGCGCAGCTCCAGCAGCGCTGTGTAGGTGGGCAGGGCGAAGAGCCGGTCCGGTGCGGCGGAGACGGCTACGTCGAGGGAGGAGGGGATCGGCTCGATCACCTCGATCGCGTCCTCCGGCCATCCGGCGTACTTGAGGCGCAGCGCCATCTCGGGCGCCCGGGTGCCCGAGCAGACGACTCGCCGGACCCCGTCCGCGAGCACCTCGAAGTCGGCATCCCAGATCCAGGAGACATCGCGTCCGTCGGCGATGCGGTCGTTGAGCGCAAGCCAGAGGTCGATCCCGCCGTTCGTGGCTTCGAGTCTCAGGGTGCGGAGCACCTCGTTCGCGCCGGCGGGGTTCTTGATCAGCAGGATGGAGACGGGCTTGCCCGAGACGCCGATCGTTTCGACCCGTCCGAATACCGCCCGCATCGACTCCAGGCCCTGCCGGACCTGATCCAGCGAGACGCCGGACCGAAGACCGGCGGTGACGGCCGCCAGGGCGTTGTAGACGTTGTAGAGGCCGGGTACGGGAATTCGGAGGTCGAGCTCACCGGCCGGTGTGCGCATCTTGACCCGCGAGTCTGAGATCCCGTGCAGCTCGATCTCCGTCGCCGCGACGTCGGGCGAGGGGCGGTCCGCGTGGCAGTTGGGACAGCGGTAGTGGCCGAGGTGGCCGACGAAGGCGAGCTCGTACGAATAGGGGGCGCCACAGCGGCGGCAGTGCTTGGCGTCGTGCGCGTGCTGGAGCTCGGGCAGGGCCTGCCTCGTGTCCTCGATGCCGAAGTAGGTGACGCCCGGCCGCCGCCGGAGCTCGCGGTCGCGCCCAAGATCGGCGATCAGGGGGTCGTCGGCGTTCAGCGCGAACTCGCAGGTCCGCTCCAGGCCGGCGACCAGCTTCGCCCACTCGTCCGCGAGTCGCTCCAGCTCCCCGTAGCGGTCGAGCTGGTCGCGGAAGAGGTTGCCGAGGACGAGCAGGCGCGCGCGGAGGTGGGGCGCAACTCTGGGCAGCCAGGCCTCGTCGAGCTCGAACAGACCCTCCTTCCCTGACTGCTCGAGCAGCGCGGTCGCGACGCCCCAGTGCATGTTCGAGCCGGCTCGGTTGTGCACGGGCCTGCGGCCCGCCGCCCCGAGGATGCCGGCGATCATGCCCGCGGTCGTGGTCTTGCCGTTGGTGGAGCTGACGACGACCGAGCCGAACTCCAGGCGCCCGGCGAGCCGGTCGATTGCGTCCGGCGCCATTCGGACGAGCAGGCGCCCGGGCAGCGTCGTGCCTCCGCCGCGTCCGCTGCGCCGGCTGAGTCCGCCCACGGCTCGCGCGAGGGCGACCTTCCCCTTGAACAATGCACTCATGGATTCGCCAGGTTAGGTGGGCGTCGCGGGCGCGATCACCCGGAGGGCTCCGCTGAGCGTGCGGAGCCTGGCGGGGAGGTCGGTGAGGTGCTCGCCGTCGGCATAGACGGCGAATGGACGATCCGCGCGAACGCTGACCTCGCTGGCCCGCATCACACGCACCTCCTCGTTCTCCACATGGGTCCCCTTGAAGACCTTCGGCAGGTTGGTGAGGAAGTGCAGCTTCCCGCGCTTGCCGGTGAGGACGACATCGAACCTGCCATCGGCGAGATCCGCGTCGGGGGCGATGTACATGCCGCCGCCGTAGGCCTTGCTGTTCGCAACCGCGACCGAGTACCCGACGTTCTCGACCGGCTCGCCGTCGAGCTCGAGCGTGAACCTGGCAGGCCGCCAGGCGATCAGGGCCCGGATCGCCGCGTAGGCATAGACCAGATTCCCCCGCACCACGCGGGCCTCGTTCGCGATCCGGTTGGCGTCGGAGTCGAAGCCGCAGGAGGCGATGCAGAGAAAGCGCCGGCCGTTGACCTCGCCGACGTCGATCGTGCGCTCCTCCCCCTCGGCCAGCACCGCGACGGACCCCGCCGGCTCGGCCGGGATCCCGAGAACCCGCGCGAGGTCGTTGCCCCGCCCCCCGGGGATCATCCCGAGGGGTGTCTCGCTTCCCGCCAGGGCTCCTCCGACCTGGCCGATCAGCCCATCGCCGCTCATCACGACGGGGATCTCGCCGGCGCCCGCGGCCGCCCGGGCCTCGGCGATGCCGTGCTCGAGGCTCTCGGTGCGGACGATGCGGTAACTGACTCGGCGCGCGTCGAGCTCGCGCTCCACCTCGGGCAGCAGCTTGAGAGTCCGCCCGCCCGCGGAGTGCGGGTTGACGAGCAGTAGGTGGCGACGGTCCGCGCTGATCGGCTGAATCTAGTTGGGACCCTGGGGGGACGGCCGCCGGGCGAGGAAGTAGGTGCCCGAGCCGGCCTCCCCGCTCTCCATGGGCTCGAGACCGGCGCGCCGAAACCCGCGTCGCAACACGGACTCAGGGGTGTAGAAGGGGGTGCGCGGGCCCCAGCTTGCGGCGATCAGCGCGAACCCGCCGGGCCGCAAGATGCGCGCGATCTCGGCGAAGAACGGAGGAACGTTGAGCTGGGTGACCAGGTCGAAGGACTCGTCCTCGAAAGGCAGGTTCGCGGCGTCGGCGACCTTGAAGGCCACCCGCCCCTCTGGATCCAATCCGATCCGCGCCTGGGCCCGCCGGATCATCTCCTCCGAGAAGTCGACGCCGCGCACGCGGGAATGGGGGAACTCCCGCGCCACCAGAAGCGCGCCGTCGCCGAGCCCGGTGCCGATATCGAGGGCACGCTCCGGCTCAGGGTGGATGTGGAGCAGGCCGGCCGCCAGCGGGGCCAGATATTCGGGGCCCGAGCGATTGACGCGCTCCCCCCAGCCGGCCGCCTGGCCCTCCCAGAACCGGCGGCTCCAGCCGCGAAGCAGCGGCCAGGTGACCGGAGCCCTCGCCACCAGCGCGTTGATCACGCGACCGGCGATCCGCACCCAGCGGGAAGGGGGTGTCGGATCGGGTCTCGTGGCCATGACGCGATCATCGCAGCCGTCGGAAGTAGCCTTCGGCGCCTTGGGATTGCCCAGGACATCCCTGGCAGCTTCGCTGGCCCTCGTCCTGCTCGCCGGCTGCGGCGGCGGCGACGGGGACGAGACGTCGAGCGTGGCGCTCCCCGCCGGCTGCAGCCAGGTTTCCGCCCCGCAGCCGAGGCAGGTGCGGCTCCCGCCACCGCGGACGACGCTGAGCGGCCCGGCGACCGCGACGGTCGAGACGAGCTGCGGGACGTTCGAGATCGCGCTGGACACCGACAGGGCGCCGAAGACCAGCTCATCGTTTGCCTATCTGGCGCGGCGAGGCGTCTACGACGACACCCTGTTTCACCGGATAGTTCCCGGGTTCGTCGTCCAGGGAGGGGACCCCACCGGGCGGGGCACCGGCGGGCCGGGCTACACCATCGACGAGGCGCCCCCGGCGACCCTCTCCTATACGCGCGGGGTCGTCGCGATGGCGAAGAGCCCCGTCGAGCCACCGGGGCGATCCGGAAGCCAGTTCTTCGTCGTGACCGCCGCGGACGCCGGTCTCACCCCGGATTACGCGCTGGTCGGGCGGGTCTCCGACGGTTTCGACGTGGTCCAGAGGATCGAGCAGCTCGGGACGCCCTCCGGCAGGCCGAAGGCGCCCGTCATGATTGAGCGGGTCAGGATCGCGTCAGGCTGATGGCAAAGCTGCGCGTCGGCGACAGCCCACCGGACTTCGGCGACCTCGAAGCAGCGGTCGCCGGCCTCGGCTAGGCCGTTGGCCGTGGATCGCCTTGAGGCCGAGCCCTTCGAGGTGGCAAGCGGTGAGGTGCGCCTCGCCGGTGAGGAGGTGGGGGAGGGGCACCCGGTGGTCCAACTGCACGGGCTGACCGCGACGCGGCGCTATGTGCTGCACGGATCCGTCACGCTGGCACGCCGCGGCTGCAAGCTGATCTCGTACGACGCGCGCGGCCATGGCGAGTCCGAGCCGGCTCCCGCGGGGTCGGGTTACGGCTACGAGGAGCTGGCGGGCGACCTGCGGGAGGTGCTCGCCGAGCACTGCCCGGACGAGCGCCCCGTGCTGGCCGGGCACTCGATGGGCTGCCACACCGCGGTCGCCCACGCGCTCGCCCACGCCGATTCCGTCGCCGCCCTGGTCCTGGCGGGACCCGTCACGCTGGGGCTGCCGGCGTCGGAGGAGTCGCTGGCGCAGTGGGATCGCCTCGCCGATGGACTGGAGTGCAACGGCGTGGATGGCTTCATGGCTGCATACGAGGCCGACCTGAAAGTCGATCCCGGCTGGAAGGAGACGGTGCTGCGGATCAACCGCGAGCGAATGGAGCGTCACCGGAACCCCGACGCGGTCGCGCGGGCGCTGCGCGAGGTGCCGCGCTCGCTGCCGTTCGACGGGCTCGAGGAGCTCGAGAACCTCGACGTGCCGGCACTCGTCGTGGCCAGCCACGACGAGGCCGATCCGGCCCATCCCTACTCGATCGCCGAGGCCTGGGCGGAGCGGATGCCTGCCGGGCGGCTGATCAGCGAGGAGCCCGGCAAATCCCCGCTCGCCTGGCAGGGCGGCCGGCTCTCACGGGCGATCGCTGACTTCCTGGAGGAGCCTGCGGTCCTCGAGCGGGTGGGATAGCTGTCGGGTGGCCGCGGCTCCGCGGAGCCGCGCGAGTCGCCGGATTTCATCTCCATCAGCCGCCTGATTCCGTCCGAAGGCAGGCGTACGATCGAACATATGTTCGTAGAGACCACGGCTGCAGATCGAGCCGCTGACCCGCCCCCGCGCGGTGAGCCCGAAGGGCTCCGCCGGCTCTCCAGCGAGGCGCTCGAGGAACGGATCGTGGATCTGGCTGCGAGGATTGCGGCGGCGACCTGCAGGTGGCTGACACTTGTGGCGGAGTTCGATCGTCGCGAGGCGTATAAGGAGTTCGGCTTCGCCGAGTGCTCGAGCTGGCTCGCCTGGCGCTGCTCGATCGCGCCCCGCTCGGCCCGCGAGCACATTCGTGTCGCCAGGGCCTTGCTGGAGCTCCCTTTGATCCGAACAGCGATGGAGCGCGGCGAGCTCACCTACTCGAAGGTGCGCGTGCTGACTCGCGTAGCGATCCCAGAGATTGAGGACAGCCTGCTGGACATCGCACGCCAGGCAACCGCCGCTCAGCTGGAGCGGATCGCACGCGCCTATGGGAGGGCGATGAATGCGGGAGACGCGCGCCGCATCTTCGAGCGGCGGTTCTTCTCTTATGAGTGGGAGAGCGATGGATCTCTCTCGGTCAGAGGGAATCTGCCTGCTGAGGACGGGGTAGTGCTGCTGCGCGCCCTGGAGGTAGGGCGGGAGGCAATCCGAGAGACGTTCGTCGACGACGGCTCCGCGGAGCCGCGGATCGATCGCCGGGAGCCGAAAAACGCCGACGCGCTGGTCCTGATGGCTGAGGGGCTGCTCGCCAAGGGTCCCGATGGACGTCCGGCAGGCGAGCGCGCCCAGGTCGTCGTCCACGTCGACGAAGCGGCGCTGTCCGGCGAGGAGGCGGGCCCAAGACAGTGTGAACTCGAAGACGGAGCGCCGATTGCCCCCGAGACCGCCCGCCGGTTGGCCTGCGATGCGTCGAGTGTGCAGATGGTCGACACCGCGAAAGGCCCGGTGCCGATGGGCAGACGGAAGAGGACAGTGCCGGCGTATCTGCGCCGTCAGCTCGATGCCCGCGATGGCGGCTGCCGCTTCCCCGGTTGCACGCACCGCCGCTGGGTCGAGAACCACCACATCCATCACTGGGCCACGGGAGGGGACACTGTTCCCGAGAACCTGGTCCAGCTCTGCCGGCGGCATCACCATCTGGTGCACGAGGGCGGCTTCACGGTGCAGCGAACCGAGCGCGACGACCTCGTGTTCCGGAATCCCTACGGGCTCGTCCTCGAGGCGGCACCGCCGCTCTCATCGCGGTGTCGCCAAGCGCCACACGGCGGCAGACGCCGCCTCCGCGCTCTGCAGCCCGCGAGCGGTGACCCGACGCCGCTGGCGCGTGGGGAGCGGATGGATCTGGAGATGACCGTCTGGGTGCTCTGCTCGCGGCACTACACGCCGCAGGGGCCCTAGCCGGGCCGATCTTCCAGAAACCTTGGCGGCCGTCTAGCCGCCGCCCTGCCGCAGGGTGACGTAGGTCGCGAATAGGTCCGAGCAGTGAGTCACCGGCAGCCCAGCTGGGTAAGCACGATTGACGTGCGCGGCGACGCTGGTGGGCGATTCGTACTGGCCGGTTCGTTGAATGAGCTCCTGCGCCTTCTTGATGTAGCGGGCGATCAGCGACGAATCCTCGTTGCACTTTCGGTCTAGTGACGCGAGTGCACGGCTGTACCGCTGACGGCGCAGGTGGGGCGGGGGCGAAGTGGCCTCAGCAGGACCACCACTCACCCAAATGTCGATCGTGGTGCCTTCAGGAAGCTTGCTTCCCGGCAGTTCCCCCATGTAGTAGACCCTGCCTACGGACTCGTTGGTCGCCAGTTGCTGCACGACCGGCTTGAGTCCGGCGTCTTCAATCGCGGCACGCGCTTCCGCCGTTGGCTTGCCAACGACATCCGGAACCTGCCGATCTTCTTCACCGCCGCTCCCGCAGCCCGCAATAGCGAGCGCCGCGAACGTCAGCACCACTGGGCTAAGCCAAAGGCGGCGGGCCGTCAACGCGGTGTCAGCCTAATCGCTCCATCGACCTTGGTCCGGGCGCGGCGCCCCGGCCCCGGACTGGCCCGTTCGGCTCCACCCGGCCCAGAACAATTTTTCAGGCAACGGGCTAGCGCGTGCATTGTTCGGGCGGGTTCCCATTCGAATCTGAGGCGACGGCGAATACGCTAGACCGGGACCCCGCCGTTGGGCATCACCAGGCAGTATCTCGCGACCGGCAGAAGCTCTAGCGCGGATCGCGTGTGAGACGGCGGTCACGCAGGGCGGTTTCCTTGCGCATGCGCCCACCGGCGCAGCAGAGGGACCAATTTTGGGGTTCTGCACAAACCTCATTTTGGGGTTGCACTACAACGTCGGCCTCGAATATGTTTGCGGGGGGGAGAAATAGTGACTTCTCGCACACGCCGCGGGGGGGCAGAGGGTCGATCATGGGTTGGAAGGACCAACCGCGGGGCAAGGCGTCTGACCGGAGACACCATGCCCATTGGCGCCAAGGCTGAGGAGGGTGAGGGAGCAGAGCGCGGCAGCGCTGTCTCCTTCCAGCCGATCCGGAGCTGGGCGTTCATCACGACGCACACTCGTGTTCTCCTCGCGGTCGCCCAAGATCCGGAACTGCGCGTCCAGGAGATCGCCGAGGCGGCGAGTGTCACCGAGCGGTCCGCATATCGCATCCTCGCCGATCTCGTCGGGGGAGGCTATTTGCGGCGGACGCGCGCCGGGAGGCGCAACCGATATGAGATCGACCTTGACCTGCCGATCGGTGACCCCACCGTGGAAGGACAGACCACGAGGGACCTGCTCTCCCTGATCGAGGACTAGGGACCGCTTGCCAGGCCGCCTGGGAGCCGGGCCAGACGAAGGCTGCCGGGTGCGTCAGCTGACCGGAATGTCACGAATCACACAATCTCCAGGCGGGTAGCTCCCATGAGTC
>JBKOYL010000006.1:0-11094 GCA_046725395.1 Actinomycetota bacterium | reverse complement strand
CTGCATCCGGCTCTCGGGGGAGGCGATCTCGGGAGCGCGGAAGCCCAGCACCAGGCCGCAGGCGACGACGGCGAGGACCCCCGACGCACCGATCTGATCCGCCGGGATGAACGCCCCGTAGGCGCTGAACAGCGAGATGCTCAGCTCGGTGTTGACGTCGTTGACCCGCTTGCGCACCTCCGCGATCACCCAGCCGACCACCAGGCCGATCGCCACGCCTCCCGCAGCGTCCGCGAAGAAGGTGAACACCGTATGACCCGCGGAGACGCCCTCGCCGATCGCCGCGGCGACCGCGACCTTGTACGTCACCAGGGCAGTGGCGTCGTTGACCAGGCTCTCGCCTTCGAGGATGTTGACCATTCGCCGAGGCGCGCCGACGCGGCGCATGATCGCCGTCGCCGCCGCGGGGTCGGTCGGGGAGACGATCGCGCCCAGCGCGAAGGCGATCGCCCAGGGCATGTCCATCACCTCGTGTGCGATGACGCCAACGCAGCCAGCGGTGAAGAGCGTGAGCCCGATCGCGTTTAGGGTGATGACGCGGGCGTCCGAGCGCAGCGCGCGAAGGTCGTAGAAGAAGGCCGAGGCGTAGAGCAGGGGCGGCAGGAATACCAGCAGGACCAGGTCCGGGTCGAGACGGATGTCCGGCATCCCCGGGATCAGCCCGATGGCGAGCCCGCCGAGCACCAGCGGGATCGGGTACGGGACCTTGAACCAGTTCGCGACCGCGTTCAGCCCAGCGGCCGAGATGAAGAGAGCGGCGAGGACGATTTGGAGATCGCTCACGCCTCAATTCTGTAGGGTCGCCGCCATCAGGCGCGTCCGCCTCAGCCTCGTTCTCGCCGCGACTGCCCTGCTCGCCGCGGGCGGTGTGGTCGGACACGTGATCGCGCAGTCGGGCGGCTCGAACGCCGTCCGCACGCCTCTCGCTCAGAGCACCAAGGTGAAGGGCGCCGCCGGCAAGACGCTCGGGCTCTCCCGTGTCACGATCCCCGCGGGCGGCAGCATTGCCCTCCATCACCACGAGGGCACTCAAGTCGCCTTCATCCAGCGGGGAATCCTCACCTACACGGTCAAGTCCGGCTCGGTCACCGTCATGAAGGGGCCCGCCGACGACGCCAAGGCGGTGCGAAAGATCGGCTCAGGCCAGACCGGAAAGATCAAGGCCGGGCAATGGATCGTCGAGCAGCCCTCGACGATCCACCAGGCGGCCAACAACGGCTCGTCAGCGGTCGTGATCTACCTGGCGACCTTGCTCAAGACCGGCGCGCCGCCCTCTTCTCCCACCAGCTGAGGCGGGTCCCGGGCGATCGTCAGCCGGTCTTGACCGCCGAACCGTGCTCCTCGCGCAGCATGCGACGCAGGATCTTGCCAGACGCGGACTTGGGGATCTCGTTGACGAACTCGATGCGGCGGAGCTTCTTGTACGGCGCGACGCGCTCGGCGACGTAGTCGAGGAGCTCTCCGGCCTCGACCTCGCCGTGGGTGACGACGCAGCCCATCGGCGCCTCCTCCCCGTCCTCGGTGCGCATCCCGATCACCCCGGCGTCGCGCACCTTCGGATGTGATACCAGGACCGCCTCGAGCTCGGCCGGCGGCACCTGGTAGCCCTTGTACTTGATCAGCTCCTTGAGGCGGTCGACCACGTAGAAGAAGCCGTTCTCATCGACCCGTCCGATGTCGCCGGTGCGCAGCCAGCCGTCCTCGATCAGGGTCTCGGCCGTCGCCTCCGGGTTGTTGAGGTAGCCCCGCATCACCTGCGGGCCGCGCACCCAGATCTCGCCCTCCTCCCCGACCGCGACGTCGTCGCCGGTCTCGGGATCGACCACGCGCGCCTCGGTGTTCGGGATCAGGGCGCCGACGCTGCCCGGAGGGGTTTCCTCCACCCGCGCGAGGCGGCTCTTGTGGCTCACCGGGCTGAGCTCGGTCAGCCCGTAGCCCTGGCGGATCGGGGCGCCGATGCGGGACTCGGCGCGCTGGGCGAGCTCCGCATCGAGCGGCGCCGCGCCCGAGATCACCAGCTTGAGCTGGGAGAAGTCGCGGCCCTCGACCTGCGGCGCGGTCGCCAGGGCGAGGATCACCGGCGGGGCGACATGCAACCAGGTGACGCCGTGGTCCTCGATGATGTCGAGCAGCTCGTCGAGATCGAAGCGCGGCATGGTCACGATCGTCGCCCCCTTGGCGAGCCCGAGGTTGAGGACCACCGTCTGCCCGTAGATGTGGAAGAAGGGCAGGAGCCCGACCAGCACGTCGTCGTCTGCGATCGGCATCGAGCTCCACGCCTGCTCGATGTTCGCCACGAGGTTGCGGTGGGTGAGCATTACTCCCTTCATCAGGCCGGTGGTCCCGCTCGAGTAGGGCAGCACGGCCAGGTCCTCGGGATCGACCCCGGCCTCCGCCGGCTTCGCCCCCGGCTTCGCCTTGGCGACGAGCGACGGTGCGTCGTCGATCAGCAGCTTGGCGCCGGCGTTCCCCTCCTGCCTGCCCCGCTCCTCGGGCGTGAGCAACGGATGCATCGGGGTCACCACACCGCCGGCGCGGAGGATCGCGTGGTAGGCGATCGCCCACTCCGCGCTGTTCGGCCCGACCAGCGCGACGACGTCGCCCCTGCCGATCCCCTCGTCCTGGAGCAGGGCCGCGGTGGCGTCGACCTTGGCGGCCAGATCCCCGTAGGTGGTCGTCTCGCCGGTGGCGGCATCGACGATCGCGGGATGCTCACCGCGCGCCGCCGCCTCGCCGATCACATGCGCGTGAAGCGTCACGTCCGGGATCTCGATGTCCGGCTCGGGGCTTCGGTAGATCAAGCGTTCACTCCTCCAAGTTCCAGCCGAAGTACACCTCAGCACGCACGATCTTGTCACCATCGAAGGTGAGCGCCTCGGTGTTGCGGCCGCGCCTACCCGCGGAGGTATCGGTCTCGTAGGTGACGATCACCTCGTCGCCGAACTCGATCAGCCGGACGATCTCGAAGTTCTGGCGGCGTCCCGCTCCCGGCCAGCAGCGCTCGAAGTAGGCCTCCCGGTCGAGCAGGGGGTCCGGGGGAGCCGAGAAGGTGAAGTCCTCGGCTAGGTGTTCCTCGTAGAAGTCCCGATCCCCGGCGGAGAAGGCTTCGTAGAAGCGGCGGGCGAGTCCCTTTCGGTCCGCTGCCATTGCGACGAGCCTACCGGGGGCGATGGGCCACCCAGCCCGGGAACGCCGACCTCCTGGATCAGCCGCCCACCCCGCCCCCGCGTCAAGAAGCTGAACGACCAGCGGATCAGCACCAGGAGGCGGTTCTGGAAGCCGATCAGGTACCAGATGTGGACCACCAGCCAGGTGACCCAGGCCGGGAACCCGCTCAGCCGAATCGCGTGCAGATCGGCCACCGCGCGGGCCCGGCCGATCGTCGCCAGATTTCCCTTGTCGCGATAGCGGAACGGCTGGTGCTCTCGCCCCCGGAGCCGCGCCTTGACTGCCTTGGCCGCGTAGCGGCCCTGCTGCATGGCCACCGGCGCGACGCCGGGCAGGGGCTGCGGCTGACCGTCCTCCCCGAGCACGCGCACCATGTCACCGAACGCGAACACCTCGGGATGGTTGGGCAGGGTCAGGTCGGGCGCGACCGAGACGCGACCGGCTCCGTCGACCTCGGCTCCGGTCGCCTCCCCCAGGCGCCGCGCCAGCGAGGACGCGGTCACGCCGGCAGCCCAGATCACGGTGCGGGCCGGGATCCGCTCGCGGCCGTGCTCCGGGCCCTCGACGGTGACGCTCCGATCGTCGATGTCCACGACCGTGTGGCGCAGCAACGGCGTCACGCCGAGGTGCTCGAGCGAGCGGGCCGCCTTGCCCGAGAGTGACTCCGGGAAGGTGGTCAGGACGCGGTCGGCCATCTCGATCAGAAGCACGCGTCCGTCCCGCGGATCGATCGAGCGAAAGTCCCGCCGCAGGGTGTCTCTGGCGAGCTCGCCGATCTGGCCGGCCATCTCCACTCCGGTCGGGCCGGCCCCTACCACCACGAACGTGAGCCAACCCCGCCGCCGCTCATCGTCCGTCTCGAGCTCTGCGGCCTCGAACGCGGCCAGGATCTGGGCTCGCACGGCAAGTGCGCTCTCCAGCGACTTCACCTCGGGCGCGAAGTCCCGCCACTCGTCGTGGCCGAAGTACGAGTAGCGCGAGCCCCCCGCGGCGATCAGCGTGTCGTAGGGGATCGCGAGCGTTCCGGACTCCCCCGCCGCGGGTTCGATCTCGACCGTCCGCCGCTCGAGATCGAGGCCGCTCACCTCGCCCAGCAGCACCCGCACGTTGCGGCGCCGCTTGAAGATGGCGCGCAGCGGATAGCAGACCTCCTCGGCCGAGAGCGCCCCGGTCGCCACCTGATAGGTGAGCGGCTGGAAGAGGTGGAAGTTGCGCCGGTCGATCAGGGTCACCTCGACCGGGGCGCGGGCGAGATGGCTGACGGCCTGCAGACCGCCGAAGCCGCCGCCGATCACCACCACTCTGTGGGCTCGGGTCTCGCTCATGCACCGACCAGGTCGCGCCGCTCGAACAATCGCACGGCGGCGAACGAGGCGGCCACCGCGATCGCGAGCATGACCACCGCCGCGGTGGCCTTGAAGTCCTGCGACGGCACGAGCGCGACCTGGTGGAACGGCGATAGGTTCACGGTCCAGCCCGGCAGGTCGAGCAGCGAGCCGAAGAGCTGCCAGACGAACGCCACGAGCACCAGTCCGTAGGAGATCCCGGCGGTCGCGCGCGGGACGATGGCGAAGGCAAGCGCGCCCAGCCCGAGGAAAAGCAGCGCGATCGGCAGGCAGTTGGCGCCCGCGCCGACCATGTCGCCGAAGGAGACGTCGGCGCCCGCAGCCGCCGCCCCGATCCAGGTGAGAAGCCCGATCGCCAGGGCGACGAGGGCCGCCCCGCCGGCCGCCAGCGCCAACCGGCCCGCAAGCCAGGCCCGGCGGCTGACCGGCTGGGCGAAGAGCGTCTCGAGCTGCTCATCGTCCTCCTCGTGCCGCGCGGCGGCAATCTGAGAGCAACCGAACAGGCAGACCAGCAGGATGAAGAAGAGGAAGCTGAACGCGAGGTAGCCCGAGGCGGTGGTGACCGAGCCCGTGCCGAGCTTCTGGAGCTGCTGGTTCAGCCCCTCAGGGACGTCCTCGTCGACAAGCTTGCCGTTGGAGAGGATCCCGACCTGGTCGCAGAGCGCCTCCACCTCGCTGAGGATGTGGGAGGAGAGGAAGACGGTCTGGCCGCGCTCCTTCGCCTCGTGCACGCTCTCGCGGAAGGCGACCTCCATCAACGGGTCGAGTCCGCTGGTCGGCTCGTCGAGGATCAGCAGGTCGGCGCGGGTGGCCAGCGCCGCGACCAGCTGCACCTTCTGCCGGTTGCCCTTGGAGAGAGCGCGGACCCGCTTCGAGGTGTCGAGCTTGAAGCGCTCGACGAGCACATCGCGGTACCGCGCATCCGTATCCCCGTGCAGGCGGGCGAGGAACTCAAAGGTCTCCGCCGAGGTCATCTTGGGCCAGAGAAACGGCTCGCCGGGCACATAGGCGACGCGGCGATGCGCACTCACCGGACGGCGCCAGGCGTCCAGGCCGAAGAGCTCGGCCCGCCCCGCGCTCGGGCGGTGCAGGCCGAGCAACAGCCGGATCGTCGTCGTCTTCCCCGCTCCGTTCGGACCGAGGTAGCCGTAGACCTCGCCCTCGCGGACGGACAGATCCAGGGAATCGAGCGCCACGGTCTCGCCGTAGCGCTTGCTCAGCCCTTCGGTGTGGATCGCCTCGGCCATCCGCCCTAGCCGACCTGAGCGAGCATCCCCGGCTCGTAGTGCCTGGGCTCAACGCGCACCGTGATGCTGAGGCGGTTGAAGGCGTTGATCGAGGTGATCGCAAACACCAGATGGGCCAACTCCTCGTCGTCGAAGATGCCAGCCGCTCGATCCCAGGCTGGATCGGGCACATGGCCGTCGCTGATCAGGGTCATAGCCTCGCAGAGCTCCAGCGCCGCGCGCTCGCGCTCTTCATAGAGCGGGCTCTCGCGCAAGGCCTCGAGCGAGTAGAGGCGCTCCTCGGTCTCGCCCTGGGCGCGGGCGCTCTTCCAGTGCAAGTCGAGGCAGAAGCCGTTGATCTGCGAGGTACGGAGCCTGACCAGGTTGGCCAGCCGGGGCTCGATCTCGATCGACCCCTCGAGCCTGACCATCGCGGCCATGGCTTCTTCGCCACTTCCGCGGCATGCGGCAGTCGCTTGGCGTGAATCGGTTCCATCGTGATCTCCTTTCAGCCGAGTTGTTCGGCGCTCTCGGCCGTGCGCAGGCTGTGCGTGCGGTGGGAGGCAGGGGCTTCGGTGAGCGCCTCGCGAAATCCCTCACGCCAGCTCGGATGCTTGGGCTGCCACCCCAGCTCGCGCCCGGCCTTCGCGTTCGAGGCGCCGCGGATCTCCGTCATGAACAGCGTCGCGGCCTCACCGGCGAGCAGCCGCACGACGAAACGGGGCACGCGCATGGGTTTCTTGGCGCCCAGCGTTTGCGCCAGCGCAGGTAGCCACTCCGACACCGGTGCCGGATCGTCGTCGACGATGTTGTAGACGCCGGGTTTCCCGTGGTCGACTGCGGCAACCGTCGCCTCGGCGGCGTCGGCGATGTGGACGAACGACCACACCCCGCCCCCGTTGCCGACCAACGGGAACTTGCGCTTGCGGACCAGCTCGAATTGCTCACCGCCCGGGGCGAGCGAGGTGCCCGGACCGTAGAGGGCGCCGTAGCGCAGCACGATCCCCTCGGTCCACTTGGCACCGAGCACCGCCTCCTCCAGATGCCGGATCGCGGCCAGGGACTCGCGGCCGTTGCGCGGGGGCGAGGGATCGAGCGGGTCCTCCTCGCTCTTGACCGGACCACCGGTGCGCGCATATGAGCCGTACAGCGCGCTCTGCGCAACGAACCGCCCCGCCCCCACCGCCTGCCCGGCCGAGAGCAGGTTGTCCGTGCCCTCGGTCCGCAGGCGGTTGGTCAGCGCGAAATCGCGATCGAGGTGTCGCATGTTCACCTCTACCTGATCGGGAAACTCGACTGAGACGCGGCATCATTGATGCCACTGATGCGCGCAGCCGGCATACAGACGCAAGGCGGTGACATCGAGACCATCGACGTACCCGATCCGCGTCCCCTTGCCGACGACGAGGTCCTGATTGAGGTACGAGCCGCGGGGGTCGCTAACTGGGACGAGTTCGTACGCACGGGCGAGTGGGATGTCGGCCGCACACCGCCGATGGCACTTGGCGTCGCGGCGTCCGGCGTCATCACGGCGACCGGCGGGAGCGTTCAGGACTGGAAACCGGGCGATGAAGTTCTCACCCATCCCCTGCCGTTACGGGATCAGGGGACCTGGGCGCCCTGGCTGATCGCCTCGGCGGCGGCGGTGGCGAGAAGGCCGGCCCCCGTCCCTTGGGATGTGGCGGCTGCGTTCCCGGTCCCAGCCTTGACAGCAGCGCAGGTGATCGACGAGGCGCTCGGGATCGGGGGCGGCGACGTGATCCTCGTGCATGGCGGTGGCGGAGTCACCGGGACCCTGCTCGTGTCACTCGCCGCGGTGCGCGGAGCCGAAGTGATCGCGACCGCCGGACCGGCGAACCATGACCGCCTCGGCCGGCTGGGAGCTGCCCACCTGGTGGACTACCACGATCCGGGCTGGCCCGAGGAGGTTCGCGCCATCTCCGGTGGCGCCGGGGCGACAGCGGCCGCGAACGCGGTCCCGGACGGCAGCGCCGACGTGATCGGCGCCGTTCGCGACGGCGGCCGCCTGGTGACCATCACGTCGGATCCGCCGAACGAACAACGCGGCATCGCGGTTTCGTCAGTGATCGTCCGGCCCGACGGTGCCACGCTCGGGGCGATGGCCGAGCTACTCGGCGCCGGGAAGCTGGAGATCTCTGTGGCGGCGACCTTCGACCTGACCGATGCCGCGGCGGCGCTCGAGAGCGCGCTCGGCGGCCACTACGGCGGCGCGGTGGTTCTCCTCCCCTAGCTCGGCAGGGACGGCGCTGGCACGCCCGCGTCCTCGAGCACGGCCATCGCCGCGTTGCGCCCGTTGAGCGCGATCACCGAGCCCGCGGGGTGGGTGGCCGCCCCGCAGAGGTAGAGGCCCTCGAGCGGGGTGCGCGGCTCGAGGCGCCGGTCCCACATCTGGTCGGGCAGGGTCTCGCCCTGGAAGATGTTGCCGCCGGTGAGGCCGATCCGGTCCTCGATGTCGGGCGGGCCGAGCACCTCTGTCTCGATCACGCAGTCGCGCAAGTCCGGCGCGTAGGTTTCGATCAGGTCGAGTGCCTGCTCGCCGATCTCGTCCCGCCTTGACCCCCAGTCGCCCTCGGCCGGCTCGTAGGGGGCGTACTGCGCGAAGGCGCTCATCACGTGCGCGCCGGGCGGGGCGACGCTCGGGTCGTAGGCGGTCTGGAAGTAGAGCTCGGCCCAGGCGACCGCCGGCTCGCCCCGCCTGCACGCCACGAAGGCCTCCTGCGTCGCGTCGAGCCCGCGGGTGACGGTGACCATTGCCCGGTGCGGCTCGACAGAGCCGGCGGCGGTGAAGATGGGCAGCTTGCTGAGCGCGGCATTCACCTTGACCACCGGCGAGCGCACCTCCCAGCCCTCGAGGCGCTCGCGGTAGTCGGCGGGAACGTCGTCCGGCGGCAGCATCGCGAGCATCCGCTTCGGGTCCGCGTTGCAGACCACCGTCCGCGCCCGGATCAGCTCGCCCGAGGTAAGCTCCACCCCCTCCCCGGGCGCGATCCGCGCGACCGGCACGCCCGCGGCGAGCGTCGCGCCCGCCTCCCGCGCCGCCTCGGCGATCGCGAAGGAGACCCGCCCCATCCCGCCCTCGACGTAGCCCCAGCAGCCTCCGTGTCCCTCGACCTCCCCCATCCCATGCATCAGGTGGACCGAGGCGCTGCCGGGGTCGCGCGGACCGGCCCACTCACCGATGATCCCCTGGCCGAAGAGGGCGTCGACGATCCGCTCGTCGGAGACGTACCGGGCGAGCGTGTCGGCGATCGGCTCCTCGAAGACGATCGAGACGAGCTCGTCGTCGCCGAGGATCTCCTCGATCCGCTCGCGGCTCGGCGAGGGTCCACGCCAGAGATCGCCCGCCGGCCCGGCGCGGAGCAGCCGCCGGATCCGGTCGAAGGTCTGCTCGTAGGCGAGAGCGCCGCGGATGTCGTCCTCGGAGAAGCCGTTCTCTCGCATGTGGGCGGCGGTGTCCTCGTCGTCGAGGAACTGCGCGAACGAGGTCCCGTCGGGGAACGGGCACCACAGGTTGGGATCGGCCGGCGTGACGCGATAGCCGTGGCGCGGCAGGTCGAGCTCCTCGATCACCAGCACGTCGAGCAGCCCGACCACGTAGGCGCAGGGGCTGACCACGAAGCGCTCGTCCTCGAACGGCTGCTCGAGCGTGCACGCCCCTCCGAGCCGCTCGCGGCGCTCCAGCACGAGCACAGACTGTCCCGCCCGCGCCAGGTAGGCCGCGGCCGCCAGGCCGTTGTGGCCGCCGCCCACCACCACGGCATCCCAGTCGCGAGCCGCCAGCTCCGCGACCGGCGCCGGCAGCCCTATTCGGCCGAGGAGGCTTCCTACCTCCATTGCCTCACCCTACTCGCGCGAATACGGTCAGACTGCTGACGAGATCCAAGCCGAGAGGAGGAGTAAATGCATGCTCGCATGACCCGCTACGAGGGCGCCGCACCCGACGCCATCGACGAGAACCTGCAGCGCAAGAAGCATGTGCTTCCGACGGAGCCAGGGCAGACCGAGGGAATGAAGGGCGTCATGTTCCTCACCGACCGGGAGAGCGGGACGATCACCGTCATTTCGCTCTGGGAAGACGAGAAGGCGCTCCGGGCGAGCGAGGACGATGCGACCCGGGTTCGCGAGGAGGTCATGGAGCCCGGTGAGACCGCGTCCGTCCAGCATTGCGAGGTCGCCCTCCTCGAGGTGGAGCAGGCCCAGCCGGGGCGCTGACGCCCTAGCGGGCCAGCGGGATCTCGAACCAGACGTCGGTCGTTCCCTCGTGCACCGCCCAGCGCGAGGTGAGCTCGTCGAGCAGGGCGCGGCCGCTGCCGCCGGTGCTCAATCCGTTCGCGACCGCCGGGGTGATGGCCGGGTTGCCCTGGTCGGCGACCTCGCCGCGAATCGAGTCGGCGCCCAGCGCGACCGTCACCGTGATCGGCCTGTCCGGGTGGTGCTCGACCGAGTTCTGCACCAGCTCGGTGAGGACGGCGGCTAGGTCGCGTCGCGTCTCGGCGGCGAGGGGCTCGAAGCGCTCACGAATCCACTCGCTCGCGCGCGCGGCAGCACCCCAGGTCGGCGTGAGCACCAAGCAGAACTCAGAACCCACTGGCGTCCGCGATCCTCGTCTTCGTCTCCATCCCTAGCTCCCTGAGCGAGGGTCAGGCATCCATGCCCTCTAAGCCGTGTGAGCGCCGCGACGCCATCTCGGGAACCCGTCGGTTTGGATGAAGATTCGTCTGGGTTTCGCCAAATCGGCAGAAATCTCAGCGGACACGATCGCTTCGCAATCATGGGGGCATGGAGGCATCCCCCACGCCCGCGCTCCAGCTGCGCGGCCTCACCAAGCGCTACGACGACGGCACCCTCGCCCTCGACTCGCTCGAGCTCGAGGTGCCCGCCGGCAGCTTCTTCGGGCTGCTCGGCCCGAACGGCGCCGGCAAGACCACGCTGATCAGCGCGGTCTGCAATCTGATCCGGCTGACCGACGGCGAGATCTCGGTCTTCGGCCACCCAGGCGGCTCGATGGAGGCCCGGCGGCTGATCGGGATCTCCGAGCAGGAGCCCAACCTCGACCGCTTCCTGACCGTCCGCGAGACTCTCGTCTACCACGGCGGCTACTACGGGATGAGCGGCGCGGCGGCCGCCGAGCGCGCCGACGAGATGATCGACGTCTTCGACCTGCGCGCGAAGCGCGACGTCCGGGCCCCGAAGCTCTCCGGCGGGATGCGCCGCCGCCTGCTGCTCGCCCGGGCGCTGCTCCACGAGCCGCGCCTGGTGATCCTCGACGAGCCGACCGCCGGCGTCGACCTCGAGCTCCGCCACGAGCTCTGGCGCTACATCCGCCGCCTGCA
>JBKOYL010000078.1:0-28213 GCA_046725395.1 Actinomycetota bacterium | reverse complement strand
TGGTGAGTTATGAACCCCCGTGGGTCGAAAACTCACCAAGGACGGAGATAGGGCGATGAGCCTGGACGGATACGAGCGCGTCATGGAGGTCGCGAGCGAGCGCGCCCGCCGCTACCTCGCCGAGGTCGCGGACCGCCCGGTGCGTGAGGCGGCGAGCGTGGAGGAACTGCGTCTCTCCCTCGACCGGGAGCTCCCCCAGACCGGCGAGGATCCCGCGACGGTGGTCGAGGAGCTGGCCGAGGCGGCCGAGCCGGGATTGATCGCCCTCGGCAGCCCGCGCTACTTCGGCTTCGTGATCGGTGGGACCCTGCCGGCCGCCGCCGGGGCGGATTGGCTGGCGACCGCCTGGGATCAGATCGCAAGCCTCTATGTCTGCGGCCCCTCCGCGGGGGTCGCGGAGGAGGTCGCGGGCCGCTGGGTGCTGGAACTGCTCGATCTGCCCACCTCCGCCGCCTTTGGACTCACCACCGGCGGCACCATGGCGAACTTCGCCGGAATCGCCGCCGGCCGCCACGCGGTCCTCGACCGCCGCGGTTGGGACGTCGAGGCCAACGGACTCCGCGGTGCCCCCGAGGTCCGCGTCCTGGTCGGCGAGCACGCCCACGCGACCATCTTCGTCGCGCTGCGGAT
This sequence comes from Actinomycetota bacterium, assembly GCA_046725395.1. Classification (GTDB taxonomy): domain Bacteria; phylum Actinomycetota; class Thermoleophilia; order Solirubrobacterales; family 70-9; genus DASUPK01. The sequence continues at coordinate 27,583 of JBKOYL010000078.1, read as the reverse complement.
GCTCGGCCTCGGCGGCGAGCAGGCGATCGAGATCAGCGCCGACGCTGCGGGTCGCATGCAGCCCAAGGCGCTCGCCGCCGAGCTCGAGCGAGGCGAGGGTCCGGCGATCGTCTGCGCCCAGGCGGGCGAGGTGAATACGGGGTGCTTCGATCCATTGGAGGAGCTCGCTGAGGTCTGCGAGCGGCACGGCGCCTGGCTCCACGTCGACGGAGCGGTCGGCCTCTGGGCCAGGGCGAGCCGTGAGTTCGACTCGCTCACTTCCGGTCTCGAGCGGGCGGACTCCTGGTCGACGGACGCCCACAAGTGGCTCAACGTCCCGTATGACTGCGGCTTCATCGCGGTCGCCGAGCCGGAGGCGCTGCGCGGCGCGATGGGGATCAGCGCCCCGTACCTGACGGCGGCGCCCGACGCCCGCGACTCCTATCAGTTCGTCCCGGAGTCCTCGCGGAGGGCGCGCGGGTTCGTGCTCTACGCGGCCCTTCGCTCGCTCGGGCGCAAGGGAGTCGCCGAGCTGGTCGAGCGCACCTCAGCCCTTGCCCGGCTGATCGCGGCGGAGCTCGACGCCGACCCCTCCCTGGAGGTGATCAACGAGGTCGCGATCAACCAGGTCCTCGTCGCAATCGCTGGCGATGAGTCCGGCGAGCTCACCAGTGAAGCGGTCAGGCGGATCCAGCAGGACGGGACCTGCTGGTTGGCGGGTACCACCTGGCGGGGCCGCCCCGCGATCCGTATCTCGGTCTGCAACTGGCGAACCGGGGAGGACGACATCCGCCGGTCGGCCGCCGCGATCCGCAAAGCGGTGCTTGAGGCGTCGACCGGCTGATGGCCGGCCGGACGACGCGGGCGGTCCTGTTCGACATCGACGGCACGCTGATCTCGACCGGCGGCGCCAGCGACCGGGCCTGGAAGCGGGCCTTCAAGGAGCTGCAGGGCGTCGACGTCGACGTCCCGGCGGTGACGGGCAAGGGCGTCCCCGACCCTGAGGTGGGGCGGGTGGTCTTCGAGAAGGCGATCGGCCGCAAGCCCACCCAGGAGGAGGCCGACGCGCTCATGCGCCGCCGCCTCGACCACCTCCAGGAGGAAGTCGAGAACTCCCCCGGGTTCGTGGTCAAGGACGGCGTGGTCGAGCTGCTCGAGCGGCTGATCGACGACGGAATCATGCTCGGCCTGACCACCGGCAACGTCGAGGAGGCCGCCCACATCAAGCTCGCCCGGGCGAACCTGAACCGCTTCTTCTCCTTCGGCGGCTACGGCTCCGACTCGCCCAACCGCACCGAGCTCACCAGGAAGGCGCTCCAGCGAGCGGAGCTCGTCTCAGGCGAGACGCTTGACCGGGAACGTTGCTTCTCGTGCGGGGATACGCCGCGGGACGTCGAGGCCGGACACGGGGCCGGCATCCGGGTGGTCGGCGTGGCAACGGGGGAGTTCACCGTCGAAGAGCTCCGCGAGGCGGGCGCCGATGCCGTGATCTCCTCCCTCCGCGAGGACCTTCCCCTGCTCTAGAGGGCTGATGCACATCGCCGTCAGCCCCCGTTCGCCTGGGAGCGCTGCAGCGTCTCGATGTCGAACTCGATCGGCTGCACGACTCGCCACTCGTTGCCGGAGGGATCGCGGAGGGCCGCATCGATGCCGTAGAAGCGTTCGTCCGGCTGCTGCGTCAGCTCGACGCCCCGTTCCTCGAGCTCCTTGCAGGTCTTGCGGCAGTCCGTTGTTCGGAGGATGCCCGGTCCCATCGCACCCCTCGCCACCAGGGCCATGATCTGCTTGGCGCTCTCCTCGTCCAGCGCAGGCGGGACCGGTGCGCTCAAGATGACGTTGACGTCAGGCTGACCCGGGGGTCCAACCGTGAGCCAGCGGTAGCCGCCGTACTCGTCGAGGGTGTTGTCCTGGCGCACCTCGAAACCGAGCTTCTCGGTGTAGAACGCCTTCGCCTCCTCCTGGTCCTCCACCCACACGTTCATGTGTGAGATCGCGTCGATCATCTGCGCTCCTTTCCTCGGTCTGGCGATGGACTTCGACCCTAACCGGCAGGCGGCGCGCCGTCTTCTCGAAACGCGCCAACCGGCGCTCGCCTGGCCCAGGCCATCGCGAAGCAGAGCGGTATCCGGTCGGCGTCCGATGGGCCGCCGTAGGCCTTTCGAAAGGTCGTCGGCGAGACGCCGACATGGCGCCTGAACGTCGTCGTGAACGAGCCGACGCTGGTGAAGCCCACGTCGAGGCAGATCTCGACGACCGGCATCTCTGTGGTCCGCAGCAGGTGCCGGGCGCGCTCGAGCCGGCGGCTGAGCAGGTACTGGTACGGAGTCTCACCGAAGACACGACGGAAGCTGCGGCTGAAGTGGCGTGGCGAGACGTGCGCCTCCCGAGCCAGCACGCGCAGGTCGAGCGGCTCGCCGTAGCGGCTGTCGACGAGGTCGCGGGCGCGAAGCAGGTGGCGTTCGAGCTGGGCGGAAGCGATGCCCGAATGATGCCGGGATCAGTCCACGAGCCGCCGGCTCACCGCCCAGCGGCTGAGCTCGTGGCGGTTCGAGAGCTGGAGCTTGCGCAGCACCGAGCTGACGTGTGCCTCGACCGTCTTCACCGAGATGTGGAGACGCAGCCCGATCTCCTTGTAGAGGTAGCCGCGGGCGATGAAGCGGAGCACCTCGCGCTCGCGCGCGGTCAGCTGGTCGAGCTCGGGATCCACCTCCTCCGCGGGCAGGTCGCCGGCGAAGGCGTCGAGCACGAAGCCGGCGAGCCTCGGCGAGAACACGGCGTCGCCGTCGCGGACCCGGCGGACGGCATCCGCCAGCTCCTCGCCTGTGATCGTCTTGGTGACGTAGCCGCGCGCGCCGGCGCGCACGATGGCGATCACGTCCTGCGGGTCGTCGGACACTGAGAGGGCGAGGAAGCGCTGCTGGGGCCGGGCCCTCGAGACCTGCTCGATCACCTCGACGCCGCCGCCGCCCGGCATGTGGACGTCCAGCAGGGCCACGTCGGGATCCAGCTCGGTGATTGCCCGGACCGCGTCCTCGACGGACTCGGCCTCGCCGAGCACCTCGACCAGATCGCCGAGCTCGGACTTGACACCGGTGCGGAAGATGCGGTGGTCGTCGACGATCACGACCGACGGCGCCTCGCTCATCCGACGCCCCCTTCCACGGCGAGCTCCACCTCGGTGCCGTCGCCGGGCCCGCTGCGGATCTCGGCGCGGCCGCCGGACCGCTGCATGCGGCCGATTATCGACTCGCGGACCCCGCGACGGTCGGCCGGGATCGCCTCCGGGTCGAAGCCCGGGCCGCGGTCGTCGATGAAGACCCGGGCGCTGCCGTTCTCGATCTCGGCGTAGAGGTGGACCGGTCCGGCGTCCGAGGCGAACTTGGCGGCGTTCGTGAGCGCCTCGCGTGCGGCCGCGACCAGCGCGTCGGTCCGCTCGTCGAGCGGCGCATCGCCGACGACCACCGCGTCGATCGGCGTTCCATGCGCCTCCTCGACCTCCTCGGCGGCCGCCCGCAGCGCGTCCGCCAGCCTCTCACCGGGGCGGGCCGGCTCGTCACCGGCCAGCCACGAGCGCAGCTCCCGCTCCTGACGTCGGGCCAGCTTGGCGACCTCGTCCGGGTCGCCCGCCCGCTTCTGCATCAGCGCCAGGGTCTGCAGGACCGAGTCATGGAGGTGCGCCGCCACCTCGGCTCGCTCCTGGGAGCGAACCCGCACCATCCTCTCGGCGCCGAGTCGTCGAGCCATGCTCCACCAGAACGGCGCGGAGATCAGGATCAGGCTGGCGGTCACGACGAGGGCGGCGAGGGCCGCCTCCCCGGCATTGCTGAGCGCGCCGGCCCTCCAGAGGACGAGCAGAGCGGCCGCGAGAACGAAGGCGACGCCGAACATCGCGCGCGAGACGCGGCTCGCGCGGGCGCCGGGCTCCCCCGCTGCGAGCGGGGCGGTCGCGTCCGTCTCCTCCTCGCCCTCGGGCTCCTCGCCAGGCTCAGGCGGCTGGCGGGTGAGGCCCCAGAGCAGCGCGACGCCGAACGCCGCCAGGGCGAGAGGCCAGACGAAGGCGTCGCTCCACCAGATGCCCAGCTGGCGGAAGACGAGCAGCAAGCTGAGCGTGAGCAGACCGACGCCGGTGGCGATCCGCCAGCTGCCGCGCCGGCCGCGAGTCCGTTCACGAGTAGCCGGCGGCGACGGTTCCCCGGCCGGGATCAACGCCCAGGCGATCAGGTAGGCGAGCGCGGCGAAGCCGCTGCTCGCGATCGTGATCACGACGAATCCCACCCGGGCGAGCACCGGGTCGATGCCGAGCCTGCGGGCGAGCCCCGCGCAGACGCCCCCGATCACCGCGTGACGGGTATCTCGGCGCAGCTTGTCGGCGCCGTCGGTCACGACAGCATCTTGACCGCTGCTAGCGCTGCCTGGCGCCCAGCCCGCTCGCGAGCAGGGCGCCGCCCGCGCACGCGGTCAGCCCGGCGAGGAGCCAGCCGCCGTCGAGGTCGATCGACCCGTTCTCCTGGAGGAGGAGCAGCAGGCCGAGGACGACGATCGCGAGCCCGACGGCCAGCGAACTGAGATCGGGACGCGTCATCGTGCGCAGGCCTCGTTCTGGGCATCACGCTCGTCGGCCTTCTCGCTGTCGCTCAGCTCGTCGTGGTCGAGGTCGTCAGGGTCATGGTCGGTGACGACGAGTCGACCCAACTGGAGATCGGCGTCGAGGACGAGCCGGGGCGCCGAGCCCTGTGTCCGGTTGTCATCGATCTCGGCGTCGACCCCGTCGTTCGTCTCGCCGCGGACAACCAGTTCTCCGGCCTTCACCTTCGCGTCGGCGCTGACGCAGACGTTCGACGGGACCGAGACGATCATCTGCCCGATCCCCAGCGTGCTGGAGAGCGCCACGGTCTGCCCGTCGGCCCAGGGGAGCTCGCGCAGGTCGACGATCATTCGGCCGACCCCGAACTCGTAGCCGTCCGCGGGAAGCTCCGAGGCGGACGCCGGGCTGTGGGTGCGCTCGCCGATCCCGCCGCCGAAGTGGATGTCGGCGGCGGCGACCGCGCCCGAGGGGGCGGCGAGGACCAGGGCGGAGGCGAGCAGCCACGGGGCGACCCGGCGGGCCTCAGCGACGAAGGCGACAGCCGCGATCGCCACGCCGAGGGCGATCACGACGCCGGCGACGACCTCGCCGTTGCCGGTCGCTGTCGCCCAGGCGGCGAGCGCGGCCACCGAGAGCGCAGCGCAGATCGCGGCAATGGCCAGGACGATCACGGCGATCGCCCGCATCGCTCGAGGGGGCTCGTCGCCGTCGCCGCGCTCGGCTACGTCGGTGGCCGCCGTCTCGTCGGCGCTGCGCTCGGCCGCCATTCGCCTGCCGCCGAAGGGGCGCCCGCGCCGCAGGGTGCGCGCCACCAGGATCCCGGCGACCACCAGGAAGATGAGCCACAGCGGCCCGAAGAACCCCCACCAGTGCCAGCCGCCGTCATGCCAGCCCCAGCCCCAGAGCGGGCCGGGCAGGGCGATCAGAACCGCGAGGCCGAGCAGGATCAGCGCCCAGGTCGGCGGCCGGCGGCCCGCGCGCGGCCGGCCCGTCCCGTCATCCTCGGGGACCACCACCGCCATCACCAGATAGGCGATCACGCCGAAGCCGCCGAAGATGCTGGCCGCGACGAAGCCCAACCTGACCAGCGTGGGGTCGATGCCGAAGTAGTCGCCGAGGCCGCCCGCTACCCCCCAGAGCATCCGCTCACGGGTGGAGCGCAGCAGCCGGCGCGAACTCTGCGCGGGTCGGTCCTGCTGGTCGTTCTCGTTCTTCCTTTCAGCCATGCAGCCACGATGACCGCCGCGGCGCCGGCTGTCTATCGGGAATGACCCCTAATCGCCCCCAGTACGCTCCGGGCATGGGGCGGCGGCGGATCGTCGGGAGCCACTTCAACAAGGACGGCAAGCCGAAACGTGGTTACGTGAAGGAAGAGGTCGCCCGGGCCGAGGCCGCACGGCTGGGCATGACCTACTACCGCTGCGACTTCTGCGACCGGTTTCACCTGACCAGCAAGTCCTAGGATGGCCGCGATGGAGGCCCTGATCCCGTCGGTCGCGGACGCCGGAACGAACCTCCTCGCCGCTCGCTACCAGATGGGCTTCACGCTGGGGTTCCACATCATCCTGGTGCCGTTCGGCGTTGCCTTCCCGGCGATCATGCTGATCGCCGAGTACCGCGGGCGCAAGTACGGCGACGCTGACGCGCTGCGTCTCGCCCGCCGCTGGTCCAAGGCGGTGGCGGTCCTGTTCGCCGTAGGAGCGGTCAGCGGGACGGTCCTCTCCTTCGAGTTCGGCCTGCTCTGGCCGGAGATGATGCATCGCTTCGGCGATGCGTTCGGTATCGCCTTCGCCATCGAGGGGATCTTCTTCTTCCTCGAGGCGATCTTCATCGCGATCTACATCTACGGCTGGGACCGGCTGCCAGGGTGGGCGCACTTCTGGAGCGGGATACCGATCGCGATCTCCGGGATCGGGGGCGCGTTCTCGGTGATCGCGGCCAACGCATGGATGAACACGCCGGCCGGCTTCACGCTTGGACCGGACGGCCGCGTGCAGGACGTGCACGTGGCCGATGTGATCTTCAACACGTCGGTCTTCCATGAGTTCGTTCATATGTGGATCGCCGCCTACATGGTGGCCGGCTTCCTGCTCGCCTCGATCTACGCGGTTCTGATGCTGCGGGGCAGCAGGGACCGCTATCACCGGCTGGGCTTCCTGATCCCATTCACCGTCGCCGCGATCGCGGCGCCGATCCAGATCATCGTCGGCGACTTCGCCGCGAGGGACGTCTACGAGGACCAGCCGGTCAAGTTCGCCGCGATGGAGTGCGTCTACGAAACAGGCGACGACCAGGCGGAGCACATCGGCGGGATCTGCACCGACGACACCGTCAAGGGGGACATCTCTATCCCGGGACTCGATTCCCTGCTCGCGGGATTGAGCACCGGGACGGTGGTCCAGGGACTGAACAGCGTCCCGGCCGCCGACCAGCCTCCGACCCCCACGACGATCCATCTCTCCTTCGACGCGATGGTCGGCATTGGCACCTTGCTTGCGCTGCTCGCGGTCTGGTTTGCGATCGCCTGGTTGCGCCGGCGCGACCTGCCGGCGACTCCCTGGTTCCTTCGCGCCGCCGCGGTGGCCGGTGTCGCGGCGGTGATCGCCCTCGAGTGCGGCTGGATGGTGACGGAGATCGGGCGCCAGCCGTGGATCGTCCACGGTTTCATGCGCACCGAAGAGGCCGTCACCGGAGCCCAGGGCATCTGGTACGTCTTCGCCTTCACGGCCCTTCTCTACGTCGCGCTCGGCGTGATCACGGTGTATGTCTTGAAGGGCCTGGCTCGCCACCCCGACCAGCCCGCGGGTGACATCCCATACGCGCCTCCGACCCCCGAGCCCGCCACTCCCGGTGCGACTGGCGGGGGCACGAGCAAGGGGACCGCTCGATGAGCAAGGCGGACATCTGCGCGGTGATCCTCTGGATCGGAGCGACCCTCTATGCACTCTTCGGCGGTGCCGACTTCGGCGCCGGGGTCTGGGACCTCCTCGCCGGCCGCGGCGAGAGGGCCGATCGCGTTAGAGAGCAAATCGACCGTTCCATCGGACCGGTCTGGGAGGCGAATCACGTCTGGCTGATCTTCGTCCTGGTGGTGCTGTGGACCGCCTTCCCGAGCGCCTTCTCGGCGATCATGACCACGCTCTACATTCCGCTGGCGCTCGCGGCCCTCGGGATCGTGCTGCGCGGCTCCGGCTTTGCCTTCCGTCACGCCCTCCCGGGTCCCGCCCAGCGCCCGGCGACCCGGGTGTTCGGTGTTTCATCCCTCGTGACGCCGTTCTTCATGGGCACGGTAGTGGGCGCGATCGCCTCGGGTGAGGTTCCCGCGGGCGGCGACGGCGACCCGACCGGGAGCTGGATCGGATTCCTGCCTCTGGTGACGGGGGCGCTGTTCGTGGCCGTAGCCGCGTACACGGCCGCGGTCTTCCTGGTCCGGGATTCCGGCGCAGCGGGGGACGAGGACCTGCGGGACTACTTCGCCCGGCGCGCACTGGCCGTGGCGGTGATCGCCGGGCTCGGCGCCGTCCTCGGGGTCATCGCTCTGCATCAGGACGGGCGCTTCATCTACGACGGGTTGACGTCATGGCCCGGAATCGCCCTCGTCCTGCTCTCGGCGATCTGCGGCCTCGCGGCCCTCGGGCTCCTGGCCGCCGGCAGGCACACCGGCCTGCGGGGGGCGGCGGTCGGCGCCGGCGCGGCGATGATCTGGGGTTACTTCGCCGCGGCCTTCCCGTACATGCTGCCCACTTCGCTGACGATCTCCGGCGCGGCGGGTGCCTCGGCCACCCTGACGGAAGTCATCGTGGTCTTCCTGGTCGCCGGCGTGGTCTGCGTCCCGTCGCTGATCCTGCTCTACGTGCTCTCGCAGCGGCAGGCGCTCAGCGGCTACTCCGGGGCGAGCGATGTGACCTCGCCCCGCCGATAGGTGAACGGACCCTTCGGCGAGATCCAGCTGACCTCCGCGGAACGGGCATCGAGCCTCCGCCATAGAGTGGCCGCCGATGAAGTGGAGGCCCGGCAGGCGCAGCTCGGACATCGAGGATCGGCGCGCCTCGGGGGGAGGCTTCGGGGGCGGCGGCCTGCCGATCCCGATGGGCCGCCTCGGGGGCGGAGGCATCGGCACGATCATCGTCCTGGTCGTCGTCTATCTGCTCTTCCTGAAAGGCGGCGGGGGCGAGGGCGGCTTCAACGTCCCGGACCCCACCAGCGCCTTCCCCCAGGTGCCGCAGACCGGGACGGGGAGCGGGTCCGTCCCCGGAAGCCCGGACGAGAGCGACGAGCAGGTCGACTTCGTCTCCTTTGTGCTCGATGACGCCCAGGGGTTCTGGAGGAAGGAGTTCGCCGCGGCCGACACGCCGTACCAGCGCGCCAAGCTGGTTCTCTTCCGCAATCAGGTGAGCTCGGGCTGCGGGCTTGCCAGCTCCGCGACCGGCCCGTTCTACTGCCCGCTCGACCGGAAGGTCTACATCGACCTGGGTTTCTTCGACGAGCTCAACCGGCGCTTCGCGGCGCCGGGCGACTTCGCGCAGGCGTACGTCTTGGCGCACGAGATCGGCCACCACGTCCAACAGCAGCTCGGCATCGAGGAGAGCGTTCGCGGCGAAAGCCGGGCGAACCCGGGCGACGCCAACGAGCTCTCCGTCCGCCTGGAGCTGCAGGCCGACTGCCTCGCCGGCGTCTGGGCCCGCTCGACCTACGACCGCGGCATCCTCGAGAGCGGGGATCTCGAGGAGGGGCTCGGAGCCGCCGCCGCCGTCGGCGACGATCGGATCCAGTCGCAGGCCCAGGGCCGGATCGACCGGAGAGCTTCACCCACGGCAGCTCGGAGCAGCGGGCGCGGTGGCTGCAGACGGGCTTCGACTCCGGAACGCTCGACTCGTGTGACACCTTCTCAGGGGACATCTAGGAACTGACCAAGGAGCGCCACGGCGATGAGCGACATGTTCGACTTCTATCCCTACGCCGAGCGGTTCGGCGTCAACCGGCAGCTGCCGGAGAGCGGCCGCTCCCGCGAGGAGATCCTCGGCGAGCTGCGCGAGATGGCGACCGAGGAGGATCGGGTCTGGGAGACGGGCCGGTGCTCCGGGACGATGTACTGCGGCGACCGCGACCACTACTCCTTCCTCAAGGAGGCGTTCGGGCTGTTCGCGCACCAGAACGCGCTGCAGCGGGACATGTGCCCGAGCGCCACGCGCTTCGAGGGCGAGATCATCGCCATGGCTCTCGACCTGATGCACGCCGGCACCCAACATGAAACGGGTCGCGCTGGCGCGCGCCCTCGCATCAACGAGCCGGCCGGGATGGTCACCTCCGGGGGCAGCGCCAGCATCGCCCAGGCGATGCTGGCCTACCGCGAAGAGGGGCGCGAGGGGCGCGGGATCGAGCGCCCGAACGTCGTCAAGCCCGAAACCGGCCACCCGGCATTCGACAAGGCCTGCCATCTGTTCGGAATCGAGCTCCGCCGCGTCGAGGTCGATCCGGAGACGACCCTGGTTCGTCCCGACGACGTCGCCGAGTGCATCGACGAGAGCACTGTGGCCATCGTCGGTTCTGCGGGCAACTACGGCTACGGCACCATCGACCCGATCGCCGAGCTCGGCCAACTGGCTCTCGAGCGCCGCGTCGGGCTTCACGTCGACGGCTGCCTCGGCGGCTATCTGCTCCCCTTCGGCGAGGAGCTCGGCTATCCGATCCCGGCCTTCGACTTCCGCGTTCCCGGGGTGACCACGATCTCGGCCGACACCCACAAGTACGGCTACGGCCTCAAGGGGACCTCGACGCTGCTCTTCCGCGACCGTCAGCTGCGCAACCGCTGCTACTTCTTCATGCCCGAATGGAGCGGCGGCAAGTACTTCTCGCCCGGAATGGAGGGATCGCGCTCCGACGGGCTACTGGCGGCCACCTGGGCGTCGCTGGTCTCGATCGGCCGGGAGGGCTACCGCCGCTACGCCAGGGAGATCTTCGAGACCTCGGCTCGGATGCAGGAGGCGGTGCGCTCACACGAGGAGCTCAGGATCCTGGGCGAGCCGACCTTCCTGTTCGCCTTCACCTCCGACGAGTTCGACATCTACCACGTCAACGACGAGATGAAGCGGCGGGGCTGGCGCTTCAACGGGCTGCAGTACCCGAACGCCCTCCACATGGCCGTCACCCGGCCGCAGACCCGGCCCGGGGTCGTCGAGGACTTTGCTTCCGATCTGGATGCCGCCGTGGCCTATGCGAAGGAGCGCGGCGACGAGCCCGCCGAGTCGAGCGCTGTCTACGGCGGCGTCCCGGGCGGGCTCAGCACCGAGGCGGAGGAGATGATCCGCGGTGTCATGAGTCAGCTGATGGACTCGCAGCAGAGCGTTCCGGTCATGCGAGGGTCCTCCGAGGCGTAGCCGAGGAGGAACCCGTTTGTGATGGAGGAACTTCGGGAGCGACGGGCCGAGCGCTTCGTGCTCGCCGTCGATCTTGGCAGTGGCGCGCTCAAGGTCGGTTCCCTCTCGCTCGAAGGGCGGCTCCATCGCGAGGCGCAGCGCACGCTGGTGACCGAGCGCCTACCCGGGGGCGGCGCCGTTCAGGACGCCTCGATCTGGTGGCAGGCGGTCATGCAGCTGGCGGCGGACGCCTTAGCCGGGATCCCAGCCGAGCACGTGGTCGCCGTCGCCTGCACCGGCCAGTGGGCGAGCACGGTGCCGGTGGACGAATCTGGCGAACCGGTGGGACCCTGCATCACCTGGCTCGACACGCGGGGCGCCCGCTACTCGCGAGAGGTGATCGGCGGCCCGCTGATGGGCTACTCGCCACGGGCCCTGACCCTGTGGGTTCGTCACACCGCCGGTGCGCCGTCTCCGTTCGGCGGCGACCCGGTCAGCCACATGCTCTTCCTGGATCGCGACGAGCCCGAGATCGCTTCGGCCGCCGACTGGTACCTGGAGCCGGTGGATTACCTGACCATGCGCTTCACCGGCCGAGCCGCGGCAACGCACGCCTCGATGAGCGGCGCCTGGCTCACGGACAACCGCCGTCTCGATCGGCTCTCCTACGATGGCGCCTTGATCCGGCGGGCGGGGATCGATGCCTCGAAGCTGCCGCCGCTGGTGGAGACGGGATCGCTGGTCGGCAGCGTCCTGCCGGAGGTGGCGTTCGAGCTCGGCATCGACCCGGGCGCTCAGGTGGTCACCGGCAGCCCCGACCTGCACTCGGCCGCCGTCGGCACGGGCGGGATCGAGCAGGGGGAGCCGCACCTGACGATCAGCACCACCTCGTGGATCTCGCTGCCCTTCCCCCGCAAGAAGACGGACGCCATGCGCTCGATCGCGACCGTCCCGGGCCTCGATTCCTCCAGCTACCTGGTGGCCAACAACCACGAGGCGGCGGGCCTCTGCCTGCGCTGGCTACGGGAGGCGTTCCACACGAGCGAGCCCGCCGCGTTCGAGCGGCTGATCGGGCTGGCCGAGTCAGCCCCGCCCGGTAGCGGCCGCGTCATCTTCACCCCCTGGATCGCCGGGGAGCGCTCGCCCGTTGACGACCGCAACGCGCGCGGCGGCTGGCACAACCTCTCGGCGTCAACGACCAACGCGGAGCTGATCCGCTCGGTCCTGGAAGGCGTCGCCTACAACAGCCGGTGGCTGGGTGAGGCGGTCGAACGTTTCGTCGGCCAGCGCCTCGATTCGCTGCGGATCTTCGGCGGTGGCGCGGTCTCCAGCCTCTGGTGCCAGATCCACGCGGACGTCATGGATCGCACCATCGAGCGGGTCGCGGAACCCCTCCACGCCAACCTTCGGGGCGCGGCGCTGATGGCGTCCCTGGCCATGGGAGCGGTTCGCAAGGACGAGGTGCGCGACCTGGTCCCGGTGGACCGCGTCTTCATCCCCGACCCAGGCAACCGCGCCGCCTACGACCGCCTCTACGCCGAGTTCCCGGGCCTCTACAAGGCGCAGCGCAAGATGTTCGCACGGCTCAACGGCTGAGCGCCGGCGCAATCGCGGCTCGCCACGAGTGTGACGCCGTGGGAACCAGGGGGTCGGCACGGACTGCGTCTGACACGCTCCGCCTGGCGATTTCCAGTGTTTGGGGGGACGATGAGACGCCTCCTGATTGCCGCTCTTGGCTCGCTGCTCGCCGTGGCGCTGATCGCGACGGCCCAGGCGGCCACCCAGCGCCCCGCCACCGCACGGGCCGATGCAGCCACGCCAGGTGAGTTGCTGGCGCGCTCTCAATCGGCCGTCTTCGACCCAGCCACAGGGCAGGTCACGTTCACTCTGACCTTCAACAGGCCACCGGACTTCCAGACGGTCGACTCACTCGGGCGCCAGGCGGACTCCTTCCAGTACTTCATCCTCGGCGATCCAAGCCTGCCCTACCCGTTCAACTACGACGCGATCATCCGGGGCGAGGAGCTTCATCTCAGCTCAAATGTGCTTCGAGTAAGGAACGCGCGTCCTACAGACCCAACAGTCCCGCCCTCGGTCTCGGGGGGATGGGGCACGGTCCGAGGCGTGGTTCCCTACCAGCTCAATGGGAGCGTGCTGACCTTCTCTACGCCTCTTGGCCTGATCAGCGATCACAGCGTCGACGGTCACTTCTCCTATGACTTGGAGCTGTACCAATACGGCGCGCTGACGCAGCATTTCCACGGCCTCGAGTCCATCATCAGACCTAGCTGCAAGGGCAAGTCGGCAACGATCATCGGCACCAACGGCAACGCCCACTACCCGCTCGGCGGCCTCAACGACCAGCTCAGCGGCGACGACCAGCTCAGAGGCACCCCCGGCGCCGATGTGATCGCGGCACTCGACGGCAACGACGAGGTCTCCGGCCTAGCCGGGAACGACGTGATCTGCAGCGGCGCGGGCAACGACACCGTGGAGGGCGGCAAAGGCAACGACACCCTCAACGGCCGCAAGGGCAACGACAAGCTCTACGGCCAGTCGGGCAAGGACACCCTGGAGGGTGGTCCCGGCAGGGACACCCTGAAGGGCGGCAAGGGCAAGGACAAGCTCTACGGCGAGAAGGGCAAGGACACTTTGAAGGGTGGCCCCGGCAAGGACAAGCTCAGGGGCGGTCCCGGCAAAGACACCCAGGTCCAGTAGGGAAGCGCCGCAAGGGAAGCGCCGCTTTCCATGAAAGCGGCGATCACCTGAGGTCGGTGACGCATGGGTCGTTCCCGATAGGGCGCCGTGCAGGGGCTGGGATACTTGGTAGGGCCATGCGGTGTCCGTCCTGCGGCAACGACAACCGCGAAGGGGCTCGGTTCTGCGACTCGTGCGGTACCGAGCTCGTCGCCGAGCCCGCTGCCCCGGAGACACCGCGCGCCGAGCCGCTGCCGGCGGACGCGCCGAGTGAGATCGCGGGCCGCTACCGGGTCAGGCGCTTTCTCGGTCAGGGCGGGCGCAAGCGCGTCTACCTCTCCGACGACACCGGCACCGGAGCGGACGTCGCGGTCGCGCTCTACGACACGGAAGGGGTCGGGGCCGCGATCCAGGCGCGGGCCCGCCGGGAGGCGGAGGCGATGCGCAAGCTCGGCGACCACCCGCACGTCGTCACCGTGCTCGACACGGGCGAGGACGAGGGCAACCCCTTCATCGTCAGCCGCTACATGCCGGGCGGCGACGTCGAAGGCATGCTCGCCGCGGCGGGCGGCAGGCTCGACGTGCGCCGCGCGGTTGAGATCGCGGCCGATGTCACCCATGCGCTCGAGCACGCGCACGCTCGGGGCATCGTGCACCGCGACCTGAAGCCGGCGAACGTCTGGATCGACGACGACGGGCGGGCCCGGCTCGGCGACTTCGGCCTGGCGACGACCGAGGCCCGCGCGCGGGTGAGCGGCGGAACGCTGGTCGGTACGGTCGCCTACCTGCCGCCCGAGCAGGCTGTGGGGGACGCGGCGACCCCGCGGAGCGACCTCTACTCCATGGGCGGCCTGCTCTACGAGATGCTCACCGGCCAGCCGCCCTTCCCCGGCGACGACGCCGTCTCGATCATCAGCCAGCACCTGCACGCCGATCCGGTGCCGCCCTCGCGACACAACCCCGACGTGCCGGAGGCACTCGATCGGGTGGTCCTCAGGCTGCTGGCGAAGCGGCCGGAGGACCGGCCGGAGAGCGCCGCCGAGGCCAGACAGGCGTTGGTGGCGGCACTCGAGCAGCCCGCTGAGCGTGAGGAGCCTCGGGCCGCCAACCCGCTGGAGAGCCTCGCGGGCGGCGTCTTCGTTGGCCGGGAGCGCGAGCTTGAGCGCCTCCGGGAAGCCGTCGACGCGGCGCTGGCGGGGCGCGGGTCGCTTCAGCTCCTGGTCGGGGAGCCCGGGATCGGCAAGACCCGAGCCGCCGAGGAGCTCGCCACCTACGCCCGCGTGAGCGGGGCCCGGGTGTACTGGGGACGCTGCCGCGAGGACGAAGGCGCCCCGGCCTACTGGCCGTGGGTGCAGGCGATTCGCTCCTATGCGCGGGACGCCGACCCGGTCGCGCTCGCCTGGCAGCTCGGCGCCGGCGCCGCCGAGGTCGCCCAGCTGATCCCCGAGGTGGCGGAGAAGCTCGACGTCGAGCCCGCCACGGGGTCGGACAGCGAGGAAGCCCGCTTCCGGCTGTTCGATTCGGTCACCAGCCTGCTGCTCGCGGCCGCCCGCGACCGGCCCATCGTGATCGTGATCGACGACCTCCACTGGGCGGACGAGCCCTCGCTGCTGCTGCTGCGTTTCGCGGCCAGGGAGCTGGGATCGAGCGGCCTGCTGATCCTCGGCACCTACCGCGACGTCGAGCTGGGTCGCCACCATCCCCTGGCGCGGGTCCTGGCTGAGATCTCCGGCCTCGAGGGCAGCGCCCGCATCCCGCTCAAGGGTCTTTCGGTGGGCGCCGTGGAGCGCTACATCGAGATGACCGCGGGCACGCCGGCGCCGGCGGGCCTGGCCGGTGCGGTGCAGGAGCGGACCGACGGCAACCCGTTCTTCGTCGGCGAGGTGGTCCGGCTGCTCGCCAGCGAGGGCAAGCTGACGGCGGGCGGCACGCCGGCGGAGCTCCAGATCCCTCAGGGCGTGCGCGAGGTGGTGGGCCGCCGGCTCGATCGCCTCTCCGATGAGACCAACGAAGCGCTCCGCGTCGCCGCGGTGATCGGCCGCGACTTCGAGGAGCAGCTCGTAGTCAGGGTCGCCGAGCTCAGCGAGGAGGCGCTGATGACCGCCGCCCGCGAGGCGATCGCCGAGCGACTGGTCACCGATCTCGGCGAGGGCCGCTACTCGTTCGCGCACGCACTGGTCCGCGACACGCTGTACGAGGAGCTCAGCCCGCCGAAGCGCGCTGCCCTTCATCAGCGGGCCGGGTTGGCGCTCGAGGCGATCTGCGGCGACGACGTCGACGAGCGCCTCGGCGAGCTCGCCCACCACTTCCTCGAGTCGGCCACCCCCCACGGCGACCTGGCCAAGGCGATCGACTACGGGCTGCGGGCGGGCGAACAGGACATGGAGCAGCTCGCCTACGAGGACGCCGTCGACGTCTTCGGGCGTGCGCTGGAGGTGCTCGATCTGATGGAGGAGCCGCACGAGCCCCTTAGGTGCAGGCTGCTCCTTGCTCTCGGCGGCGCGGAGGCGAAGTCCGCCAGGGTCGCCGACGCCCGGCAGGCGTTCGAGCGGGCCGCGGAGTCCGCGCGGCGCCTCGACGACCCCGACAGCCTGGTGGGCGCCGCGATCGGGATCGCGATGATGAGCGACGCCGGCCGCCTGGACGAGAAGCTGCTCGCCCTGCTGGACGAGGCACTGGACCGGATCGGCCCCGAGCGGACGGCCCGCCGTGCCGCTCTGCTGAGCGCCAAGTCGGCCGAGATGTATTGGGTTGACAACGACATCTTCGAGTCGAAGCGCCTGGTGGGCGAGGCGATTGAGATCGCCCGTGAGGTCGGCGCACCGCAGGCTCTGGTGGCCGCCCTGCAGCGCAAGATCTTCATCCCCTCTGGACCGGATGCCCCGCGAGAGCGTCTGCAGCTTGCGGACGAGATGCTCGAGATCGGCCGGGAACATGGCGATCGGGAGGCCGTCCTTCGGGCTCACTCCTACCGCCTCTGGCAATTCCTCGAGCTCGGCGACATGGAAGCCGCCGATTGGGAGCTCGCCACTTACGCGCGGCTCGCGGACGAGCTTCGGATGCCGGAGCACAGCTGGCACGTGATCGCAATCCGGGCCATGCGGGCATTCCTCGATGGCGACATCGAGGGCTCCGAGAGGCTGGCCGTGCAGGCGAGGGATGCGGGTGAGCGCGCGGAGCAGTCGGTCGCCTCCCAGACCTACGGCATACAGATGATCCAGGTCCGCAGCCTGCAAGGACGGGCGGGCGAGCTGATCCCGGCCGTTCGCGACCTCGTCGAGCGCTTCCCCGGCATTCCCGCCTGGCGCGGTGGGCTGATCACCCTCGCCGCCCGTTCCGGCGAGGTCGAGCTGGCGCGGCGACAGCTGGAGCGCTTCGCGGGGGACGACTTCTCCGCCATCCCCAGGGACGTCAACTGGGTCGTCGGGATGAGCCTGTTGGGCGAGGCGATTGCGCTGATCGGCGATACGGAGCGGGCCGGGCCGGCCTACGAAGAGCTGCTCCCCTACGAGGGGCTGGTGATCGTGGTCGCGCGCGCGACGGGCTGCAATGGACCCGTCGACCGGGTGCTCGGGATGCTCGCGCAGACCATGGGCCGCATCGACGACGCCGAGCGACACCTGGGCAACTCCGTGGAGATCGCCACCCGGATGGGCGATCGGCCCGGGATGGCGCTCTGCGGCCTCGGTCTGGCCGAGGTCCTGCTCGAGCGCGACCGGGCCGACGACCGCGAGCTGGCCCTGGAGCTGCTCGCGGACGTGCTCGGCACGGCGCGCCAGATGGGCGCCCGCTGGATCGTCGACCGGGCGCTCCGCGACCGCCTCGAGGCGCAGGGGCTGACCGGGGTGGACGTGACGACCTCGATCGACGAGATGGTGTCCGAGCTCGAGCAGGAGCGACCCGACATGCGCGCCCACGCCGCGCCGGACGGCACCGTCGCGATCCTGTTCAGCGACATCGAGGATTCGACCGTGCTCACGGAGCGGCTCGGCGACGAGCGTTGGCTCGAGCTACTGCGCGAGCACAACGCGGTCTTCCGCGAGCAGATAGCGCGCCACGACGGCTACGAGGTGAAGAGCCAGGGCGACGGCTTCATGCTCGCCTTTCCCGATCCCTGCGAGGCTCTGGAGTGCGCGATCGACGTCCAGCGCGCGTTCGCCGAGCGCGAGCGGGCCGGCGAGGGGGAGGTGCTCCGGGTCCGGATCGGCCTCCACAGCGGCGAGGTGATCTCCGAGGAGGGCGACTACTTCGGCAAGAATGTGATCCTGGCCGCCAGGATCGCCGCGGAGGCGACCGGCGGCGAGATCCTGGTCTCGGAGGAGCTGCGCCAGGCCGCGTCGAGCGGGAGCGGGAACGGGTTGCGCTTCGACGACGGCCGGGAGGTCGAGCTCAAGGGTCTCGCCGGCAGCCACCGCGTCTTCCGGGCCGAGTGGGCGCCGGAAGCAGCCGCGGCGTAAGCCTTCACCTCTAGGCTTCCGCGATGTTTTCGGCTCTTGCGGCGGGGGCGCTGATCCTGGTCGCCTCGCTCCTCCTCGGCGCTGCCGTGATGGCGCTCGCGGGCCTGCCGCGGCATTCCGCCGCCGCTCCCGCGACCGGACTCTCGGCCCTGCTGGTGATCTGCGGGGTCGCGGTCAAGCTGCCCGGTCACGCAGTCACAGCCGCGGTGATCACGGGCGTGGCGCTGATCGTCTGCTTCGTGGTCTTCGATCGCAGCGACGCGCCGACAGGGGCGGTGCGTACCGGGGCGGTGATCGCCGTGATCGGCGCCGCGCTGGTGGCGGCCATCCCATTCGCGGCCAGCGGCCGCATCGGCATCCTCGGTCAGGGTCTGGTCAACGACGACATGGCCTCGCACTTGCTCTTCACCGAGTGGGTGAGCTCGCATGCCGGCCCCACCCCCGATCTGATCAAGGACGGGTATCCGCTCGGGCCGCATGCCATGGTCGCGGCGGCGTCGAAGGCGACGGGGGCGAGCCTGATCGAGGCCTTCGCGGGCTTGACCGGGGCGATCGCCGCGCTGCTCGCCCTGACCAGCTATGGCGCGCTTGGCGGCGTGCCCGGCTGGCTGCGCGTGCCGGCGGCCGTGCTCGCGGCGAGTCCGTATCTGGCGGCGGCCTACCTCGCGCAGGGCGCCTTCAAGGAGCCGATGCTCGCCCTCGCGCTGCTTGGCTTTGCACTGGCGCTGCCGGCGGTTCGCCCGGCGTGGTCCCTCAACCCCCGCCGAACGTCCCGGAGTACCCGGGATAGCGCGCAGTCGGGGACGTTCGGCGCGACATCCGCGACGAGGGCCGCGATCCCCCTCGGCGTGATCGCCGCCGGCACGATCTACAACTACAGCTTCCCGGGGCTGGCCTGGCTGCTCGGCGCGGCCGTGATCTGGATGCTGCTGGTCGCGTGGCGCGAGCGGGAGCGGGCGCAGTCCCTCGTAGCGCGCCTGCGCGTGGGCGAGCAGTTCAGCCGAGCGCGGTTCGCGATCGCTCTGGCGGTCGGGATCCCGGTCGTGGCGGCCGTGCCGGAGGTCCTCCGCCTGGCCAGCTTCTCCAGCTTCGAGGCCTTCAATCCGTCGGGGACCGGACCGACCGTGGGCTTCGGCAATCTGCGCCAGCCGCTCAACCCACTCGAGGCCTTCGGGATCTGGCCCTCCGGCGAATTCCGGATCGCGCCGGCGAACTCGACCACGCCCGAGATCGCCTTCTACCTCGGCGGGCTGCTCGCTCTCGTCGCCTTCGCCTGGGGGTTGGGGCGGGCGCTCTCCCGCCGGGAGTCCGCGCTGCCCTCGGCGCTTCTCGCCGCGACCGTTCTCTACCTCGCCGCGCTCGCGCTCGGTACTCCGTATACGCAGGCGAAGGCGCTCGCGATCGCAGCGCCGCTGATCATGCTGATCGGGCTGCGCGGCCTGCTGGCGGCGGACCCGCTGCCCGGGGAGGAGGAGGACGTCCCGCCGGGTGGGGTGGCCAGCTGGTGGCCTCCCGGACCGGTTCGGCCAGTGGCCGGCTTGGGGGTGCCCCTGCTCGTCATCGCCTTCGCGGCGGCGGCCGCCTTCTCAACGCTCCTGCCGCTGCGCCAGGCCGCGGTGGGCCCCGACTACCACCTCCAGGAGATGCTGCGGATGCGTCCGATCGTCGACGGGAAAGACGTCCTCTTCCTGGGGCGGGACAACTTCGTCTCCTGGGAGCTGATCGGGTCGGAGGTCTACGCGCCGATCACCAACCACTACGACGTCGAGGAGATCCCGTCGCTGTATCGGGCCACCACGCTCAACGCCAAGTTCGACTGGGACAACGTCCCGCCGCACGGCGCGGATCCCGACGTCCCCGACGGGCTCGACGACTTCGACTGGGTGGTGACGACGAGCGCCGCCGAGCAGAGCCAGGCACCGCCCGCCTTCGAGCCTCGTCTCCGCACCGGCGACTTCATCCTCTGGCAGCGCGTCGGCTCGGTTGGGCAGCGACGCACCCTGTTCGAGCCGCTCAACCCCGGGGCGCCGCTCGACTGCGGGGATGCCGATGAAGCGCCGCTTCGCGGCGCAAGGGGCACGGCGACCGCCTTCACCGCCCAGCCCGTGATCGGCAAGGTCTGGCGGCCGAGCCCCGAGCTCAGCCAGTCCGAGCCCGCCGTCCAATTGATCTACCTGGCCTCGGGGCGATGGGACATCTCGATCCAGTACGCCAGCACCCAGGAGCTGCACGTCGCGGCGACGGGCTCGGGGCTCGCCGAACCATTTCGCGCCGCGCTGCGCACGAACCTGCTCTTCCGCGGGCCCTCGCCGTTCTACCCCGTCGGATCCCTGGTGGTGAGGAGGCCGGGGGAAGTGGCCTTCGACGTCGCTGTGGATGATCCGCCCCTGATCGGCCGCCTGCTTGGAACCGACAGCAAGGCCTACCTCGGTGCAATCGCCGCCACCCGAGCCGACCCCTCTCGCCAGTCAGTGGCCCTCGGCAAGAGCTGCGGCCGTTACGTCGATTGGTATGAGGTCGGACCGGGCACCCCGCCGAGCGCCCTCAGCGGCGTCCCGGCGCCCGAGCCGCACCCGGTCGAGGACGACTGAGCCGAACTAGAGTCGGGTCATGCCGAGGATCTGGGCGATCACCATGGCGATCCTGCTCGCCGGCCTGCTCGCGTCGATGGTGATCGCGATCGTGAAGCTGACTTGACCGGATATCGCTGCGCCGGGCCAGCGCCTGGGGGTAGTATCGGCGCGCAAAATGCGAGGGCGCGCGAAAGCGCGACCCGTTTAATGCCGGTGGGCGAGGAGGAGTGATGTTCAACCGCATAGTGGTTGGGACCGATGGGTCGGAGACCGCCACGGAGGCGGTCAGAACGGCGGTCGAGCTGGCGAAGCTCTCGAAGGCGAAGCTCGAGATCGTCAGCGCCTACGAGCCCGTGCCCCAATCCCGCCTCCGGGAGGAGGCCGAGGGGATCAGCGGCGATGTCTCGCACGCGATCAATCCCCGCGAGGACGTCCAGCTCGTCCTTGACAACGCCGCGGCCCAGGCGAAGAAGGCGAAGGTGGACGTGGTCACGCACCCGCGCGAGGGCGATCCGGCCGATGCGATCCTCGACGTGGCGGAGGAGAACGACGCCGACCTGGTCCTGGTCGGCAACAAGGGAATGACCGGGGCGCGGCGCTTCCTGCTGGGCAGCGTGCCGAACAAGATCTCTCACCACGCCCCCTGCGACGTCTGGATCGTCAAGACGACGTAAATTCCGCCGCGGTGTTTGTGGCGGGCGTTGATGGCGAAGCCGTCTAGCACCCCGCCGCTCTGGCGCGCACCGCGGCGGCCGCGTCGACCAGGCCCGCACCGAAGAGCCGCTGATCGTAGGGCTGGCCGAGTTGCAGGTCGGAGCGCCGGGCGGTGCCCTCGAGCTGGCACTCGACGGCGGTCGGCGACCTTCCCACCACGCGACTGGCGATCACCATCGCCGCCACGCCGGAGACGTGGGCCGCGGCCATCGAGGTCCCCTCGAAGCCGCCGGGGTACCCGAACCTGGTGAAGCCGGGCCCTTGGAAGGTGAGCTGGAAGATCGGCACCCCGCGGGTGAAGAAGGCGTCGTCCGACCCGCAGGTGTTGAGCGCCGGAAAGCCGCCGCCCGGAGCCACGAGATCGAGGCCGGCGCCGGTTCGCGACTCGCCCGCGAGGCAGGCGTCCTTGGTCGTTCGGCCGACTCCGATCACGTGCGGGGCGCCCGCCGGATAGGCGACCGGCTCCCCGCTCTCGTTGCCTGAGGCGGCGACCACGAGCGCTCCCCGCTTGAACGCGAGCTTGATCGCATCGCAGATCCCCTTGATCTTGCCGCAGCTGTTGACGCGAAGCGAGAACTCGAAGCTCATGTTGATCACCTGGGCCCTGTGCTTCGCGGCCCAGCGGATTCCCCTGGCGATGCTCCTGGCCGTGCCGAAGCCCTCGGAGTCGAGCACCCGGACCGGGATGATCCTCGCTTTGGACGCCAGCCCGGTGAGGGCGAAGTGATTTCCCGTGCGCTCCCCGATCGTCCCTGCCACGTGCGTGCCGTGGCCATCCTCGTCGAGGGGGATGCCGTCCTTGTCGACGAAGTCGTAGCCGGGAAGGAACTGGGTTCGGGAGAAGTCCGGGCTCTTGCGGAACCGGGGCTTGCGGGTCATGTACGCGACGCCGGTGTCCAGCACCGCCACCCGCGCTCCACTGCCGCCCGCGGCCCCGCGCTGGTTGAGGATGTCCCATGCCTCCGGCGCGTTGAGGCCGCCGCGCTCCTGATACTCGGCGGGCGCCTCCCCGCAGAGCGAGCCGCAGGGCAGGAAGTTCCACTGTGTCCGCTGCCAGCCGCCCGCGAAGCCGACCAGGCCCGGGTCGTTGGGGACGGCGGATGCGTGCGCGACGTAGTTCGGCACCGCATACGCAACCGCCGGGTTTTCATCGAGCGCCCGCTCGGCGGTTGCCACGTCGACGCCCTCGGGGAGCCGGACGAGCTGCTCCGCGCCTCCCTCGAACCGGACCAGCAGCTGCCCCGGGACGTACGGCCCGTGGGTGGGTGTCTCGGCGGCCGGCGACGCCGCGGCCGGCAGGACCGTCGCGAACAGGACAAGCGCGGTTGTGGCGATCAGCTTTCGCACAGAGAAGCCGGCGGTCGGCCAGCCTCCAATTAACACTGCCTGCGCAAAGAAGTTCCTGGAATTTCAGCTACCGAGAGCGGCGCGGATCGCGGATCAACAGCTCGACGTTGCGGTCGTCGCTGGTCCCCTCGCCGCAGGCCGGGCTGCACTTCGCGGCCCCGACTTGGGGGTCGTTGTAGGAGAGGGTTCGGCCGACGGAGGCCAGGTCGGTGGGCGCCAAGCCCGCCGCCGAGGTCCCCGACGGCGGCGCCGTCGCGGCGCTGGCGTGATCGAGGATCGTGCCGAAGATCGAGAGGGTGCCGTCCCTGTTGTCCATGATCTCGAGCAGGCGGTTCTGCTGCGGCCAGTCCGCCTCTGCGGCGGTGCGGATGCTCCAGAAGCCGGTGCCGTCCGCCCCCGGGTAGGCCTGGATGTCGTTGACGTGGGAGTGGCCGGCGACCCAGGCGATCGCGTGGGGGTACCGATGCAGCAGATCGACCAGGTCTTGGCCGAGGTGGATCGGCGAGGAATCGCGCGGATCCAGGTCGCAGCCCGGGTTCAGGTCGTGGCCGTGGGTGTCGTTAATCCCGGTGCACGGCGGCGCGGCCTCGTCGGGCACCTGCGAGGTGAGGCTCGGGATTGCGTGGTGACTGAAGATCACGACGAGCTGATCGGCGGCGGTCGCCGACTCGAGCTGGGTCCGGAGCCACTGGAACTGCGGGTCGTCGAGGTTCCCGTCGGCCGATGGGCCCGCGATCCCGCCCTCGGAGACCGTGTCGAGGGCGATGAAGCGGAAACCCGGGACCGGGCTCCAGGAGTAGTAGCCCGCCGCGCCGTTCGAGGCCGCCTGCTCCGCCGGGTCGATGTAGGCGAAGCCGTGACCGTCGGGCTGGGTGCCGTTCAGGAAGACCTGCTTGTACTGGGCCTTGCTCACGTACTGGCGCTCGGGATCCGGCGGGACCAGCGCCACCTTGTCGGGATCGCTGGCCAGCATCGCGAGGACGTTCTCCGGGGTGATCGAGCCCAGCACTCCGGCGAGGTCAGTCTGATTCGGGACGGGCGCCATCGGCTTCAGGCAGCCCGTCGTCACGTCTTCGAAGGATCGATTGGCGGCCTGGTTGCCCTGGACGAGACCATCATGGTTTCCGAACACGACGTAGGTCGGGACGGCCACACCGGCGGCGCCGAAGGCCTGCTGGGCGCGGTCCATCAGCCCGGGATACGACGGCCAGCCGGCGAAGGACCCGCGGACATCGTTGGGGTCGTAGAAGGAGGGCTGCGTGCCCTCGACATAGTCGCGGAAGTCCTGCACGCCGGTGTAGCGGGCGGCCTCGGCCGCCCCCGGCACGCCGACGGGCGGACAGAGCTGGTGGAGGTATCCGACCGGATTGATCCCCGAGTTCGGGTTGAGCGTGCCGCCCTCGAGCAGGGTCCGGACCCACTCGGTCTCGTTGAGCTGCTGGCTGTCGGCCGAGTCCCCCGTGTTGAGCGCGAAGTCCATCTTCCGGCGCGCGCCGCTCCCCTGCGGGATCGGACTCGCCGCGGCGAAGGCGTTGAGCTGACGGATCGCGGCGTCGTCGATCTGCGGCTCGAGCGCCTCCCAGGGCCGCCAGGCGGCGTTGAAGGGGAGCTGCGTGCCGTTGGGGGGATCGAGGAACTCGACCCTGCCGGGCGACTCCTCGTCCGCGAGCTGGAAGTCCGAGAGCTGGCCGAAGTAGGCCAGCGAACGCCGCCTCTTCGCCCGCTTCGAGTCGGCGGCGGCGAGGTCCCGGCGGACCACGTACGGCTCCCCCGGACCGAGCGTCAACGTGACGAAGGACGCGGCGCCGGACGGCACGATGCGCTGCTGGACGGTCGTCTTGCCGAGCGTGTCAGGGGTCGCGGCATTCGCCGCGCTCAGCGAGGCGACGAGTGCGATCAGCACCCCAAGCGCAAGTACGCAGCGAAGGCGTCTCATACTCCCGTTTCCACTCGCCAGCGGCACGCCGGCGCCCAAGTGCATCCGACCCTAGACGGATCGGCGTCCGGACGCGCCGGTTGATGCGAGGGGGCGCCGCAGGCGCAACCCGTTTGGTGATACTCAGCCCATGAGCGAGCCCTCGACCGACGAGCGAATGATGCGGCGGGCCCTGGAGCTCGCGGAGCGGGCGGGCGGGCATGCCGACGTGCCGATCGGCGCCGTCGTGGCGCGCGGAGAGGAGGTCCTCGGCGCGGCGGGGAACGAGCGCGAGCTGCGCCGCGACCCCACCGCCCACGCGGAGGTGCTCGCCATGCGCGAAGCAGCCGGGCGGCTTGGCGCCTGGCGCCTGCTGGAGACGACGATCTACGTCACGCTCGAGCCGTGTCCGATGTGCGCGGGAGCGATCACCCTGGCCAGGGTGCCGCGGCTGGTCTACGGTGCCGCGGATCCCAAGGGCGGTGCGGTCGGCAGCGTCATCGACCTGTTCGCCGAGCCCGTCGTCAATCACCGGCCGACGGTGGAGGGCGGCCTGCTGGCGGCCGAGTCAGCCGCCCTGCTGGAGGGCTTCTTCTCCAGCCGCCGCTAGCCCGCGAAGCTTCTCCGAGTGCTTCACCGGATAGGGGGGCTTGGGCCCCTTGCTGCGCAGCTCGACAGGCAGCGCGGCCAGGCTGCGAGCCGTCCGCTCCCGCATCTCCTCCAGCGACTCCACCAGCACGATCTTCCCGCCGCGCATGGCGGGCACCAGCAGCGGCTCCCCCTCCAGCTCCTCCTCGGCGGTCGCCACCACATCCCCGGTCATCGTGCCGTCCTCGAATTGCCTGAATACCTGCTTCGCCCCCGGCAGCGTCTCCTTGGCCGCCGAGCGCTTTGCGACGCCGCGCCAGGCCTCGCCGCGCAGGTCGGCGACGATCTTGTAGACGCCGTTGACCACCGGCGAGTCCCGGCTCGTCCCGAGTTCTGTCCCCACACCCCAGACGTCGATCGGGACGCCGTCCCGGCACATCTCCGCGATCTTGTGCTCCTCGAGGTCACCCGAGGCGACGATCCGCGCGTCACGGAGCCCAGCCTCGTCGAGCAACCGCCTCGCCTCGCGCGCCAGCCCCGGGAGGTCGCCGGAGTCCAGCCGGACGCCCGTCAGCGGGATCCCGGTCCGCTCGGAGGCCGCGATCGCGCGCCGGACGCCCTCGAGGGTGTCGTAGGTGTCGACGAGCAGCACGGCGTTATCCGGGTTGTCACGCATGAACGCCTCGAAGGCCTCCCGCTCCGTCTCGAAGCTGAGCACGTAGGAGTGCGCCATCGTGCCGACCGGCCGCAGGCCGTATCGCATCGCCGCGGCGACGTTCGAGGTCCCACCCAGCCCGGCCACCGCGGTCGCGCGGGCGGCCTTCATCGCCGCATCGACGCCGTGATCGCGGCGCGGGGAGAAGTCGACGACGGAGTCGCCCTTGCCGTCGGCAGCCAGCACGACGCGGGCGGCCTTGGTGGCGATCATCGTCTGGAAGTTGATCTGGTTGAGGAGGAGCGTCTCGAGCAGCTGGGCCTCGATCAGCGGGGCGGTCACGCGCATGAGCGGCTCGTTGGCGAAGGCGATCGTTCCCTCCGGCATCGCCTCGACCTCGCCGTTGAAGCGAAAGCCGTCGAGGTAGGCGAGGAAGTCGTCGTGGAAGTCGAGGGAACGGAGATAGTCGAGCTCCCGGGGCCCAAACCGCATCTCCGTGATCAGGCGCAGGGTCGGTCCGAGCCCGCAGACCAGCAGCCAGTCGCGGTGCGGAGGGAGCTTGCGAGCGAAGAGCTCGAAGATCGCGGGCTCGTTCCGCCCGAGGCGGTGGTAGCTCGCCGCCATCGTGATCTCGTACTGGTCGATCAGCAGTGACGACTCGGCCGCGCTGAGCAGCCCGGGATCGTTTGGATCAGCCATCGGCCCTGAAGTATCCGGCCGAATCAGGGGCTAGGCCGTCAACCAGCGGACGGCGTTGTCGACCATCATCGTGCGCTCCTGCTGATCGCTCATGCCGGCTTCCCGCAGCTCCGGCAGGACGCGCTCCGGGACGATCCGGATCGTCCAGTCCTTGGCCATTCCCGCGGTGACCAGCTGCTCAATCACGTTGACGGGGAACCAATCCAGGGTCGCGCAGGAGTCCGCCGCCAGGAAGATCCGGTCGGCGTAGCCGCGCTCGAGCAGGGCCTTCGCCGTCTCCTGTCGCTGCTCGTAGGGCAGGAAGAGCTCCAGGCCGTAGCGATCGAGCCCGATCCAGACTCCCTTCTCGAGCAGGCCCTCGATGTAGTCGAGGTCGTCCGTGTCGCCGGTGTGGGCGATCTGGACCTTGGCCGGGTCGACGCCCTCCTCCTCGAAGATCTCGATCTGGCGAGGACCGGTATTGCTGGCGGGGCGTGAGTGGGCCATGATCGGGGCGCCGGTCCTCAGCGACGCCCTCGCGGCCGCGCGGTGGATCTTCTCGATGTTCTCGGTGACGCCCGGCTCGTCCGCGGCGCACTTGATGAAGGCGGCCTTGATCTCCGTCTCCTGGATGCCGTTCTCGATGTCGTGCACGAAGAGATCCGCGATCTGGTCCGGGTCCCGGTTGAGGAAGAACTGCGGCAGGTGGTCATAGGTGTAGATCCCTGTGCAGGGGACGACCTGCAGGCTGGTCTCCTCGGAGACGCGGCGCATGAAATCGACGTCGCGTCCGAGGAACATCGCGGTGGGGTCGCAGATCGTCTTGATCCCGAGGTCGAGGGCCGCCTTGGCCTCCCGCACCGCGATCTCGTAGTCGCCGCCGGCGGCGACCTCATAGGGCGGATCCTCCTTCGCCGTACCGGCGATGGGCCACTGAACGTGCGCCGCCTCGTCCTGGCTCCGGAGGTGCTCGTGGATCAGCGTCGTCCCGAGCTGATCGGCGTCGACCGGCCCGGTCACGGTCTGGACCTGCGCCATG
>JBKOYL010000026.1:0-41119 GCA_046725395.1 Actinomycetota bacterium | reverse complement strand
CTCAAACACCGACTTGACGACAGGGCGGTAGCCCGCGTCGGCGAACGCCTGCTGCCCCTCGTCGGTGTAGAGGAAGTCGACTAAAGGCTGGGCCGCGTCGCTCGCGTCCACGGTCACCGCGATCGGGTTCTCGATCAGGATCGTGCTGTCGGGCGTGACGTAGTCCAGATCGATGCCCTCCTCCTTGGCCTGGAGAGCCTCGTTCTCGTAGCCGACCAGCACGTCCCCCTTCCCGCTCGAGAACGTCTGCAGCGAGTCGCGGGCGCTGTCGTCCTGGACGGACGTGTTCGCGATCACCCGCTTGACGAAGTCCTGGGCCTCGGCCTCTGACTTGCCCGCCTCGATCTGCGACCCGTAAATCGCCATGATGTTCCAGCGGGCGCCCCCGGAGGTAGCCGGGTTCGGGTCGATCACCTCGACGTCGTCCCGGGCGAGGTCGTCGAATGACTGGATGTCCTTGGGGTTGCCCGGCCGCACCATCAGCGTCACGACCGAGTCGGTGACGATCCCGTTGTGCTCGTTCTCGTTCCAGTCGTGCGAGACGATGCCGGCGTCTACCAGCCTGGTCATGTCCGGCTCTAGCGAGAACTCGACCACGTCGGCCGGCTGGCCGGCCTCGACTGCGCGGCTCTGGTCACCCGATGACCCGAACGAGTTCGAGAACTCGACTCCGTCTCCGCCGTCCGTCTGCTCGAAGGCGGGCTCCAGCTTGTCCTCGTACACCTGCTGTGGAGTCGAGTACGCCACGAGGTTGACCGACCCGCTCGCGCTGGCCGATCCGCCGCACGCGGCGATCCCGACCGTCGCCCCGAGGGCGAGCAAGGCAAGTCCGAGACGCGCGACGAGGCCCTGCGGCCGGCGCTTGTTCTTTCGGTGAGTCATGGAGGCTTTGTGCCCTTTCTTCATTGATTTCCTTGACAAGAGGCGGCACAGTAGCAGAGATCCCGACTATCTGGATCAAGAAAGCCCTGATTCGATCGGGCCTGCGGATTAGGGACGGCGAGGCCGGGAAGGACTCGTGCGCATGCGAGTGATGTTCGTCACCTGGCTCACCCTGATCGCCGCCGGACTGGTCTTCTACTCAGTCATCGGGCTCAGTCACCACTGAGGGCGCGATGCGCCGCTTCGTCCGCGATCACTCGCTCTCCCTCTTCTTCCTGGCGATCTTCCTCGCCGCGCTGGTGGGCCAGGCGATCGCCGGTCACATCCTCCACAACGAGGAGGCGATGGCCCACAACGGAGAGTCGATGTCCCTCTGGCGCTACGTGGTCTCGTCCGACTTCGGCAACGCGGTGATGGAGAACTGGCAGTCCGAGTACCTGCAGTTCATGCTCTTCATGCTTGCCACCATCTGGCTGATCGAGCGCGGCTCGCCCGAGTCGAAGGAGCCCGGCCAGGAGGGCACCGAGACGCTCAAGGAGCAGCGAATCGGCGAACACGCCCAGCCGGATTCACCCGACTGGGCCAAGCCGCGTGGGATCAGAACCTTCGTCTACTCCAACTCGCTCCTGATCGTGATGTCGATCATCTTCTTCGGCAGCTGGTTCGCGCAGTCGGTGACCGGCTGGACCGCCTTCAACGCGGAGCAGACCGACCACCATGAAGCCACGGTCTCCTGGCTCACGTACATCGGCTCCGCCGACTTCTGGGAGGCGACCCTCCAGAACTGGCAGTCCGAGTTCCTCGCTGTG
Source organism: Actinomycetota bacterium (assembly GCA_046725395.1). GTDB lineage: Bacteria > Actinomycetota > Thermoleophilia > Solirubrobacterales > 70-9 > DASUPK01. The sequence goes on along the minus strand of JBKOYL010000026.1, from coordinate 39,428 downwards.
GGCTCCTTCGTCGCGATCACGGTCTACCTGCGCCAGCGTGGCTCGCCCGAGTCGAAGCCGGTCGGGGCACCCCACCACGCCACCGGCGTGGAGGGGTAACGCCCGAAACTGGTCAGTCGGCCCGGCCGCCGCGCCGGCGGATCGCCCGCCTCAGCTGGTCCTTGCCCATCTTCGAGCGGCCGCGGATGTCGAGGCGCGCGGCCTCCCGGTTGAGCTCGTCGCGGGTCTTCGTCTGACCCTTGCGGACCTTGCTCGCCTCCTTGCCCAGCGCGCTGTGCGTCTTCCTCGGCAGGTTCTTTAGCGTCTGCTTCTTTCGGGCACCCGCCTGCGCCTTCTTCACGTTCCGCCTGGCGGCCTGCCTCTGCTTGGTGGTCGCCATTCCGATCAACTCCTTCCGAAAGCTCGGCCCTACAAACGAGCGGTTACCCACCGAGCGCCGCCCGAATCGCGCGGCGGCCTAAAACAGGCTGGTCTGGGCGCCCTCGGCGTGGACTGCCTCGGCCTCTGCGGCGCGCCGGCGCCTGCGCTCCGCCAGCTGCTCGCGGCGGCTGTAGCGCGGGTCGGTGGAGCGATTCGGTGCACGCACCAGCGCGCCGATGCGCTTGCGCTCGGCGTTCGGCGCGTAGGCGCGTCCCTCGTAGAGGCGCTCGTAGCGAGGCACGAGATCGGGTCGTGCCGCGGAGAGCCAGGACATGAACACCTCCTTCACCCCGGGCCGGAGATGGAGCGCGATGCCGTTGACGAAGGTCGCCCCGGCCTCCTCGGCGAGCGAGACGATCTCGTCCACCAGCTCCGGCGAGTCGTTGATCCCGGGCATCAGCGGCGCGACCAGCACGCCGGAGGGGATCCCGGCCTCGTTGAACTTCGCGACCGCTTCGAGCCGCTTGCGCGGATGCGGGGTATGCGGCTCCGTCTCGCGCCAGATCTTCTCGTCCAGCGTCGGAACCGAGAAGTTGACCGAGACGTCGGCGACCTCGGCGAGCTCGAGCAACGCATCCAGATCGCGAAGAACCAGCGGCGACTTGGTCAGGATCGAGGTCGGGGTTTCCGCATCGCGCAGTGCCTCGATCATCGGCGGCATCAGCTCGTAGCGCCCCTCGGCCCACTGATACGGATCGGTGTTGGTCCCGAAGGCGACCAGCTCGCGCTTCCAGCTGGGCCGGCTGAGCTCGGCCCGCAGCAGCTCCGGGACATTGACCTTGACGACGATCTCGCGCTCAAAGTCCCGTCCGGCGTTCAGGTCCAGATAGGTGTGAGTGTTGCGAGCAAAGCAGTAGTTGCAGGCATGGGCGCAACCTCTGAACGCATTAACTGTGTAGTTGAACGGCAGGAAGTCACCGGGCACTTTGTTGAGCGCGGATTTCGCACGCACCTCGTGGAAGTTGATGCCGAGGGCCTCCGGAGCGTCGAAGGTCCGCACCCGCTCGACGTCGAGCCCCGGCAGGCTCCTTCCCTTCTCTTTCTCCACCCTCTGTGAGTCCCAGCGCATCGCTCTCCAGTCTTGCACTTCGCGGCCCTCCTGGCGAACATATGTTCGCATGCCGTCAGGCGGGGAATGCGTCTCTTCAACGGCGGGTAGGAGCGTTTGGTGAGCCAGCTCCCCCTCACCGGCGAGGAGACCAGCGGCGCCGACGCGCTGATCCCGGAGCGGCCGACGCTCGTGAAGCTCCGCGAGGCCGCCGCCGGTTGCCGGGCCTGCCCGCTCTGGAAGACGGGGACGCAGACGGTCTTCGGCGAGGGGTTGAAGCGGGCGCGGCTGATGCTGGTCGGCGAGCAGCCGGGCGACCGCGAGGACATCGAGGGGCACCCGTTCGTCGGGCCCGCCGGCCGGATCCTCGACAAGGCCCTGGAGCAAGCCGGGATCGAGCGCGGCGACGCCTACGTCACCAACGTGGTCAAGCACTTCAAGTGGACGCCGAGGGGAAAGCGGCGCATCCACCAGGCGCCGCGGGCCGAGGAGATCAAGGCCTGCGCGCCCTGGCTCGAGGCCGAGCTCGACGTCGTCGATCCCGAGGTCCTCGTCTGCCTGGGCGCCACCGCCGTGAGGGCCGTGATCGGCTCGAAGGCGAAGGTGATGAAGGACCACGGCCAGTTCCTCGAGTCTCGCCTCGGGCGCATCGCGATGCCGACGCTCCACCCATCCGCAATCCTCCGAGCTGAGGATGAGGATCGCGAGGACGCAATGGCCCTGCTGGTCGGCGACCTCGGCCGCGTACGGAAGCGCCTGGACTCCTGAACGCCGCTGATGACCGACGAGGAGAAGCTCCACCCCGCCGAGCACCGCGCCTACCGCGAGCTCTACGCCTCCTGCCGTCATCTGACCCGCCGCTGGGGCCGTTTGGCGCCGGCGCTCGAGGGAACGCCCATCGGCGACGCACTGCGGCGAGGCGTGGAGGAGACGGAGCAGCTGCTGGCCGAGCTCGGGCTGCGCACCGCCGCCTACGGCCTGCACGGCGGTCCGACCGCTCAGGGGCTCGGCGCCCGGGTCGCCGATCTGCGCGCGGCGGTGACCGACCGTGGCGCGGACACCGGCCTGGTGGTCCGCTTCGCCGTCCTCGACATGGAGCACCTGACTACGCTGCTCCGTCACCTTGCCGAGCTTGCGCGTGCGCGCGGCGACCGCGACCTCGCCGGTTTCTGCGAGGGGTGGTCGAGCCGGCTGGAATCGGAGCTCGGGGCGGTCCGCGAGGCGGCCGTCAAGCTGGGCACCGATCCCGACCGGGCGGCCGCTCCGCTTGACGACTCCCTGCCGAACCGCGCGGCCCATCGGGTCGGGTGGGTCTTCGGCTCGATCGGCGAGGCCGTCGATCGCGTCGCAGGCCGCCGGCGAGGTTAGTCAGGAGAGCTCCGGCCGGCCCTCGAGCGGGGTCGACGCCTCGGCATGCAGCCGGCGCGGGATCCGTCCCGCCTGGCGGGCCGCCCAGCCCGCCTCGATCGCTGCCCGCATCGCGCCCGCCATGCCCGCCGGGTCCTCCGCGCGGGAGACCGAGCTGGCGAGCAGCACGCCGTCGCAGCCCAGCTCCATCGCCAGCGCGGCGTCCGAGGCCGTCCCGATTCCGGCGTCGAGGATCACCGGGACGCTCGCCCGCTCGGCGATGATCTGGACGTTGTAGGGGTTGCGAATTCCCATCCCCGAGCCGATCGGCGAGCCGAGCGGCATCACAGCCGCGCAGCCCGCCTCCTCCAGGCGGCGGGCGAGGATGGGGTCGTCGTTGGTGTAGGGCAGGACCGTGAAACCATCGTCGACGAGGGTCTCGGCCGCGTCGACCAGCTCGACCGCGTCGGGGAACAGCGTCCGGTCGTCGCCGATCACCTCGAGCTTCACCCAGTCGGTCTCGAACGCTTCGCGGGCGAGCTTCGCGGTCCGGACCGCGTCGCGGGCCGTGTAGCAGCCGGCGGTGTTAGGCAGCGCGAACAGCTCCAGCCGCCGGATCACGTCGAGCACCGAGCCCTGGGCCTCCGGGTCCACGCGCCTCAGCGCCACCGTGACGATCTCGGTGCCCGATGCGATCAGCGCCTGCTCCATCTGCTCGAGGGAGCGGAAGCCGCCGGTGCCCACGATCAGGCGTGAGCCCCAGGTCCGGTCGCCGAGCTCGAAGCCGTCCTCCGCGCCGCCCTGGATCGCGGCCAGGACCTCGACCTTCTGGCCGTCCGCCAGCTCCGTGCGATCCCACTCGCTGCGCGGGATCACCTCGCCGTCGACCGCGACCGCCACCCCCCGCTCGGTCGGGGCGGCGCCGGAGGCCTCGATCGCCGACCTCGCTGTCGACCCGGCCGGGAGAGAGACCGGCTTGCCGTTCAACTCGACGTTCATGCGACCTCCACGGTCCGGCCCGATCGCCGCCCCGTGAAGCGTCCCGGCGCGAATGGGGCGAGATCGACCGACGGGGCCTCGCCTACCAGGAGCGCGCCGATCGAGTCGGCGGTCACGGGCGCCTGCAGAACCCCGTTGCGAAAGTGACCCGCGGCCACCAGCAGCCCATCGGCGGCGCGACCGATCAGCGGGGCGTTGTCCGGCGAGCCGGGACGAAGCCCGGCGGTGGCCTCGACCAGCTCCAGCTCGGCGATCTCCGGCAGGACGCGGTAGGCCTCGCGAAGCAGCTCGTGGACGCCGCCCGCCGTCAGGGTGGTGTCGAAGCCGCGCTCCTCGACCGTCGCGCCGACGATCAGCCGCCCGTCGGCCCTGGGCACCATGTAGACCCGCTCACCGGCGACGATTCGCTCGCACACCGGCTCGTCCGCAGGTCCGCGGAGGGTGAGGATCTCTCCCTTCACCGGGCGGACCGGGGGCCTCGCCTTCGGTGGAAGCCAATTCATCTGTCCGGACCAGCAGCCGGCCGTCAAGGCCACGGCCTCCGCCTGGAACTCGTGGCCGTCGCGCGTCTCCAGGCGCCAGACGCCGCCGTTCCTCGCCCCGCCTGCGACCTCGGCGCCGGAGTGGACCGGCACGCCTCGGCGATCGAGGGCACCCAGCAGGGCGGCGACCAGGCGCCTTGGATCGACGCTCGCCTCGCCGGATACATGCGCGCCACCCCGGACGGCGGTCGCCAGGCCGGGCTCGAGGTCTCGGCACGCCCGTCCCGGCAGCCACTCGGAGTCCAGTCCCAGCTTGCGATGGAGCTCGTAGCGGCGGCGAAGCTCCTCCGCCTCATCGCGGTCGAGCGCGACGTGCAGAGCACCACGGGGGGCGAACTCCACCTCCGTTTCCGCCTCCCCCTCGATCTCCTCGGCGAACGCCGGCCAGCGGCGAAGCGACTCCAGATTGAGGGCGAGCAGCTTCTCCTCACCCCAGGAGGCCTCGCCCACCGGGGCGAGCATCCCGGCGGCGACACCCGTCGCCCCGGCGGCGGGGCGGTCTCGCTCGAGCACGCAGACATCGGCCCCGCGCTGGGCCGCGCGCCATGCGCAGGCGAGCCCTATCACGCCGCCACCGACGAAGATCGCGTCGTACCTGGTGTTCGTGTGATTGCTCATGGCCACTGTGTTGGCGGCCGATGCGCTCCAACCATCCCTGCGCCGGCATTACCCGGATCAGGTTCAGACGGTCGGCGGCGCTTCAGCCGCCCTCTCAGCCCGTGGTGGGCTCCCGTTGCACATTCATCGTACCCGCGTGACACCGTGATCTACGCTCCCTTGCAGTGACCGACGCCGCGCCCGGCACGTCTCATCTCGCGTCGCCCGAGTCCATCGGCGAGTTGCGGCGCCAGAGGCTGCGGTGGACGAGGCTCTACTTCGTCTGCGACGCGCGGCCACACGCGGAGGACCCGGAGCCCCTCCTGAACGCCGCGATGGCGGCGGGCTCCTGGATGGTGGAGCTCCGCGACCGCGAGCAGCCGAGGAGCGTGATCGAGCGCTCAGGGCGAACCTTTCGCCGGCTCGCGAACACCTACGTCGCCCTCTTCATCGTCAATGACGATCCCTATCTCGCCAGGGAACTGAGCGCCGACGGAGTCCACCTCGGCCAGGACGACATGGATCCTGTCGAGGCACGCCGGATCATGGGCCCCGACGCGATCATCGGCCTTTCGACCCACTCGCGCGAGCAGATCGAGGCGGCCGCGGAGCAGCCGATCGACTACATCAGCGTCGGCCCGATCTGGGAGACCCCGACGAAGGAGGGGCGGCCGGCGACCGGGCTCGAGCTGATCCGAACGGCCGCGGAGATCGCGAAGCTGCCCTGGTTCGCCATCGGCGGGATCGACACCGCAAACGTCGGCGAGGTGGTCGAGGCGGGGGCTGAGCGCATCTGCGTCGTCCGTGCGATCCGGGACGCCGATGACCCGCGGTCAGCCGCCACCAGGCTGTTCGCGGCAGTCGACCCCGCCGCGCGGGAGCAGAGTTGATGGCGGGAGCCAGGGAACGAAAGCGGGCCGAGCGGCGCAAGCGGAAGCGTCGCTCGGACGAGACCCCCGCGCCGCTCGACGGCGACACCGCACCCCGGTCCGGCACTACCCAGTCCGCCCCCGCGCCGCCGGCTCAGGAGAGCTTCCAGGAGCGGATGGCGCGGCGCTACGAGGAGCGCAACGCCGAGGCGCGCGCCAAGCTGGAGCCGCTCGAGCCGGGCGAGCGGCCGAAGGCAGTGACCGCCGGCGCGGTCGTTGCCGGTGTCCTGGCGGCGGTCATGACTGCGTCGGCCGCAGTCGCGGCCTTCGGCTCCGTTGAGGTGGACGGCAACGAGCCGCCCGTTCTCGGGATCGCGTTGTTCGCTGTGGCGCTCTGGGTGATGGTTTGGGGGATGTTGCGAACGCGGTACTGGGCCGTCCTGGGTTTCCAGACTCTCCTGCTGATCGCACTCGTGGTCGCGGCGCTCTCACTGGTGGCCGTGACCACCGTCTTCGAGCTCCTCGCCTCCCTGATACTGCTCGCCGGCTCGGGGACGCTCTTCTACTTCATGATCCGCGCGATGGCGAGGATCCAGATGCCCTCCCCGCCGAGCGCGGACTAGCCTCGGGCCCGACCTTCCCGCTCCTATAAAGTCGAAGGCCGATGGCCGAGTACGACGTGATCGTGATCGGAGGCGGCCCGGGCGGCTATGTGGCGGCGATTCGCGCCGCTCAGCTCGGCCAGAAGACGGCCGTCGTCGAACGCGACAAGGCCGGCGGACGCTGCCTGAACTACGCCTGTATCCCCGCCAAGACCGTGCTTCACACCGCCGAGGTCTTCTCCGAGGTCAGCGAGGACGGTGCCGACCTGGGAATCAAGTCAAACGGCACCTCGATCGACTGGAAGGCGGTTCAGGCGCGCCGCGCCAAGGTCTCCAAGACCCTCGAGGACGGCGTCCAGATGCTCTGGAAGAAGAACAAGGTCGACTTCCTTGAGGGTGAGGGCTCCCTGGCGGGCGGCGGCAAGGTGAAGGTGGGGGACGACGAGCACCAGGCGAAGGCGATCGTGCTCGCCACCGGCTCGGTCGCCATGCCGATCCCCGGCATCGACTTCTCCGACCGCGTGATCGACACCTGGGGCGCCTGGTCCCTCGACGCCATGCCGAAGGCGCTGGTGGTCGCCGGTGCCGGGGCGTCCGGTGCCGAGATCGCCTCCGGCTACGCACGGCTCGGCGTCGACGTGACACTGATCGAGATGCTCGAACAGGTCCTGCCGCTCGAGGACAAGGACATGGCGCGGGTGGTGGAGCGCCAGTTCAAGAAGGACGGAATCGAGATGCTGCTCGGCACCAAGGTCGAGGGAGTCACCGAGCAGAAGACCGGCGTCAAGGTGAAGGCCGGCGATCAGGAAGTGAAGGCGGACTATCTGGCGATCGCCGGGGGGCGGAGGCCCGACACGGACCCGCTCAATCTCGATGCAGCAGGCGTCAAGACCGATGACCGCGGCTATGTCGAAGTGGATGACTACCAGCGGACTTCGGCCGACGGCATCTATGCGATCGGTGACCTGGTCCGCGGCCCCGCTCTCGCCCACAAAGCCTCCGAGGAGGGCGTGATCGCGGTCGAGACCGCGGCCGGTCACGAGACCGAGCCGATGAACGTCGACCTGGTGCCCGGCGCGACGTTCTGCCATCCGCAGGTGGCCAGCGTCGGCATGACCGAGGAACAGGCCAAGGAGACCGGCCGCCAGATCAAGGTCGGCAAGTTCAAGCTCGGCGGCGCCGGCGCCTCGGTGGTCTACGACGACCGCGCGGGCCTCGTCAAGATCGTCGGAGATCCGGAGTACGGCGAGATCCTCGGCGCCCACATCGTCGGCAACATCGCCTGCGACATGATCAGCGAGTTCGTCAACGTGATCGCGCTCGAGGGCGGCTACCCGGAGCTCGAGCGGATCATCCACCCCCATCCGACCATGTCCGAGGCCGTGCTCGATGCGGCCCGCGCCGTTGACGGCTGGGCGATTCACGCCTAGGTGTTGATGCGAGGGTGCGCGACAGCGCAACCCGTTTTGTGACGATTAGTCGTCCATGACGACTAATCGTCTCGAGGCCTTCAGCGACGGCGTCTTCGCGATCGCGATCACCCTGCTGGTCCTGGAGCTGAACGTCCCGGAGGGAGAGCACCTCTGGCACCAGCTCAAAGAGGAGTGGCCATCGTTTGCGGCGTTCTTCGTCAGCTTCTGGGTGATCGGGATCATCTGGGTCAACCACCACGGGGTGCTCGACCACCTGGGGCGGGCCAACCGCGGCGTCCTCTACCTGAACCTGCTGCTGCTCCTCACGGTGGTCTTCATCCCGTTCCCGACCGCGCTGCTGGCGGATCACCTGAAGTCGGGTGAGGACGAGAACGTAGCTGCGGTCGTCTACAGCGGCGCCTTCGTCGCCATGTCGGTCGCCTACGGACTCCTGTGGACCTACATCACCAACCGCAAGGAGCTTCTCGGCGTCGAGCTCACCGACGAACAGGTCAGGCGCATCTCCCGCCGCTTCTTGATCGGCAACCCCCTCTACGTCGTGCAGCTGATCGTCGCCTTCATCAGCCCCGCGGTGGTTCTGGTGATCAACGCCGCCCTCGCCGTCTATTACATGGTCGCCGGCATGAGAAGCCCCATGGCTGAGGTCGACCAAGGCCGAAGATGAGCGAGCGAGCGACCTTCTACTACGACTTCAGCTCGCCCTACGCGTACCTGGCGGCGGAGCGAATCAGCGGGCTGTTCGCGGAGGCCGAGGTGGAGCAGCCGGAGTGGCAGCCGATCTCGTTCGGCCACGTCCTCCAGCGCTCGGGCAGGACGCCCTGGTCGATGCAGCCGGGAGGGCCCGATCCCAACCGTCTGGCGGAGATCCAGCGCCGCGCCGCCGAGCGCGGACTGCCCGAGGTCGTCTATCCCAAGGGCTGGCCGGTGGATAACTACAGCCTCAATCCGGCCCGCGCTGCGATCTACGCCAAGGAATCGGGCCGGGTCGTCTCCTTTTCACTCGCGTGCTTCCGCCAGGTCTTCGCCGCGGGCCGCGACATGAGCGACGTCCACAACGTCCTGGTCGCCGCCGCGGCCTGTGAGCTCCACCCGAACGCCGTGTTGAAGGGGATCGAGACGAAGTCCGTGAAGGAGAAACTCCGCGCCGCGACGGAAGAGGCGGTCGACCGCGGCCTGGTCGGCATCCCCACGGTTGCGGTCGGGGACGAGCTCTTCTGGGGCGACGACCGCCTGGAGGAGGCCGTGACGGCCGCTGCCGCCGCCTAGCCCCGGGCCGGCTGGCGATAGAAGCCGCGGATGTGCCGGTCGAGCAATCCGCCGGCGCGGTCCGCGTCGCCATCCTCGAGCGCCTCGAGGATCGCCCCGTGCTCGCCGACCAGCCGTCTCAGGGTGTCGCGAGGCCGGGGGTCCTCCCGCAGCTTCTTCAGTAGCGCCTTCTCCACGGGCTCCCGCAGGGCGAGCATCACCAGGTGCATCGCCTCGTTCCCCGATGCCCTGACCAGGGCGACGTGGAAGCGGATGTCGGCCTCGTCGAAGTCCTCGATCGAGATCTCGGGATCCTCCATCGCCTCGAGAGCCCGACGTGCATCCACAAATCGCTCCGGCTCACCCCGTTCCACGGCGGCAGCGATCGCAGCGGTCTCGATCAGGCAACGCAGGTCCACCAGGTCCGCCAGACCCACGTCGTTGAGGCGAAGCAGATGCGCGAGGGCCTCGCGTGCCGGGCGGTCGAGCTCATCGGAGACCACCGCCCGGCTGGGAGCGCCGCTGGCGACGATCACCCCCTGGGCCTGCAGGGCGCGCAGGGCCTCGCGGACGGACGCCCGGCTCGCGCCGAAGGCCTCGGACAGCTCACGCTCGGGGGGCAGGGACTCGCCGGGCGCGAACCGCCCTTTCGCGATCGCCTCGCGGATCTGGTGGGCGACCTGTAGGTAGAGCGGTTGGCGCCGGACCTCGGTGAACTCGGCGGAAAGGCGTTCCTCGATTTCGGCTTGGTCGGGCATGTGTCGTGACCTGGCTCAGCTTTGACTGATTGTCAGACCATATGCTACGGTCCGGACGGGTAGCAAGTCGACACGGAGGAGATGATCATGCCCAAGGTCCTATTTCTCGCCGGCGACGCCGCCGAGTCGCTCGAGGTCATGTACCCGTACCAGCGCCTGCTGGAGGAGGGCTACGAGGTCGACATCGCAGCGCCGTCGAAGAAGAAGCTGCAGTTCGTCGTCCACGATTTCGTCGACGACTTCGACACCTACACCGAGAAGCCGGGCTACACCTGGCCGGCGGATCTGGCCTTCTCGGAGGTCGATCCCAGCGAGTACGTCGCCCTCGTGATCCCCGGCGGCCGCGCGCCGGAGTACATCCGCAACGACGAGGATGTCCAGCGCATCATCCGCCACTTCTTCGAGGGCGAGAAGCCGGTCGCTCAGCTGTGTCACGCGCCCCTCACCCTGGCGGCGGCCGGCGTCCTCAAGGGCCGGCGCTCGGCGGCCTATCCCGCGCTGCAGCCGGACGTGGTCGCGGCCGGCGGCGAGTTCGTCGACGGCGCCGGCGTGATCGACGGGGTGATGGTCTCGGCTCGAGCCTGGCCGGACCATCCCGAGTGGATGCGTGAGTTCCTGCAGATCCTCAGGAAGCGTGCGCCTGTGGAGGCCAAGGAGGCGGTCGCGGCCTAGGCCCGCCGCCGGCTGGGTGTGATGAACGCAATACGGGCCCCGGGAGCCCCGGGCGTCGGCTTGCAGCGCGAGCTCGGGGCTCTGGTCGGGTCAGAGGCGGTGCTCCCCGGGGACGCGCCCGGCTACGCCACCGATGCGACCGAGGGCCGAGGTGTGCGCGGCCAGGCGGATGCCGTGGTCCTGCCGCAGTCGAGCGAGGAGGTCGCAGAGATCCTCCGGTGGTGCTACGACCGCGGCGTACCGGTCACCCCGCGCGGCGGAGGGTCTGGCTTCGGGGGGGGCGCGGTCCCGGTCGACGGCGGAGTGGTCATCTGCCTCCAGCGGCACAACCGGGTGCGCGAGCTCCAGCCCGAGCGCTGGCGGATGCAGGTCGAGGCGGGCGTCCGAACTGTGCAGGTGCAGCGGCTGGCCCGCGAAAACGGACTCTTCTTCCCCCCCGACCCGGGGGCGGCCGAGCAGTCGCAGATCGGGGGCAACCTCGCCACCAACGCGGGTGGGCCGCACGCCTTCAAGTACGGACCGACAGGCCGCTGGGTGACCGGTGTCGAGGCGGTCGTTCCTCCGGGAGAGATCGTCTCCGTAGGGGGCGCGGTCACGAAGGACGTCGCCGGATACGACGTCAAGTCGCTTCTCGTTGGCTCCGAGGGGACGCTGGGAATCATCACGGCGGCCTGGCTCCGGCTGATTCCCGCACCGGAGGCGCAGCTCCCGGTGACGGCCTTCTACCCGGACATTGCGACCGGCTGCGCCGCGATCGACCAGCTGCTCGGCAGCGGGCTGCAGCCCGCGGTCCTCGAGTACCTCGACGAGCTCTGTGTCTCGGTCGCGGGCGCCGCTTACCCGGGCGCCGTCCCCGAGGGCGCCGGCCTGATGGTCCTCTGCGAGGCCGATGGCGCCGCCGAGGTGGCGGACGGGCTGCGCCAAGAGCTGATCGAGGCGCTGGAGCCTTCGGCGCTGGCGGTCGAGGCTCCGGAGTCGAGGGCGGACCGCGAGGCGCTCTGGCGGTGGCGCGACGGGATATCGCTGGCCGTGAGCTCCGTCCGGGGCGGCAAGGTGAGCGAGGACATCTGCGTCCCGGTCGAGAACCTCGCCGAGGCGATCGAGGCGACGCTCGAGATCGGCAGGCGACACCGCCTCGAGGCCTGCAGCTGGGGACATGCGGGCGACGGGAACCTGCACCCGACCTTCCTCGTCGCGCACGACGATGAGGCGGGGCTGGCACACGCGGCGCTTGCGGCGCAGGAGCTGTTCGAGCTCGCTGTTCGGCTGGGCGGTTCCGTCTCGGGCGAGCACGGCCTGGGTTGGGTGAGGAGCGGGCAGCTCGAAAGGCAATGGTCGCCTCGGGCGCTGCAACTGCACGACGGGATCAAACGGGCCTTCGACCCGAAGGGGCTGCTCAACCCCGGCAAGAAGTCATCCCGTCTGAGGCGAGAGCCCGCCCGCGGCGAAGAGTGAGTGGCAGGGGCGAACCCGGGACAGCGAGATGTCGACCCGGTGGAACGGCCGGAGTAGGCTGAAAACCGTGGCCGAGGGCAAGACGAAGGCGGGGCGGGCGACCGCCTCAACCGACGGCATAGGCACTGCCAAGAAGCTGAAGCTCCCAGACGAGTCCACCTGCCGCGAGCTGCTCAGCCTGATGGCGTTGATCCGCCGCTTCGAGGAGGAGGCGGGTCGGCAGTACCAGCGGGCCAAGGCCGGCGGGTTCCTCCATCTGGCAATCGGCGAGGAGGCGACGATCGTCGGCACGACCTCGGTGATGCGCGACGACGACTACCTGATCGCCACGTACCGAACCCACGGTCACGCGATCGCCCGCGGGACGCATCCCAACAACGTGATGGCGGAGCTCTTCGGCCGGATCGACGGCACCTCGGGGGGACGCGGCGGGTCGATGCACATCTTCGACCTGGAGAAACGCTTCATGGGCGGTTACGGGATCGTCGGCGGCAATTTGCCCCTGGCCGCCGGCCTGGCGCTCAGCTCCGACTACCGCGGTACCGACGAGGCCACGGTCTGCATGTTCGGGGACGGCGCCTCGAACACCGGCAACTTCGGCGAGACGATGAACCTCGCCGCGCTCTGGAGCCTGCCGGTCGTCTTCCTGGTCGAGAACAACCTCTACGGGATGGGGACCGCGATCGAGCGCCATTCCGCGGTCACCGACCTCGCCCACAAGGCCGAGGGCATGGGCATCCCCGGGGTGCGCGTCGACGGGATGGACGTGCTCGCGGTGCGCGAGACGGTCTCAGAGCACATCCGGCTGGCCCGGGAGGAGCGAACACCGACGCTGGTCGAGGCGATTACCTACCGCTACCGCGGCCACTCCGCCGCCGACCCGGAGGTCTACCGGGAGAAGAAGGAGGTCGAGGAGTGGCAGCGCAAGGACCCGATCAAGAACTTCGCATCTCGGCTCGTCAAGGAGAAGGTCCTGTCCGAGGACGACATCCAAGGCATTCGCGACGAGGCCGAGCAGACCGTGATGGCAGCCGTCGAGTTTGCGGATGCCTCGCCCGAGCCGCCGCTCGACTCGCTCTATGACTATCTCTACATCGGCAGCGACCGCGTGCCCGGCTGGTACGCGGTCGACGAGCGCTCACCGGATTCCCACCCAGGGGAGGACGAGCGCGAGGCCGGCGAGCGGGCGCGTGAGCTGGCGCAACGCGGAGCCGCCTACGCGGAGCCGGAGGCGCTGTCCCAGCGCGAGGCCGAGGGCGACCGTCCCGACACGGCGCCGGAGGACGTGCACTGATGGCCACCATCCGCATGCGCGAGGCGCTGCGTGACGCGATGGCGGAGGAGATGCGCCGTGACGAGAGCGTCTTCGTGATGGGCGAGGACGTCGGCGTCTTCCAAGGCTCCTTCAAGGTGACCGAGGGCCTCCTCGACGAGTTCGGCGAGAAGCGGGTGCGCGACACCCCGATCTCGGAGAACACGATCGTTGGAGTGGGCGTAGGCGCGGCCATGGGCGGTCTGCGCCCGGTGGTCGAGATCATGACCGTCAACTTCGCACTGCTCGCAATGGACCAGATCGTCAACCACGCCGCCGCGATCCCCTACATGTTCGGCGGACAGGTCCGGGTGCCGATCGTGGTGAGAATGCCGGGCGGCGGAGGGCATCAGCTCGGCCCGACCCACTCGCACAGCTTCGAGGCGATGTTCCTCCATTTCCCGGGACTGCTCGTCGCCTGCCCGTCCACCCCCGCGGATGCCAAGGGCCTGCTGAAGGCGGCGATTCGCGACGACAATCCGGTGATCTTCATCGAGCACGAAACCCTCTACGGCGCCCGTGGGGAGGTCCCGGAGAACGGCGACGAACTGGTCAACTTCGGCGAGGCCGCGATCCGCCGCGAGGGCTCCGACGTGACCATCATCGGGATCCTGAAGATGGCCGAGACCGCCTTGAAGGCCGCCGAGACCCTGGCGAATGAGCACGGCGTGGAGGCCGAGGTGATCGATCCCCGGACCCTGCGGCCGCTCGATCTCGACACGATCAACCAGTCGGTGGCGAAGACGAACCGGGCGGTGATCGTCGAGGAGGGCTGGCCACACGGCGGGGTCGGGGCAAACCTCGCGGCGTTGATCCAGGGACAGTCCTTCGACGACCTCGACGCCCCGGTCGAGCGGGTCACCGGGGCCGACGTGCCGATGCCCTATTCGAAGCGGATGGAGCAGGCGGCGATCCCGCACGCCGAGCACGTCGTCAGCGCCGCCCTCCAGACCCTGGAGGGGAGCCTCTGATGGCGGAGATCGTGATGCCCCGGCTGTCCGACTCGATGGAGGAGGGAACGGTCCTGCGGTGGCTGAAGTCGGCCGGCGACGAGGTGGCGGTCGGTGACGAGCTGGTCGAGATCGAGACCGACAAGGCCAACATGGTCTACGAGTCGGATCTCGCCGGGACCATCGTCGACCTGCTCGCGCAGGAGGGAGACACCTTGCCGGTCGGCGACCCCATCGCGCGGATCGGGGATGCGTCGGAGGTCAAGTCGGGTGGGGATGGGGCGGGGGCCCCTGGGGCGACGTCTCCAGCAGGCACGGCCCGCGACGAATCCGCTCCGCAGGCTCAAGTCGCAGATGAGCGGGCCATCGAACCCCAGGAGCCTGCTGGAGCCGCACCCCAGGGTCCCCCGCCGGCTACCGCTGCTCCTCCGACACCTTCCCCAGCCGGTGTTGAGAGTGACGGAAGGGTCAAGGCTTCCCCCATCGCGAAGCGGATCGCGAGGGACCGCGGATTGGACCTCTCCGGCTTGAGCGGGTCCGGGCCGGGAGGGCGAATCATCAAGAAGGACGTCGAGCAGGCGCTGGCCGCCGGGGTAGTTGCTCCCGCCCCGCAGGTCGCGCCGCCCGCCGAGCGGCCCGTCGCTCCGGCCGCGCCCGCGGGCTCGACACCGGGCGTCGCCGAAAAGCCCGAGACCGCCAAGGGTCAGGTCGAGGTGGTCGAGCTCACCAAGCTGCAGCAGACGGTCGCCCGGCGGATGGCGGAGTCGAAGGCGACCGCGCCGCACTTCTACCTGCAGGCCGAGATCGATATGACCGCCGCGGTCGAGGGACGGAAGACGCTAAAGGCCGCCGCCAAGGAGGGCGAGGTCGTCCCCACCTTCAACGACATGGTGGTGAAGGCATCTGCGCTGGCGCTTCGCGACCACCCGCGCGCCAACGGCGCCTACCGCGACGGGCGGATCGAGCTCTACTCCCGGGTCAACGTCGGCGTGGCGGTCGCCGCCCAGGACGCCCTGGTCGTGCCGACCGTCTTCGACGCCGACCGAAAGGGCCTGCGCCAGATCGCCACCGAGACCCGGGCGCTCGCCGCGCGCGTCCGCGATGGGCAGATCACCCCGCCCGAGCTCTCCGGCGGCACCTTCACGGTCTCCAACCTCGGCATGTACGGGATTTCCAACTTCCACGCCGTCATCAACACCCCGCAGGCGGGCATCCTCGCCGTCGGCGAGCTCAAGCCGAAGCCGGTGGTCACCGACTCCGGGGAGATCGAGGCGCGGCAGATGATGGGCGTCACCCTCGCCTGCGATCACCGCATCCTCTACGGCGCCGACGGCGCCCAGTTCCTCGCCAGGGTGCGCGGGCTGCTCGAATCGCCTCTCGGGCTGGCTCTCTGAGGCGATCCGGCCGGGGGGCTGTTTTTCGCCCCAGGCCAAGGGTATGATCGCATCATCACATAGGGAGGAGAGGTCGATCCCTCGCCTTCCGTAGTCCGTAGAGCGGCGCACCCGGTTGATCCCGGAGCCGCACAGAGAGTCCGCCGGAGGCGATCCCGAGGGCGGGCTAGAAAGAAAGGCGGACCGCATATGGAGCTCGAAGCCGCGAGCCCGAGTCGCTCGTTCGAGCGCGACAGCGATGGAACGCTGACGCGCGATGACCGTGCCTTCCTCCTGCGCTACATGCTGCTCCAGCGTCTCTCCGAGGAGCGAGCGCTCAGCCTCTACAAGCAGGGCAAGGTGCCCGGATCCTTCTACGACGGACGCGGACAGGAGGCCCTCTGCGTTGGCGCCTCCTTCGTCCTCGGACCCCGAGATCGGATGTGCATCCTGCATCGCGACCTCGGGGCTCATTTCGTTCGCGGGGTCACCCCCGACCGCTACCTGGCCAACTACCTGGGCCGCGCCGACGGAGTCACCGGCGGTCGCGACGGGAACATGCACTTCGGCGATCGCCGGCTCGGCTGCGTCGGCATGGTCAGCATGCTGCCGGATATGGCGCAGGTGGCCACGGGCATGGCGCTCGCCATCAAGATGCGACGCGAGCCGCGGGTCGCGATGACCTTCTTCGGCGAGGGGTCAACTGCAAACGGGCAGTGGCACGAGGCGATGAACTTCGCCGGCATCCACAAGCTGCCCCTCGTGTTCGTCCTCGAGAACAACCAGTTCGCCTACTCGACTCCCAACGACCTCGAGTTCGCGGTGGACCCGGTACTTCGCGCCCGGGGCTACGGGTTCCCGGGAGTGAACGTCGACGGCAACGACGTCGAGGCCGTCTTCGCGGTCGCCCGCGTCGCGGCCGACCGGGCGCGAGCCGGCGACGGGCCGACGCTGATCGAGTGCCAGACCATGCGCATGCACGGCCACGGCGCTCATGACGACATGAGCTACGTCCCGGACGAGATGCTCAAGGAGTGGTCCCAGCGCGACCCGATCGACCGCTACGAGACGGCGCTCATCACAGAGCATGGGTTCGCGCAGGAGGAGATCGACGAGATCCGTGCCTCGGTGCAGTCCTACGTGGACGAGTGCGCGGAGCGCGCGGTCTCGTCGCCGATGCCGGATCCGGCGACGGCGACCGAGGCCGTCTTCGCCGAGCGCTGGGAGCCTCTCGGGGACGGCGCGGCGCCCTGGTCGCGCTGGAGCGGAGAGACCCATGAGGCGGGGCCCAAGAGCGATGGTCGGCGGGCCGGAAACGGCGACCGCCCGGCCGAGGTCGAGCACGGGAGGACCGCCTGATGGCCGAGATGACCTATCTGCAGGCGATCAGCGACGGCCTGCGTGAGGAGATGCGGCGCGACGAGTCGGTCTTCTGCCTCGGCGAGGACATCGGCGCGTTCGGAGGCGCCTTCAAGGTGACCGACGGCTTCATCGAGGAGTTCGGCCAGGACCGCGTTCTCGACGCGCCGCTGGCGGAGAACCTGATCATCGGGGCGTCGATCGGCGCCGCGATCGAGGGCATGAAGCCGGTCGCCGAGATGCAGTTCGCGGACTTCATCTCGTGCGGCTTCGATCAGCTGGTCAACGTCGCCGCCAAGCTCCACTACCGGCAGGGCGTCTCGGTGCCGATGGTCGTTCGCCTGCCGTCGGGAGGCGGATTCTCCGGAGGCCCCTTCCACTCGCAGAACCCGGAGGCCTGGTTCCTGCAGGCCCCGGGCCTGAAGGTCGTCGCCCCCGCGACGGCCGCGGACGCGAAGGGCCTGCTGATGAGCGCAATCCGCGATCCGAATCCGGTGTGCTTCATGGAGCACAAGGGCCTCTACCGGCATGTCAAGGGGGAGGTCCCCGAGGGCGAGCACACCGTCCAGCTGGGCGAGGCGCGCCTCGCCCGTGAGGGCGAAGAGCTCAGCGTGATCGCGTACGGATCGGCGGTGGAGCTGGCGTTGCAGGCCGCAGATGAGCTCGACGAGGACATCGAGGTGATCGACCTACGGTCGCTGAACCCGCTCGACACCGACGCGATCCTCGCCACCGCCCGCAAGACCGGCAAGGTGCTGGTCGCCCACGAGGCGACCCAGTCCTGCGGGGTCGGAGCGGAGGTCGCGAGCCTGGTCTCGGAGCACGTCTTCGAATGGCTCGACGCGCCGGTGCGGCGCCTGACCACGCCCGACGTGCCGATCCCGTTCAGCCCGCCACTGGAGCAGGCGGTGCTGCCGCAGCTCGACGACATGAAGGAGGCCTGCCGTGAGCTCCTCGCCTACTGAAACCACGGTTCAGATCGTGATGCCTCAGATGGGCGTCTCGGTCGCCGAGGGAACGATCGTCGAGTGGACGAAGCGCCCCGGTGACTGGGTGGAGCGCGACGAGACGGTCTGCCTGGTGACTACCGACAAGATCGACGTCGAGATTCCGTCGCCGGCCGCCGGGCGGCTCTCGAAGCTGTTGGTCGAGCCGGGCGAGACGGTCGCCGTCGGGACGGCGCTCGCGGAGCTGGACTCGGCCGCGAAGCCGGGGGAGGCCCATCCCGAGGAGCATGCCGAGGAGGCCTCCCGGGCTGAAGCCAGGACCGAAGAGCCTGCTGGGGAGCCTGCGTCTCCGGCACCGGCGAAGGCCGTGACCGAGGACGGGGAGGCAGACCGCTCGGGCTTCTATTCACCCGTGGTGAAGAGGATGGCCGACGAACACGGCATCGACCTCTCGCAGGTCCAGGGCACCGGCATCGGCGGGCGCATCCGCAAGCGGGATCTGGTGGCGTTCATGCAGGCACAGCCCCCCGAGGGAGCCCCGGCCGAGGCGGCCGAGGAGCGCCCGCTTCACATCGAGTCTCCCTATCGGCCGGAGGCGCCTGCCGCCGAGCCGGAACCCGCGACCGCGGGAGACGGCGGCGTGGCGCGCGAGGAAGTGCTGCCCGCCGGCCGCCGCGAGCCGATGTCGCCGATGCGCAAGCAGATCGCCGCGCACATGGTGGAGAGCCGCCGCACCGCCGCGCACTGCACGACCATCGTCGAGGTCGACTTCTCGTGGGTCGCGGCCGCTCGCCGTGAGCTCAAGGAGGGGATGAAGCGCCGTGGCGTGCCGCTCACCTATCTGGCGTTCGTCGCGTCGGCCACGGTCGACACGCTCGGCCGGTATCCGATCCTGAACGCCTCGATCGAGGGCGACGAGATCGTCTACCACGACGACGTCAATCTCGGCATCGCTGTCGCCCTGGAGACTGGCTTGATCGTGCCGGTGATCAGGCGTGCGCAGCGGCTCAGCCTGGAGGGGCTGGCCGGGGAGATCGCCGAGCTGGCTGGCCGGGCCCGGGCCGGGCAGCTGCAGCCGGACGACGTCGCCGGGGGCACCTTCACGATCACCAACCCGGGCCAGTTCGGCGCCGTGCTGGCGACGCCGATCATCAATCAGCCGCAGGTCGGGATCCTCGACCTGGAGGCGGTGGTGAAGCGGCCGGTGGTGATCGGCGAGGACGGCGATGAGTCGATCGCGATTCGGCCGATGACCAACCTCTGCATGTCCTGGGACCACCGCGCGCTGGACGGCGCGGTGGCCGCCAGGTTCCTGGGGGACATCAAGGCCCGGCTCGAGGGGTGGGAGCGATGAGCCTGCTCGAGCACGAGGAGCTCTTGGTCCACCGCGGTGAGCGCAGCGACATGTACGTGGTGGTCGCGATCCACTCGACGACGCTCGGCCCGGCCCTGGGGGGCGCGCGGCTGTGGAGCTACGGAGCGCTGGGCGACGCGATCGCCGACGCGCTCCGCCTCTCGGAGGCGATGACCCACAAGGCCGCGGCGGCCGGCCTGGATCTTGGTGGCGGCAAGGCGGTGCTCTGCGCCCCACCCGATCGGGACCTCACGGCGGAGGAACGGCGCTCGCTGCTGCTTGACCTGGGCGACGCCGTCGAGTCGCTCGACGGTCGCTACGTGACGGCGGAAGACGTCGGCACGGGCACCCAGGACATGACGGTGATCGCCGAGCGGACCTCACATGTCGTCGGGCTTCCCCAGGACGCCGGCGGATCGGGCGACCCCAGCCCGGTTACCGCTCGCGGCGTGGAGCGAGCGATCCGCGCCTGCTGCGAGCACCGCTACGGCTCCGCGGACCTCGACGGGCGCACGGTTGCCGTGATCGGTCTCGGGCACGTCGGCCTTGCATTGGCGAAGAGGCTCCGGGCCGTCGGCGCCGAGCTGATGGTCTGCGACATCGACTCCTCCAAGCGCACCGCGGCCGAGGAGCTCGGTGCCCGCTGGATCGATCCCGACTACGCGATCGCCGCGGAGTGCGAGGTTCTCGCACCCTGCGCCCTGGGCGGCGCGATCAGCGATCAGACGATCGACCGCCTCCGCTGCGAGATCGTCTGCGGATCGGCGAACAACGTGCTGGCGATGGATTCGCTGGCCGGGCGGCTCCACGATCGGGGCATCCTCTACGCCCCCGATTTCATCGCCAATGCGGGTGGGCTGATCAATGTGTACGGCGAGCTCCACGGCCTCGAGCGGGGTAGGCTCGACGAGCTGGTGGACGGCATCGGCGATGCCCTGAAGCGCGTCTTCGAGCTCGCCGCCGAGCGCTCGATCACGCCGCTGGAGGGCGCGCGCGCCGTGGCGCTGGAGAGGCTCGATCAGGAAAGGAAGCCCGCGGGGACCTCCTCCAGCGCCTCGCGCGCGGCGATCCTGCCCGCCTCGCGCGCCTGATCGAGCTGGTGGAACTCGAGTAGGCCCACCCCCTCGCTCTTGGGCGCGATCGTCCAGTCCGCGTGCCGGCGGGCGTTTTCTGAGGTGTTGGAGCTCCCGATCAGCAGCACCCGCGCCAGCGTCTCGCCCAGGCTCGGCGTTCGCAGCTCCCGCTCGGTCCCTGAATCATCGCCGCCCGCCCGCTGTCGGGCGGCCGATGGGCGCTCCACCGTCGCCTTGACGTCGACGGCGATCACGGGACCTTCCCCCAGGGCCGCCATCTCCGCGACGGGCAGGTTGTCGACGAGCGAGCCGTCCACCAGGATGCGCTGGCCGCGCACCTGTGCCGGTCCCAGCACCGGGATCGCGAAGCTGGTCGCAACGGCGTCCCAGAGCGGGCCCCAGCGGCTGACGACGAGCTCGCCGCTGCGCAGCTCCGCCGCCCCGCTGAAGAACCCCCGCGGGAGCTCCTCGATACTCACCCCACCGAACGTCCTCCGCAGCATCGTCAGAGCCCGATCGCCCCGGATCAGGGAACGGCGGGGGAGCGTGTAGTCCCCGATCGGGTTTCGCCGGATCCACTCCTCGTAGCAGCGGGCGTCTATCTCCTCGGCGTCCATGCCCATCGCGAACATCGCGCCGATGTAGGCGCCCATGCTGACCCCGGCGACCCGATCGATCTCGAGTCCGGCGGCATCGAGCTCCTCGAGCACGCCGATGTGGGAGAAGGCCCGCGCGCCGCCCCCGGACAGGACGATCCCGACCGAGCGCCCGGCCAGGCGGCGCGCGACTCGCGCCACGTCGTCCGCTCGCGTCGGCTCTCGGATCGCATGGGTCTCGATCGGCTCGAGCGCAGCCGCCCAGGCTGAGAGCGCGCCGGACCCGGCCTGCACGTTCCAAGCCAAGAGGTCACAGCCTCGGAGGACCGCCCGAAGAGCGTCGTCCTCGATCGCCTCGCCCCCGCTACCGACGGCGAGGATGCGATCGGCCTGCTGCAGGCAGAAGTCGGTCCAGCGGGTCCTGCTTCGAATGGAGTCAGCGACCATCACGACCTGATCGTTGTCGGCCTCGATGCGATCGAGCAGCGGGCCGAAGACCGCGACGTCGCCCTGGTCCTCCCGCTCGCTCACGATCGAGGCGTCGATCGTGTCGACCCGCCCCCGCGCGGAGAGGGCCGCCGAGAGATCCGCACCAAAGTCCAGTACCGGGATGTCCTGGTCCAGGGGGACCAGCGCGATCGTCACGGGGACGGCCCGCGACTGGGGCATGACTCCGACGGAGTCTCGGAGCTGCATTCCGAGCGTCTGGGTCAGCGCGAGCGAGACCTCCGGCGAGCGCTTGAGCAGCTTCTGGAACTCATCCCGGTCAATGGCGATCAGGTCGGTGTCGCGTGCCGCCCGCGCCGAGGCCGAGCGCGGCGACGAGGTGATCAGCGCGAGCTCCCCAAGGGCCGCGCCCCGGCCGAGAACCCGCATCACCTGTCCCTCGCCGGAGAGGATCTCGAGCCGCCCCGCCCGAATCACGAAGAGAGCATCGCCCTCCTCTCCCTCGCGGAAGAGCCACTCACCCGCTTCCAGACGAAGCTCCCGGGAGCTCCTCGCGATCTGCTCGCGTGCCTCGGTGGGCAGCCCGGCGAAAATGGGAGCCCGCGCGAGGAAGTCGGCCGCGGACTCGGCCCTCGGGGTCGCGGGCCGCGCGGCCGTTGCCCGGGTGGCGGCCCTCGCGATCGCACGCCGCGGGGCGGCCTCCGGCTCGGACTGGGTGAAGACCAGCCGAGCGGCGGAGCCCAACGAGGGCGACTGACTTACGTCGTCCTCGCTGCGCAGACGGCTCACGCCGATACAGCCGATTCCCGCAGTGATCAGGCAAACCGCGGAGAAGCTCCAGGCGTTGTCGAAGGCGCTCTCCACCGAGGATGGATCCAGCGGGTTCGGCGATCCGAGGATCGCCACCACCGCCGCGACCCCGAGCGCAGCGCCGACCTGTCTTGCGACCGCGTTCAACCCGGTGGCCGTCGCGAATGCCTCGCCCGGCGCTGAGGCGACCGCAGCCCCGCTCAGATTCGGGAAGAGGATCCCGGCCCCGAGGCCCAGGATGATCATCCCCGGCAGCCACTCGCCCGAGAAATCGGGCTGGAGCCCGACCCGCTCAATGAACCAGACGACGCCGGCGCCCCACGTGAGCCCGCCCGCGACGAGGATCCAGCGGTGCCCGAATCGCTCCGCGAGACGACTGCTCGGCCCAGCGATCGCTGTGGCGACCACGGGACCGGGGGTGATCGCGAGCCCTGCCTTCAGGACGGAGTAGTCCCAGACCTGGGTAAGGAAGAGGACGTTGATCAGCGTGTAGCCGTAGAAGCCCGCGGCGGCGATGATGGTCATCGAGTTCGCAACGGAGAAGGTGCGGATTCGCAGCAGGCCGAGGTCGATGATGGGAGAGCGGTGCCTGATGCAGCGCCGGATGAACACCGCCCCCAGTGCGAGCGCGACGGCGAAGGAGCCGAGGATCCTGGCGCTGCCCCAACCCCACTCCTCACCTTTGACGACCCCGAGAACCAGGGCCGCCACGGCGACTGCGAAGAGCATCGCGCCGGGTAGGTCGGGCAGCCTGCGCCGCCCCGGCTCGCGGCTCTCGACTAGGTGTCGGCGCGAGAGGTAGTAGGCGACGATCCCCACCGGCAGGTTGACCAGGAACACGAGCCTCCAATCGCTGATGCTGACCAGCAGCCCGCCCAGCGACGGCCCGACGCCGGCGGCCAGCGCTCCGACGGCCGAGAGCAGCGCGACCGCGTGGGCGCGGCGGTCCGCCGGGAAGGCCTGAAGCACCAGGCCGAGCGAGGCGGGGACGACGAAGGCCGCGCCAAGCGCCTGGATCAGGCGAAATCCGATCAGGGCGTTCGCCGAGGGGGCCGCGGCGCAGAGGCCGGAGGCGAGGGTGAAGACCACTAGCCCGAAGAGGAACATTCGCCGGCGACCGAGCAGATCAGCAATCCGGCCGGCGGCCACCAGGAACGCCGCGAAGACGATGTTGTAGGCATTCAGGACCCAGGAGAGCGTGGAGATCCCGGACTCCGGAAACGACTCCGCGATGTTCGGGAAGGCGATGTTGACGATGGTCGCGTCGACGAAGGCCATGAAGACTCCGAGCGACGAGACCGCCAGGACCGTGCTCGGCGCCGGCGCCCGGCGGCGTGTCAAGCGGCCGACGACGCCGTCCACCGCGCTCATCCGCGCACCTCGGCTCGCGCGCCATCGGCCGCTGGAACGGTGCTGTTCCGGCTCGGCCCCTCGGGCCCCGGGCGACCGAGCAAATCCGGATTCTCCTCGAGCGCGGATCGAGCGGCCGCCCGGCCGGCTTCCCTGATGGGCTCGAGCTGGCGCCAGTCGAGAAGCCCGACTCCTTCGACGGCGGGTTGGATGACGAGATCGGCGTGCCGCCGAGCGGCCTCCGCCGTGTCCGCGCTGCCAACCGTCACGGTCCGCACGATGGTCTCCGCCAGGCGAGGGACCTCGGCCTCGCTGCCGGTGAGGTAACGGCGGACCGGACGCCCGAGGCGGGCGATGCCTGGCCGGACCGGCTTCTGGAATCCTCCCATCGTGCCCGTCACGTCGATCGCGATGACGGGGCCCTCGCCGCTTGCCGCCATCGTCCCGACGGGCAGGTTGTCGAGCACGCCGCCGTCGACGAGCAGTCGGCGATCCGCAGTGGCGATCGGCGGGAACACGCCCGGGATGGAGAGGCTCGCCTGGACCGCGTCGGCCACGCGGCCGACTCTGTGCACCACCGGCTCCCGACGCAGCAGATCACAGCTCACACAGAAGAAACGGCGGTGGAGCTCCTCGATCCTGCGTTCGCCCAGATACCACTCGAGCAGTTCGCGCGTGCGCGTACCCCGGATCATCGAGAAGAGCGGGATCGTGTAGTCGCCGGTCGGGTTGACGTCGATGAAACCAGCGCGGAAGAACTCCAGGATCTCGGTCGTGCTGTACCCGGCGGCGATCCCCGCCCCGACCACTGATCCGAGGCTCACCCCGCCAACCCGGTCGATCGTGATTCCCGCCTCCACCAGCTCCTCGATCGCGCCGAGGTGCGCAAAGGCTCTGGCTCCGCCGCCCGACAGCACAACCCCGATCGCCCGGCTGGCGAGCCGCCTCGCGGTCACTTCGAGGTGAGGCTCCAGGTCGGATCCTTCCGGGATCACCTGGACCTCTCCGGGCCCGAGCGCCGCCAACACCTCGGGCGGCGCCGAAGGCCCGAGCACGACCAGCTCGCAGCCCAGCAGGGCTTCGGGATGCTCGATCCAGGGCCGGTTCGGCTTGCCCTGGGTAAGGGCGAAGATGGTGTCTGCCTCTCGCAGACAGAAGTCCGTCCATTCCTCTCCTGGGGCGGTGGCGTCGGCCAATAGCAGTACCCGGTCGCTCTCCCGCTCCGCACGCTCGAGCGCCGCCAGCAGCTCGCCCTCGCCGCCGAATTCGCGCTTCTCGAGCTGAACGACGCTGCTTGGCGAGGCAGTCGAAGAGCATCGAAGCGGCCTCCGCGATGGGAACCCCGTCATCGAGTGCGAGACCGGCGATCGTTTGGGGCGGTCCCGGCGAACCGGCCGGCGCCCGGGTTGCGGCCAGCTGCGCTCCGATCGCCCGCGTAAGACCTATCGCGAAGCCCGACGCCTCGGCGATCAGGCGCTCGAACCTGTCCCGCCCCAGCTCGAGCAGCCGGCTGTCGCGCCGGGCGCGGACGGAGGCCGAGCGAACCTGCCGGGTGAGCAGGGCGAGCTCGCCAAGGACACCTCCCCGCCGAAGGACGCGGATCACGGTCTCCGGAGGGCCCTCGTCGACGACCTCGAGCTGCCCGGACCGGATCAAATAGAGGCTGTCGCCTTCATCCCCCCGGCGCAACAGCCACTCGCCGGCTCGAATCTCGGTCTCGGTGACCTCCGCGGCCAGGCGGCTGAGCAGCTCGTCGTCCAAGCCGGACAGCACCGGAGCGCGTCGCAGGAACGCGGCTCTGCTGCTCGACGGCATCACTCTCCTCCCTGAGCGCGAATCGACTCGCGGGTAATCCTTCTCCTCGACCGGGAACATACCCCCAAATCAAGCGTCCGGCGTGGCTCAGGCGACTGCGAGCAACGCCGTCGCCCACAAGCAGATCAGGTGAAGGCTCTGGTCGACCGTGGCGGTTAGTCCCGCCGGCGGCGGGTCGGGACAGCGCTTCACTTTCAGCATGTAGGAATTGAGGAGGCGGCCGTCGTCGATCACGAGGTGCGGGAGGAAGATCACCGCGGCCAGGCCGACCGCCGGCGCCGCGCCGATGTCGCCACCGATCCAGATCAGCGCCGGAACGAAGCAGAGCGTGTAGATCCCGACATGCGAGAAGAGGGACACCCGGGCGCGCGGGTCACGACCGAGCCCACCCTGCTTGTGCGACGCCTGCCAGTCGGTCTGCAGCAGGAAATCCCCGACCAGATGCGAGATCCAGAAGACGATGGTGATCTGCGCCAAACTCATCGTCTCCCTCCCTCGATAGCCCCTCGGTCGCGTGATACTAGCGACGCAAGGTTAGGCTCGGAGGCGTGACGCGCGACGAGCTGATCACGGACGACGGCCGCTCCGCTTCGCGTCCGCCACCGCCTGTCTGCGCGTGTGACAATTGGTCTCGTGGATCAGGTCCTGATCGCGCGCCCCGGGCTGGTCCCCTACGAGGAGGCCCGGGCGCTGCAGAAGCGAATCGAGGCGGCCCGCCAGGCTGATCGGGTGCCCGACGTCCTGCTGCTGCTCGAGCACCCGCCGGTCTACACCAAGGGGAAGCGCACGGACCCCGCCGAGCTCGGGATGGGGGAGGACTGGTATCGCATGCAGGGGATCGACGTCTGCGAGACCGACCGCGGCGGCCGTGTCACCTACCACGGCCCCGGGCAGCTGGTCGGCTATCCGATCGTCTCGTTGAAGCCCTACGGCGACAACGTGCACGAATACGTGCGCAAGCTGGAGCGTTTGATGATCGAATCGCTTGCCGCGCTGGGCCTCGACGCCGAGGTGATCGACGACCTCACGGGCGTCTGGGTCGGCGGCAGGCCACCCGAGGGCCGCAAGATCGGCTCGATCGGCGTGCACGTCAGCCGGGGGGTGACAACTCACGGGCTGGCCGTCAACGTCAACAACGACCTGCAGCCGTTCGAGTGGATCGTCCCCTGCGGGATCGACGGCTGCAGGATGACCTCGGTCTGCCGCGAGCTCGGCGCGGAGCAGGACATGGACGCTTACATGGAGATCGTCGCTCGCGGCTTCAGCGAGATCTTCGAGCGCGAGCCGGTCGAAGTCGAGCTGCCCGCCGAGCTGTCGCGCGAACCGGCACCGGTACGGTAGGAGCGATGGCAACGGACCGACATCAAACGGGTCGCGCTGTCGCGCACCCTCGAGTCCACCTGGATCGGCTTCACGTAACGCGCTCGCGGGCGAACCCAGGCGGCCGGCCACCCGACACCGACGGCAAGGTCGACTTTCGCTCTCGCAAGCCGCCGTGGCTCAAGGTCCCCGCCCCCGGAGGGCCCACCTACCGGCGCCTGAAGAAGGCGATCGAGTCCGACAACCTCCATACGGTCTGCCAGGAGGCCAACTGCCCGAACGTGGGCGAGTGCTGGGAGCGGGGCACCGCGACCTTCATGATCCTCGGCGACGTCTGCACCCGGCGCTGCGGCTTCTGCAACGTGCAGACCGGTAAGCCCACCTGGCACGATCCGCTCGAGCCGCTCCGGGTCGCGAACCAGGTGAAGCGGATGGGACTTCGTCACGCGGTGATCACCTCGGTCGACCGCGACGACCTGCCCGACTACGGCGCCGGTGCCTTCGTCGGTGTGATCCGCTCGATCCGCCGGATGGCGCCCGGCTGCAAGGTCGAGGTGCTGACGCCCGACTTCCGCGGCCAGGAGATGCCGCTCGCCAAGGTGATCGCCGAGCGTCCTGATGTCTTCAACCACAACGTGGAGACGGTGCCGAGGCTCTACCCGATCGCGCGGCGCGGGTCCGACTTCATGCGCTCGGCCCGGGTGCTCCGCATGGCGAAGGAGATGGTGAGCGCCGAGGTCGTCACCAAGTCCGGCCTGATGGTCGGGCTGGGTGAGGAGTTCGACGAGATGGTCGAGGCGTTCGGGATCCTCCGCGATCACGGCGTCCAGGTCCTGACCGTCGGCCAGTACCTGCGCCCGACGGAGAGGCACCTGCCGGTGGACCGCTACTGGCATCCCGAGGAGTTCGAGGCGCTCGAGAAGGCGGCGTACGAGCTCGGCTTCGAGTCGGTCGCCTCCGGCCCGCTGGTCCGCTCCTCGTACCACGCCGACGAACAGCTGCCGCTGGCCAAGGCCGCGTCCCAGTAACGCTCCTTCCGCGAGTGGCGCCGTAGGAGGGGCCCATGGGCGCGATTACTGAGCGCCCATGGGAGGGTCCTGCGGCGACAGGACCCGCAGGCAGCCGCGTTGGTGGGTGCACCTTTCCTTGCTCTTGCGTGTTTCGGACGTTCGTAGCCTCGCACCATGCGCGCCCCACGCAGAGCCATCGTCGCCTTGATCGCAGCCGTCGCCGCGACGGCCGTAGCCGCCGGACCGCTGACCGGCGGCGCCTCCTCGCAGACGGTCGGCTCGACGCCGACGACCGACACCGGCGAGGTGGCGAAGAACCCGCTCGCCGGCGACGGCATGTGGATCTGGTACCTGAGCCGCTCCTCGCACGGCAAGCTCGGCGCGATCGCGAGGAAGGCCCACTCGCACGGGATCGAGACCGTCCTGATCAAGTCGGGCGACGCCACGACCTACTGGCGCCAGTTCTCGCCGTCGATGGTGAACGGCTTGCACGCCCGGGGCCTCAAGGTCTGCGCCTGGCAGTTCATCTACGGGCGCAAGCCGGGCAAGGAGGCACGGGTGGGCGCGGCCGCGGTCGCGAACGGAGCGGACTGCCTGGTGATGGACGTCGAGGGCCAGTACGAGGGCCGCTACGTCCAGGCCTCCACCTACATCGGCATGCTCCGCTCGCTGATCGGCCAGAACTTCCCACTCGCCCTCGCCAGCTTCCCCTACGTCGACTACCACCCGGCGCTCCCCTTCTCGGTCTTCCTGGGACCCGGCGGGGCCCAATACAACCTGCCGCAGCTCTACTGGAAGACGATCGGGACCACGGTCGACACCGGCTACATCCACACCTGGGTCTGGAACCGGATCTACCAGCGGCCGATCCTGCCCCTGGGTCAGGTCTACCTGAACCCCAAGCCGAAGCAGATCCGCCGGTTCCGGGCCCTGGCGCTCTCTCACGGCTACGAGGGGGTGAGCTGGTGGTCCTGGCAGTCGGCCGGCAAGCGCCAGTGGAAGGCGGTCAGCGCCCCGGTCGCGCCCGCGACGACCCAGCCCTACCCCAGCTATCCGTTCCTGCGTCTGGGCTCGAAGGGCGACTACGTCGCCTGGGCCCAGCAGCTGCTGGCGGGCGGCGGCTACTCGGTCCCGATCAACGGCTATTTCCGATCGCCGACCCAGATCGCGGTCTACGCCTTCCAGGCCGACCACGGGCTTTCCCAGACCGGCAATCTCGACATCCCGACCTGGACCCTGTTGAACCAGAACAAGCCGCTGGCCGTGCGCTGGACCAATGGAGGCGCCGTGGCGGCCGGCTCCTCCGGCCACGTCGCCCTGCGGCCGCCGCGCTCGGCCATGCTGCCGGCGGTCCGCGACGAGATCCCGCCGCCCGCCGGGCGCGGGCCCTAACTCAAGCTAGGGCGCCAGCCGCTCGAGCACGGCGCCATCGGGCGCGACCTTGAGCACGGTCGGGACCACGGCGATCCCGTACTTCCGCGCCAGGTCAGGACGGTCGCTGACGTCGAGCTTGAGCAGTGGCTCGGACTCGCTGCTGAGGCGCTGCTCCCACTCGCGGCATGCCGAGCAGAGTGGATGGCTGAACTCGACGTACGCGGCGCGGCCGTCGATGCCGTTCAGATCCGCGACCTCGATGCGGCCGTGATGCCGGGGGGAGATGCCGCGCAGGCGCGCGGTCAGCCGGTAGATCTCGCAACCGGCGCAAAAGCCGGTCGAAGCGGCCAACAGCGCCAGCGCCGCGACCAGCAGGCCCAAGGAAGTGCCGATGGCGGGCGCGCCGAGCCACCAGGCGAGAGCGGCCGCGCCGAGGAAGGCGGCCCCCATCATGTTGGCCAGGCGGGGCGGACGGGAGTCCTCCAGGGAGCCCTCCCCGAAGCGTGGCTGGACCAACTCGAAATAGGCGAGGCAGGGAAGGCAGTACCGGCGACCCACGGTGAGTCCGATCAGCAGCTGCGCCGCCATCAGCGCCCAGGCGAGGGGCCACCCGAAGAGCGCGCCGAGCAGGGCGACCGTGCCGGTCACCGCCTGGTTGAAGCGAGGCGCGCGCGCGTCGATCACGTCCGTATCGCGCCACGGATCGGCGGTCCGGTGATGACGCTTGGTGGTCACGCTCAGCTTGTACCCATTTTCGCAACCGGTGGCGCACGCTCAGGGGGGCCACGGGTCGTGGCTAGTCTTCGCCGGCCGCCCGGTGCTCCCGCTGAAGGACAACAATCCGCCCTCGCGCTTCCCTGTCCTCACGGTCGCGCTGATCCTGATCAACGTCGCCGTCTTCTTCTGGCAGCTCAACTTCCCGACCAACCAGCGGCTTGAGGAGGCCGGCTTCGGGCCGATCGACCAGAGCTCGCTCGAGTACGGCGCCATCCCCTACCGGATCACCCACCCCGACACCGGGGACTGCGCGGTCGGCGCGGTGGCTGAACCGGCTCCCGGTCAGTTCGAGGCGGGCGTCGTCTGCCCCGGGACGAAGAAGTACGACCGCGCACAGGCGCGCAGCGAGGAGAATCCGGGCTCGGACCTCGGGCCTTTCACGATCGACGAGAAGCCTTGGTGGATGACCCTGTTCACATCGATGTTCATGCACGGCGGCTGGCTGCACATCGCCGGGAACATGCTGTTCCTCTGGGTGTTCGGGAACAACATCGAGGACCGACTGGGACGCCTGCGGTTCGCGCTCTTCTACCTGCTCGCCGGGCTGATCGCCGTCTACACCCAGTCCGTGATCGATACCTCCTCCACGGCGCCGACGATCGGCGCGAGCGGGGCGATCGCCGGGGTTCTGGGCGCGTACGCGCTGCTCTATCCGCGAGCCCGGGTCCTGACCCTGGTCTTCATCATCTTCTTCGTCACGCTGGTCGAGATACCGGCGTTGATCCTGCTCGCGGTCTGGTTCATCCTTCAGTTCATCCCAGCGCTGGGGCAGGTCGCGGTCGAGTCGGGAGGCGGCCAGGGGGTCGCCTACTTCGCCCACGTGGGCGGGTTCGCGTTCGGCCTGGCGGTGGCGGGCCTGATGCTGCTCGGGGCGCGCGACCGCCGCCCCGAGCCGCGCCTGCCCGGCTACTAGCTCACATTGGACCCAGACCTCCGCAACGCCCTGCTGATCCTCGGCCTGATCTTCTGCGGCTTCTTCGCCGCCGTAACCGTCTACGTGATCGTCGACACCGGGCTGGAACTGCGGACCTACGGCGACATCGGAGCGATCGCGCTCTACGGGGTCTCGCTGCTGATCGTCGTGATGATCGCCGCGGGGTTGATCGGCGCCCTGCGCAACCCTCCTGATGATTAAACGAATCGCCGCCACCGCGGGGCTCGTGATCGCCTTCGGCGCGAGCGCGCTGATCGCGGTGGCGATCTGGCCCGAGCGCGCCGGTCAGGGCGGGTCGACCTCCACGACGGGGACCGAGCGGGCGCCAATCGCCGGTGAGGAGGCCGGGATCCCGACAACCAAGCGATCCGCCGCCGGCAGCGACCTCTCGCCGCCGGCAGAGCCGTCCATAGGCGCCTCGGTGGCAGCCAGCGCCCGGCGGTTCGCGCTTCAGCCGGTTACGGCGCCCCTTCCTGTCCGCCACCGGTTCAAGCACCCGCCGAAGGCCGGGGTGCTCTTCGACGTGAAAACGGGGCGAGTCCTGTGGCAGCGCCATCCCCGGCTCGAGCACCCGATCGCCAGCCTGACGAAGATGATGACGGCGCTGATCGTCGCGCAGCGCGACTCGCCGGACGAGCGGGTGATGGTGAGCGCCAAGGCGGCGCATACCCCCGGCTCCGCCACCGGGCTGCTGCCTCGCGGACGCAAGGTCCCGCTCGAGGCGTTGTTACAGGCGCTAATGATGATCTCCGCCAACGACGCGGCGGTGGCCCTGGCCGAGCACGACGGCGGGACCGTGACCCGCTTCATCAAGCAGATGAACCGGCTGGCCCGGGCGATGGGCCTCTCCTGCACCCACTTCTCCACTCCGAATGGGCTGCGCGATCGCCACAACTACTCCTGCGCCCTCGACCTCGCGGCGCTCGCCCGCGCCGACCTGGCCAATTCCCGTATCGCACGGATCGCCCGGACCCGGTACGCGAAGCCGCGCTTTCCGATCAAGGGCAAGCGCCTCTACCTCTCCAATAACCATTACTTCCTCCAGCACGGCCTGCCCGGGCTTCCGCACGCGCAGGTCACCGGGCTGAAGACGGGGTTCACCGACGGGGCGGGACGCTGTTACGTCACCACCGCCAGGGTCGGGCGCCGCCAGCTGGGGGTCGCCATCCTCGATTCGCCGAACCCCCTGCGACAGGTTCCCGCGCTGCTTCGCGCCGGTTTCGTCGAGGAGGGCGCGGTCCCGAGCCTATCCCCGACCGGCCCGGCCAAGCGGCCGCCGCAGGGCTGAGATCCCGGGTGCCCACAGCGCACGGATCGCCCCGGCGCCCGCCCTCGCGTTCCACACTCGCGTGCCTGGCGCTCTCAGCGCTGATCCTCGCCGCGGCGACGGTCGACCTGATCCACACCGAGTCGCGGCTGCCGGACGTCTCCGCGCCTCCTTGTGAGCCCGAGAGCCCGACCTGCATGAACGCGCGGCTGAGCGAGCAGGTGGCGCGTCTTCGCGCCGCCGAGCCGCTACAGGACCAGTACGACTCCCGGGCCTGGGTGTATGCGTTTGCGATCCTGGCTTTCGCGGCGGTGGCGAGCGCCTACGAGCTGCGCCGGAACACACGGACGGAATGGCCACGGATCTTCACGAACCTCGGGGTGCTGGGCGTCTGGCTGGGCATCGCGGCGGTCGTCCTGCTGCTCGCCACGGATGGGAGCTCCCTCGCGCCACCGCCCGGGGCCACGCTGCTGGTCCCCGTCGGGCTCCTGGTCGCGGCCGCGGCCGGGACGCTGATCGGCCGTGCCGAGGGCTGGGCGGAGCAGAGCCAAGCCGACGGCGTCCGGGAGAGGGTGATGCAGATCGGCAAGCTCGCGATCCACGTCGGTACGGCGGGACAGGCGAAGCGCTCCCGCATGGAGGAGCTCGCCGGCTGGCTCACCCTCGCCTCCCTCGCCCTGACGGGCTTGACCTGCCTGCTGGCGCTCGTCTTCGTCCTCGGACAGCCGGGCTGCGAGGCCGACGCCAGCCCGCCGACCTGGACCGAGCCGATCGACTCGGTGGCGGCTGTGGCAGCGGTCGCCGGGATGACGGCGGGGGTGGGCGCCCTGGTGCTGCGGCGCTGGGTCCCGGCCTTGATCAGCCTGGTCGGCTGCCCGGTCGCGGTCGTGATCGTCCTGGCCAGCACCTGCGCCTTCTACTGAACCGGACGCCCGCCTTTGCGAGGCGGCACCGCGGGTATATGGATTGCAAGCGGCGTTGGACCGTTTGGAGTTGCGAGGCGAACTATGGATGATGTGCTCGGTACGGCGATGACAGCCGCGGTGCACATCCTTGGTCTGCAGAACACGCAGCAGAAAGCGGACAGCGGGCTCGGGCTCCCGATCGAGATCGTCGGCGCGACGCTGCTGGCTTGCGCTTTGTTGACGGCGACCGTCCTGCTGCTCACCCGGTTCCGGCGCCGGCACGACCCGATGTTCATGCGGGAGCGCTACATGCGCGAGCAGATGCAGAAGCTGTGCCCCCACGGCTGGTCGGCGCGGATCGTTCTCTACGGGAAGGGCGCGCCGCTGCCGGACGACGTGCCGCCCGGCGACCGCAACGTCTGCGTCGAGTGGGCGGAGTACGAGAAGGATGCCGCCGGACACACCGAGGTCGCGGTGGCGCGGCGCCTGTGGGCGCGCACGATCACAGGCGGGCTGCGCGGCATGATCGCCGACCGGGAACTCGATCTCGAGCTGGAGAGGATCGAGCGGAAGGTGATCGAGGATACGACCGGTGGCGAGACGGGCCCGCCGGCGACGGGTTCCCACGGAACCAAGGACCGGTAGAGCTCACAAGTCGAGGCCGTCGTGGAGTGGATCGCCAAGGCGCTGCTGATCGCCGCGGCCGTGCTGGCCGCGATCGGGGGCGCGTTGCTGCTGGCGAGCAAGCTCGGGCTCGATCGTGTGCCCGGGGACATCGTGGTCCGCCGCGGCGGGCTGACGATCTACATCCCGCTCGGGCTGATGGTGGTCCTGAGCGTCGCCGCGAGCGTGCTGCTCATGCTCTGGAGACGTTTCTGAGCCGATGGTCGGCCGCCCCGATGAGCGATCGAGGTCGGACGGGCCGGAGGCCCTGGTCCGGGCGGCGCGGGAAGCGGGTGTCCGCGACCAGCGGGTGCTGCGCGCCCTCAGGGAGGTTCCGCGAGAGGGCTTCGTGCCCATCGAGGAGGCCGATCACGCCTACCTTGACCGGCCGATCCCGATCCCCCACGGACAGGTGACCACCCAGCCCTCCCTGACCGCCCGTATGGTCGCCGCGCTCGGGCTGCGAGGTGGCGAGAGCGTGCTCGAGGTGGGGACGGGCCACGGCTTTCAGACCGCGCTTCTGGCGCGCTTGGCCGACCGCGTCTTCAGCATTGAACGCTTCGCCGACCTGGCGGCAACCGCGCGCCGCAACCTGGCTCGTGAGGGCGTAGCCAACGTCGAGGTGGTGGTCGGTGACGGGACCGCCGGCCTTCCGTCGGCGGCGCCGTTCGACGCGATCGTGGTCTCAGCCGCCTTCACCCGCGTGCCCGAGCCGCTCGCCTCCCAGCTCACGGACGGAGGCCGGCTGGTACAGCCGGTAGGACCGGGAGGGCGCGACGAGGTCATGCTGTTCGTCCGGCAGCAGGGAGAGCTCACGCCGATCGAGCACGTCGTCCCCGCCCACTTCGTCAGGCTGTGCGGCGAGCACGGGTTCCCGGATTCGACACGCGCCCGGGCCTAGCTGAGGCGGTAGCGCAGGAAGACCATGCCGGCGCTGAAGCGGCGCTCGTCCACCAGCTCGAGATCGATCCGGGCATCATCGGGAAGCGCTCGCTTGCCGCCGCCGACGATCACCGGAGCGAGGAAGAGGTGGCATTCGTCGACCAACCCGGCCCTGAGCGCGTCGGCAGCGAGCCCGGGACCGCCGACCGTCAGGTCCCTGTCTGCGGACGCCTTGATCTCGCGGACGGCATCGGGATCGAACTCTCGCTCGATCCGCGTCCTGCGGGTGGGCGCCTGCTTAAGGGTCCTCGAGAAGACGATCTTGTCGGCCCCCTGCCAGATCTCGGCGAAGTCGCTGGTGTATTCCGAGTGGGCGGCCAGGGCGGGGTCGGTTTCCCAGGCGAGCATCGTCTCGTACATCCGGCGCCCATAGAGGTGGATGCCTACGGGCCGTACCAGGTCGTTGATGAACCTGTGGACCTCCTCGTCCGGCCTGGCCCAGTGGAAGTTGCCGTCCCGGTCCTCGATGTATCCATCGAGGGAGGCGATCGCGGAGTAGATCAGGTTGCCCATACGAGCCGATGGAGCCAGCGGGACTCGAACCCGCGCCCTCTTCCGTGCAAGGGAAGCGCTCTCCCAACTGAGCTATGGCCCCGTGGGGCCCGATTGTAGGCGCGCGGACGGGAACCCCATGGGGTAGTCGTGTGAGACACTGGCCAGGCTGCCGAACGGGCCCTCGAGGGAGATGGCGAGCACGCCGAAGACAGCCGAGCAGACGGAAACCGGGCGCGGCCCCGAGGCGGTGGAGAAGGCCAAGGAGGCGGCGATTGGCGCGGGCGTACCAAAGCCCGGGCAGCGGGCGGAGATCTCGAACCTCGACATCGTTCGGCACTACTTCGACCGAGCGGTGGAGCGACTCGAACTGCCGGACGACCTGCGGGTCGTCTTCTGGGAGCCCTACCGCGAGGTCACGGTTCAGATCCCGGTGAAGCTCTCCGACGGCCGCATCCACACCTTCTCCGGCTACCGCATCCAGCACAACGGCGCCCGCGGCCCCTACAAGGGCGGCGTCCGCTTCCACCCCGAGATCGACATAGACGAGGTTCGTGCCCTCGCCTCGCTGATGACCTGGAAGACCGCGGTGGCGAATGTCCCCTTCGGCGGGGCCAAGGGAGGCGTCAACTGCCCTGCGGGCGACCTGGACCGCTCCGAGTTGCAGCAGATCACGCGCTCGTTCATGGACAAGATCGAGAAGGTACTCGGCCCGACCCGCGACATCCCCGCCCCTGACGTCAACACCAACGCCCAGGTAATGGCCTGGATGATGGACGAGTACGGCAAGCTCCACGGCCACACCCCTGCGATCTGCACCGGGAAGCCGATTTCGCTCGAGGGTTCCTACGGCCGCGAGCAGGCAACCGGCCGCGGCTGCGTCTACATGTTCAGGGAGGCCGCCCCGCAGATCGGCCTGACCCCCCCGGACTGCACCTTCGTCGTCCAGGGTTATGGGAACGTCGGCTCATGGGCCGCCCGCATCCTCCAGCAGCTCGGGGCGCGCATGGTCGGGGTCTCCGACGCGTCGGGCGCGATCCGCGGCGAGGCGGGGATCGACGCGGACGCACTGGCGACCCACCTCCGCGAGGGCGGCATGCTCACGGAATTCCCCGGCACCGAGATGATCAGCCCCGACGACCTCCTGGCGATCGAGTGCGACGTGCTGATCCCGGCGGCCCTCGGCGGCATGATCCACGAGGGCAACGCGGACCGGATCAACACGAGGCTGGTAATCGAGGGCGCGAACAGCCCCACCACGCCCGCGGCCGACCAGATCCTCCACGACAAGGGCGTCCACGTGATCCCCGACGTGATGGCCAATGCAGGGGGCGTCGTCTGCTCCTATTTCGAGTGGGTCCAGAACCTGCAGCACTTCCGCTGGTCAGAGCGGGAGGTGAACGACAAGCTCGGCGGCATCATGCGCCGCGCGTACCGCGACGTGTCGGCGCGCGCCAAGGAAGAGCGGATCTCGCTCCGCCAGGCGGCCTACCTGGTGGGGATCGAGCGGGTGGTCGAGGCGAGCCGCACCCGCGGGTATGTGTGAGGGCGCGACCCCAGTGACTCAGTCGAAGTCGAAGTCCTTGGGCGGGCCCTTCTCGAACCAGAGCCCCTCGTCGCCCTCGTCCTCCTCGTAGGCCTCCTCCGGGTCCAGGCCACCGCCCTCGTAGGTCTCCGTGTCCTCCAGGGCCGGCCGGACCTCGGTCCCGGGCTCCTCCAGCGGCTCCTCGACGCCGGAGCCGGGCTCCTCCGCATATGGCTCCTCCTCGTCCAGGTACGGCGCCTCCTCGTCGGCCGGGCCCAGCGCCTCGAACTCATCGGGCGGCTCCTCGGAGGGCCCGCCCGCGAGCGGCTCCTCATCGGTCTCGAAGTCGTAGAGCGCCGGACCGGCGGACTCCACCGGCTCGGGTTCCGGAGCGGGCTCCGGCTCGGGCTCGGGGGCCGGCTCCGGCTCGGACTCGAGCTCGGGCTCGCGCGGCGGCACGGCCGGGACGCCGCCGGTCTCGCCGGGCGGCGGATGCTCCTGGGTTGGAACGTCGACCCGGCCACGGGCGCGGCCCGCGGGCTCGGGCCCCGGGGGCGGAGGAGGGGGAGGTGGCTCGGGAACCGAGCTCTCCGGCTCCGGCGGCGCGGCCATCTCCTCGGACCCAGGAGGCGTCGTCATCTCCTCCGGCTCACGCGGCGGCCGCATCTCCTTGGACGCTGGGTGCGGTGCCTCGACCGGCTCGCCGGAGGCAGGTGGCGGCGCCGCGGCGTCCTCGGGGAACGGCTCCTCCTCCGCGATCAGCTCCTCGAGCGACTCCGAGGGCGACGGCGGCTCGGGCTCCGCCTCCGTTGGCCGGCGGCCCTCGAGCGCCTGATCGAGCGGCTCCTGCCCCGGGATCTCGGTGGGGTGCGGCAACTCGGTCTGCCCGGGGATCGGCGTGATGCGCTCGGGCGGACTGACCGGCTCCTCGAGCGACCCAGCGCGGGCCTCATCCGCGGTGGGCTCGGGCGCAGGGCTCTCCACGCGGTCGGGTGCCTCCGGGTCGCGGCGAAGCCCCTCGGGCTCCACCAGACGGGTCGGCTCCTCCCCGCCGAGGCCCGGACCGGGCCGATCGGCGATCTCCGCGGCGGCGGGTGCCGCGGAGCTCCTCTGGGCGGCTCCGCCCCCCGACATCTCGTTGAACAGCTCGCCGGCGGCGAACGGGTCCGGCTGGTCGCTCGAACCGAAGGCCTCGTCCTCGATCTCCCGCAGCTCGGCGTCGCGAGCGCCGTGCTTTCGCTTCAGATCGAGGTGTTCGCGAATAGCGTCGTCCAGTATGCCCATGGTGCGCGGGTTGACCTCCCTCGAAGGGATCAAAGCTTAGGCGGTGCAGTCCAGATGTGATAGCTGGGCGCACGCCTGAGAGCTGCATTCAACCGACCAATTTCCGGCTTTTTGAGCCGCCATCCGAAGCTCTGCTGGGACAGCGTATCCTTGGCTTCGGCGCGCATGCCAGCTCGGCTGCGGGCCAACACGTCAGCACCCATAGAGGTACCCACCCGGGGCTATAGCTCAGTTGGGAGAGCGCCTGGATCGCACCCAGGAGGTCGCCGGTTCGAGTCCGGCTAGCTCCATCGCATCACGCCGTCGCTGGCGCTTGTAGGCGCGCTGCCACATCCGCAGGTAGCCTGGCCGCAGGGAGCCCCGGTTAGAGTCGCACCGTGGCCGCCGAGCTGATCGAGACGCCATCCGGGCCCGCCAAGGCGCACCTCCGCCCCGCGGCCTCCCCGCGCGCGGCTCTGGCTCTCGGCCACGGCGCCGGCGGCGGGGTCGAGGCGCCCGACCTCGTCGCCGCGGCGGAGGCCGCGGTCGAGGTGGGCTTCACGGTCGCCCTCGTCGAGCAGCCCTACCGGGTGGCGGGCCGGCGCTCCCCCGCGTCGGCGAAGCGGCTCGACGAGGCATGGGTGGCGGTGATCGAGCGTCTCCGTGCAGAGGAGCTCGCCGGGCTGCCGCTGATCGCCGGGGGCCGCTCCCTCGGCGCCCGGGTCGCCTGCCGCACCGTGGAATCGACGGGCGCGGCGGGGATCCTCTGCCTCGCCTTTCCGCTGCTGCCTCCGCGCCGGGGCGACAAGCCGCCGCAGAGCCGGCTCGCGGAGCTCGAGGCGGTGCGCGTCCCGGTGCTCGTCGTCCAGGGGGAGAGTGACCGCTTCGGGATGCCCCCCGCCGGGCCGAATCGGCAGGTGGTGAAGGTCCCCGGGGACCACGGCCTGAAGGCTGACACTGCCGCGGTGGGCGCGGCCGTGCGGGACTGGCTGGCGAGCCTGCCCGTCGCGACAATCGCATAGCTCGACGGCTGCACTCGAGTGGGTGGCTCCACTGAATGCCCTCAGCGTCCGTTGATCAGCTCGACCAGGCTGCCTCGAGCGATGGCGCCGAACAGAAAGCCCCGCTCCTGCCCCGGGACAGGCTGAAGCTGGGCGCGGACGACCTCCACTCCCTGATGCGAGGCGGTCTCCACCTCGACCGCCCTCACCAGGGCGCCCATCGACTCCCCGGTGCGGGGATCCCTGGCATCCGGGGCGAGCCCCGCCTGGAGGGCGGTCGCGATCTCCTTGGCCCGCTCGGCGGTGCCGCCCAGCACGCAAAGAACCTCGCCCTCGCGCTCCACACCGGCGGCCACGAGGTCGATGCCGAGCTCGGTCGAGAGCAGGAGCTTGTCGGGAATCATCCGCGCCGCGACCACGTCGCCGAGACACTCCGCGGCAGCGCGGTAGATCGGCTGATCGGTCAGGCGACCTCCGCGTCCCAGCAGGGCCGCCCGGGCGGTCGATGAGATGGCCAGAGCGGTCAGCGATGGGCCGAACGCATCCCGGGCCCCCAGCCCCAACACGCCGGCCTCGAGGAGT
>JBKOYL010000096.1:0-4989 GCA_046725395.1 Actinomycetota bacterium | reverse complement strand
GCTATCGGTCCCCTTGGCGATCGCCACCGAGCCCGTGCCGTTCGCGTCGCAGGACGTGCTTCCCTGCTGCACTCGCACCGCGCTGTTGGCGGCGACGCAGATACCGCCGGCCGCCCCCGCTGGCCCCGCGCCGAGCAGGGCGCCCACCATCATCCCCGCCGCCACTACCCCCGCGGTCGCTGATCGCTTACCCATCTTCCTTCCTTCTTTCCAGTGAGCGCCGCCCGTCTTCGCGATAAACGCAGGGCCGGGAGACGCCCGTGTCCGCTAACTGTTTCAAAGGCTGACCCCTCGTGCAAGCCGAATAGGCGAGGGTCAGGAATTGGACGCAGCCCCCGGCAGCGACTGCCGGGAGAGGGGTGGCCGGATCGCCAAGACAGACCGCTGCTTGCGGCGTGCGTCGGGTTCGCGAGGTGTTGCCCTAGGCGTTGCCCCCGCGTTGCCCTCAGCGCGCCTCCGGCGACGTCTGAACACAAGAAAACTCAGTCCCGACGACGTTGACGAAGATGGAGCCGAAACGCGGCGCCCTGCAGCGGGTCATCTCGAGATCGGCTAGCGCCCGGCCCGGCGCTCTTACCCGAGCGTGGTCCCTACGGACTCGCGGACGATCAGAGAATGCCCAGGTTCAGCTGGATGAGTCCGCCAGCACTGTCGTCGAACGAGGTAACGGTGAAGTAGTACGTGGTCCCCGCAGTGGCCTCAAATGTGAGGCTTGACGCAAACCCCGAACCCGAGTCATCGTCACAGTCGAGCCTCTTGCCGTTTTGATAAACGGCGAGGACCGTGTCGATACTGCTGCCCTCCGTGGTCGCCTCGACTGTGGCGCTGATCGGCGGTGTGAACTTGAACCAGACCGCGTGGTTGTTTCGGTCGGCCCCGCAGCCCTGCTTGATCGAACGTGGCGCGAGAAGGTTGGAGGCAAAGGTGCTGCCGAAATCGGCCTCTATGGCAGTGTGCTTTGAGAAACCCGAACCCGGCTCGGCCGGAGCCGCGAGCGCAACCGAGACGGCTGCCACCGAGGCGACGGTCAGACCGGCAATCGCGACCAACAACTTGCGGTGAAGCATTCGAAACCCCTTTGCGGACGAGGAAGACGCCCAAACGGACGACGCAGCCTACACCGAATCGGGCCGCGGTCTGAGATCTCCCACGCGGTATCTCGCTGAACCGCCGTTTTCCATGCGGCCGAGCAGCAAGCA
This sequence comes from Actinomycetota bacterium, assembly GCA_046725395.1. Lineage (GTDB taxonomy): Bacteria > Actinomycetota > Thermoleophilia > Solirubrobacterales > 70-9 > DASUPK01. The sequence continues at coordinate 3,790 of JBKOYL010000096.1, read as the reverse complement.
CCACGTCCTCGGTCAGTGCCGCTACCGCGTGGAGGCGATCAGCCCGCAACCTCCCGGAACGCACAGAATCGCGCTCGCTTTCCGCGTCAAACCAGGCGTCGGCGCTCACCCATAGAACGCCTGTCCAAACCCGCCTGACCATCGGTCCATCCGGTCTCCTTCCGACCGATGTCCCGGGCGCGCCCAGCAGGGCGCGCGAGGGCCGCGAGACCCCTCCCCCACCAGCGCTCTTCCCGAAGAAGGCCCCCGGCGTCCCGCCGCCTTCGCCTCAGCGCCGCTTCACATCAGGCAGGTGCGCGTCCGGCTGCCCCTTAGCGGTCCAACTCGCCCAGTTCTGGCGCTCCTGCTTCTCCCGAACCCAGCACTAAGGATCGGCTGTGCCCCTAATCGCGCATTGCAGCAGTGGCTCCGCGGAGCCGCTTCGCTACCGCTTTGCATGGGAAGCGACACTCCGTCGAGTGAACTACGGAGGGTGGCGCAGCTCCACCTCGCCGGCGGCCGCGGCGCGCACCGCCTCGGCCGGCGCGCCGGTGTCAAAGGGCAGCTCGACCTCGAGCTCGATGCTGTCCCCGTAGCGGCGAACGACCCGCGCCGAGCCAACGCGCTCGAACAGATGCAGCATCGCCAGGTTGCGCGTCAGGAGCACGGCGGTGAAGCGCCGCACGCCCTCCTCGCGCGCCCTGCTCACCAGGCGCTCCATCAGCCTGCCGCCCAGGCCACGCCCCTGCCATGCATCGGCCACGGCGACCGTCGCCTCGGCGGTGTCGGGCTTCCCCGCCTCCCGCAGCATCCGGGCCACCCCCAATGCCTCCCCGGTCTCCTCATCGAGCGCCACCAGCGCCTCGTGTTGGTGATGGTTGACCGCGGTCAAGGTCTCCATGTCCCTTGCCGAGAGCTGCTTCTTGAAGGCGAGGAAACGTCGAAAGCGTGCCTCCTCGCCCATCCGATCGAACACCTCCTGTACCAGCCGCCGGTCCTCCGGCTCGAGCTGCCTGACGGTCACCACCGATCCGTCGCGGAGCGTCCACCGCTCGCCAACCTGCGTCTCACCCATGCCATCCGGATACCCGAATCCGGGAGGCACCTACCCGCTCGTGTGCCATAGACCGGCGCAGAAGCTCGACCTTGTCCCCCGACATCGCCTACTCCCGCAGGCCGAGGGCTTTGAGGGCCTCTTGCTCATCCAAGAACAGGCCCCACCAGAAGCACTCTCCTCGCCGCCAGCGGCTGGGTACCCAATAGATTTGTTCACCGGCCCCGACGCCCTCGCCCCGAGCGTGAACGGCTGCCAGCACCAGGTCAGCACCAAGGTCGCGCAGCCTGACGACCTCGACGGTGAAGCCAGGCTCCCCGATAAGGGTGTTCCACAAGCGACGGACTCCATCGTGGCCCTCGGACCTAGGGCCCATCTGCGGCTGGAACGTCACCTCCCCAGCCATCAGTGCCAGAAACCCGTGCAGATCCCTCCGGTTGAACATCTCGGAGGCGCGCTGGGCCAGTTCGACGTTCTGCTCGGACATCGCCTACTCCCGCAGCCCGGCGGCTTCGAGGGCTTCCTCCGGAGTTCGGTACATCTGCACCCGCCGGATCAATCCCCCCTCGAGGGTATAGACGAGGCCGTAACGCTCGTCCACCCACGCGTGGGTGTCCCGCAAGCGCCCTCGCTGATGAGACGCAACCACGATCCGGTTCCCCGGAGCGGCGCGAAGATCCTCGACCTGCTGGTCCCACTCGTCATAGGGACTCACCCATTCCTCGCAGAACTCGGCGAAGCCGCTCCACCCTTGGTACTCCCTGGCCGGCCACGGGTAGTCCCGAAAGGTCCGCACGTCCCAGATGAAGTCCCGCGCGAAGGTCTCGTGGCCGAGCTCGGTGAGGGCGCGCCGCACGATCTCGACGTTCTCCTGTGGCATCGCCTACTCCCGCAGCCCGGCGGCTTTGCGGGCGTCACCCCTCGCCCAAAAGAGCTTCCACCTAGCGATCTCCCCGTCCACCAACCAGAGGAAGTACCAGGCGCGGTCCCACCACTCTCGCATTCCCGCTCGGCCGCGGTAGACGCCTCGGATTCCCGGAAACCCCTCGGTGTCATCCCATTCGACATCGGGACGGACGAGAGCGACCAGTGGGTCAATGTCAAGCCGATTGACGGCATCCACCATTCCGCGTGCCACTTCCACGTTCTCCTCCGACATCGCCCACGTAGTGTCTCGCGTCATCCGAAAGTGGCGCTTTCCATGCAAAGCGGCACATTCGCCGGCTCGGACCCGCGACGCCGCAACGGCGTGCTGATCCAGTGCGCGGTGACCCCGCTCCGCGAGCCCGAGCGCGCGGAGCTGCGCGCCCGCTTCGCCGGTGAGACCAGCCCGCGGGAGGTGCAGGAGATGCTGCAGGAGTCGATCAGCGTCCCCCTCCGCTACCCGCCCCACATCGCCGTCGAGGAGCTCGACCGCGACGACGTGGTGGTGCGGATCGTGAGCACCCCGCTGAACCCGCGCGACGGCGCCAGGCTCGCCGAGGAGGTCCTGGCCGGCGTCCGGGGCACGGACGGCGGGCGCACGGACTCCGACGGGCGGGCGGGCTCAGACGGCGGCAACGGAGACGGGGGTCCTGCCCGAGCGTAGGATGGGCGCATGCGGGCCCTCGTTACCGGGGCGACGGGGAAGGTTGGCCACGCCATCGCTTCCGCACTGCTGCACCGGGGCGACCACGTGCGGGCCCTGGTCCGCGATCCCAAGCGCGCCGCGAGCGTACTCCCCGCCGGCATCGAGCCGGTCAAGGGGGACGTCACCGAACCCGACACGCTCTCCACCGCGGTCGACGGATGCGAACTGGTCTTCAACTCGATGGGGCTGCCGGAGCAGTGGGTCCGCGACGAAGGGATCTTCGAGCGCGTCAACGCACTCGGCAGCGGCGCGTTGGCGCACGCCGCGAAGCGCGCCGGCGTCCGCCGCTTCATCCACACCTCGACCCACGACGTCTTCCATGCAAATACCGGCGAGCGCTTCGACGAGACGATGCTCGCAGACCAGCCGAAGGGCACGGCCTACGAGCGCTCCAAGCAGCGCGCCGAGGAGCTGGTACTCGCCGAGCGCGACGGGATGGGGGTCGTGATCCTCAATCCCTCGGCGGTGTACGGCCCGGGGCCCTCGGCGAGCGTCTCGTTCGACAAGGGCCTCTTCGAGCCCCTGATCAAGAAGCGCCTCCCAGCCCTGCCCCCCGGAGGAAGCGGTCTGGTCTTCACCGGTGGAGTCGCCGCCGGACATCTGCTGGCGGCAGAGAAGGGGAGGGACGGCGAGCGCTACATCCTCGCCGACACCTACGCGGACTTCAGGGAGATCGCCGAGACCGTGGTGCGCGTGGCCGGTCGAGGCCGCATACCGCCGCGCATGCCCGTTCCGGTCGCACACGCCGTCTCGGCCCTCACCGAGGGCATCTCGAAGCTGACGCGGCGTCCGCCCCTCGCACCGCGCGGCCAGCTGCATTACTTCCTGTGGCAGGCTCGCCCGGACTCATCCAAGGCGGGACGCGAACTCGGCTGGCGGACGACGCCGCTGGAGGAGGGCGTCGCGAAGACGCTTGCCACGATGGGGCTGCTCGAGCGCGCGTAGCTCGGAGCGGCGCAGGGCGAGCATCGAGACCAGCTCGTCGGTCCGGTGAAACGGATCGGCGATCGCCTCGCCGCTCGTCAGCGAGAGGGCGGCGCGGACCTGGCCATCGACGAAGGCGGTCAGCAGCTCGCCGCCGGGGACGGGGCGGCTGTCGCGCTGGGCGAGACGCCGGATTTCCCGCC
>JBKOYL010000113.1:0-21203 GCA_046725395.1 Actinomycetota bacterium | reverse complement strand
ATGACCAGCGAGCTGGCGATCGAGCGCGCCGGCGAGACGGTGGTCGAGGGCGAGCTGCGCCACGTGTTCGTCGCCGACGGCGGCACGGCACCGATCGCGGCCGGGGTCAGGGCCGGGCTCGAGCGCTACGCGCCCTGACCACTGGGTAGCGTCAGCCGAGCCGCTGCTTGAGCGCCTCGAGCTGCAGGCCGATCTCGGCCGGCAGGCGGTCGCCGAACTGGGCGAGGAACTCCTCCACCTGCGGCAGCTGCGCCTTGACCTTCTCGGCGTCGACGGTGAGCAGCTGGCGCATCGCCTCGGGCGAGACCTCGAGCCCGTCGAGGTTGAGCTCGCCCTCGGCCGGCACCAGGCCGATCGGGGACTCGACCACCTCGCCCTCGCCGTCGCAGCGGCGGAAGACCCACTCGAGCACCCGGCTGTTCTCGCCGAAGCCCGGCCACAGGAACCTGCCGTCGGCGTCCTTGCGGAACCAGTTGACGACGAAGATCAGCGGCATCCGGCCGGAGTGCTGGCGGGCGAGCTCCAGCCAGTGGCCGAAGTAGTCGGCCATGTTGTAGCCGCAGAACGGCAGCATCGCCATCGGGTCGAAGCGCAGCTGGCCGACCTCGCCGGCGGCGGCGGCGGTCGTCTCCGAGGACATCGTCGCGCCGAGGAAGACCCCGTGCTCCCAGTCGAACGCCTCGCTGACCAGCGGCTGCACCGTCGCCCGGCGGCCGCCGAACAGGAAGGCGTCGATCGGCACGCCGGCCGGGTCCTCCCACTCCGGGGCGATCGACGGGCACTGCGACGCCGGGGTCGTAAAGCGGGCGTTGGGATGGGCCGCCGGTCCCTCGGAATCGGGGGTCCAGTCGTTGCCCCTCCAATCGATCGCGTGCGCGGGCGGTTCACCGGTCATCCCCTCCCACCAGATGTCGCCGTCGTCGGTGAGCGCGCAGTTGGTGAAGATCGAGTTGCGCTCGATCGTGTCCATCGCGTTCGGGTTCGTCTTGTGGCTGGTGTTGGGAGCGACGCCGAAGAACCCGGCCTCGGGGTTGACCGCGTAGAGGCGGCCGTCCTCGCGGAACTTCATCCAGGCGATGTCGTCCCCGACCGTCTCGACCGTCCAGTCGGGGAGCGTCGGGATCAGCATCGCCAAGTTGGTCTTGCCGCAGGCCGACGGGATGGCGCCGGTGACGTACTTGACCTCGCCCTGGGGCGAGGTCAGCTTGAGGATCAGCATGTGCTCGGCCATCCAGCCCTCGTCGCGGGCCATCGCCGAGGCGATCCGCAGCGCGAAGCACTTCTTGCCGAGCAGCGCATTGCCGCCGTAGCCCGAGCCGTAGGACCAGATCTCGCGCGTCTCCGGGAAGTGGACGATGTACTTGTTCTCGGCGTTGCAGGGCCACGGGACGTCCTCGACCCCCTCGTCGAGCGGCATCCCCACGGAATGCACGCAGGGGACGAACTCGCCGTTGGCGCCGAGCGCCTCGAGCGCCGCGTCGCCCATCCGGGTCATGATCCGCATCGAGACCGCGACGTAGGCCGAGTCGGTGAGCTGGACGCCGATGTGAGAGATCGGCGAGCCGATCGGGCCCATCGAGAACGGGACGACGAACATCGTCCGGCCCTTCATCGAGCCGTCGAACAGTCCGCGCAGCGTGTCCCGCATCTCCGCGGGATCGCGCCAGTTGTTGGTGGGCCCGGCCTGCTCTGAGCGCTGGCTGCAGATGAAGGTCCGATCCTCGACCCGGGCGACGTCGCCAGGGTCCGAGCGCGCGAGGTAGGAGTTGGGGCGCTTCGCCTCGGAGAGCTTGGTGAAGGTGCCGGCGTCGACGAGCTCCTGGCAGAGCCGGTCGTACTCCTCGGCCGATCCGTCGCACCAGTGGATCGAGTCGGGCTGGGTCAGCTCGGCGATCTCCTCGACCCAAGCGATGAGCTTCGGGTTCTTGGTGATCGTCTCGGTCGCGGCCGTCGTTTCGGTCAAGGTTCCGCTCAACTCCTTAGTGTCGATTGTGACGCAGGCCCCCCTTGGGCGAGAACAGGTCGGGCATTGTGCCGTACCCGGCTGTCGCCCGGTTTCACCCCGCTGTTCGTCTAGTCTCCCGCGCCGCGTCCATGCGCTTCTACGAGTACGAGTCACGCCGGATCGTCGAGCGGGCCGGGATCCCGGTCACCGACTACGGGTTCGCCAAGACCACGGCCGAGGCCCGTGAGGCCGCCGAGCGGATCGGCGGGTCGACCGTGATCAAGTCGCAGGTGCTGACCGGCGGCCGGATGAAGGCGGGCGGCGTGAAGTTCGCCGACACGCCCGAAGAGGCCGAGGCTCACGCGGCCGAGATCCTCGAGCTCGAGATCGGCGGCCACATGCCGGTCGGCGTGCTGGTCGACCCGAAGGCCGAGGTCGAGCAGGAGTACTACGCGGCCACCCTCTGGGACGGGCGCGCGAAGCGGCCGATGATGCTGTTCAGCGACATGGGCGGGATCGACATCGAGCAGGTGGCCGAGGAACACCCCGACCACGTCGGCCGCGGCCACCTGTCCAACCTGCACCCGATCTCGGACTTCGAGGCGAAGCAGGTCGTCTCCCGGGTCGGGATGACCGGCTCGGAGCTGAACCGGGCGACCGCGGTGCTCGCCAGGCTCGCGCGACTGCAGCGCGAGTACGACATGACCCTGGCCGAGATCAACCCGCTCGCGCGCCTGTCCGACGGCTCGTTCGTCGCGCTCGACGCCCACATGGAGATGGAGGACGAGGCGGTCGGCCGCCAGAAGGCGATGCTGACCGAGATCGGCGTCGACCTCGACGAGCCGCGCGAGCTCTACGAGCCGAGCGAGTTCGAGCGCAACGTCAAGGCGATCGACGCCGCCGACCACCGCGGCGTGATCCAGGGCAAGGATCACGGCTTCAAGGGCAACCTCGGGCTCGTGATCGGCGCCGGCGGTGGCTCGCTGACGCTCACCGACGCGGTTCGCTCGCAGGGCGGCCAGCCCGCCAACTACGCCGAGATCGGCGGCAACCCGTCGGTCTCGAAGTCCAAGGGCCTGGCGATGGAGGTGCTGAAAAAGCCGGGCGTCGAGAAGATCGCGGTGATGATGTCGATCGTCTCCAACACCCGGGTCGACATCGTCGCCCGCGGCGTGATCAAGGCCTGCCTCGAGCTCGGCAAGGACCCCGCCGAGACGATCACCGTCTTTCGCATCCCCGGCGCCTGGGAGGAGGAGGGCGCGAAGATCCTTGGCAAGTACGGCGTCGAGTTCAAGGACCGCTCCACCTCGATGTGGGAGGCGGCCGGAGAGGCCGTGGAGAGGGTCCAGGGGGCCGCGGCATGAGCATTCTGCTCAACGAGGACTTCACCTTCATCGTCCAGGGCATCACGGGGCGCGAGGCGGTCAACCTGACCAAGGAGTGCCTCGACTATGGCTCCAAGGTCGTTGGCGGCGTCACCCCGGGACGCAAGGGCCGTGACGTGCACGGCGTCCCCGTCTTCGACACCGTCCAGCAGGCGGTCGCCGACCACGGCGGGCCGATCGACGGCTCCGTGGTCACGGTCCCCCCCGCGTTCACCAAGGACGCCGTCTTCGAGGCGATCGAGAACGGCATCAAGCTGATCGTCATCGTCACCGAGCGCATCCCCCGCCGCGACGTCGCCCAGATGGTCGAGCTCGCCAACCTCCGCGGCGCGCGGATCATCGGCCCCAACTGCCTCGGGATCATCGCCCCCGGCGTCGGCAAGATGGGCGGCATCGGCGGGCCCGCCAAGGATGCCGCCAAGGCCTACGAGCCGGGACCGATCGGGGTGATGTCCCGTTCCGGCGGCATGACCACAGAGATCTCGTCCACCCTCACCGCCGCCGGGCTGGGCGTCTCCACCGCCGTCTCGATCGGCGGGGACGCGATCATCGGCTCGACCTACGCGGAGCTGATGCCGCTGTTCGAGGAGGACGAGCAGACCGAAGCCATCGTGATCTACACCGAGCCGGGCGGCCGGATGGAGGCCGAGCTGGTCGACTGGCGCGAGGCCAACGACTCGAAGCTGCCGATCGTCGCCTTCATGGCCGGCAAGTTCATGGACGAGGAGGAGATGAAGGGCATGAGCTTCGGGCATGCCGGGACGATCGTCGAGGGCGCCGAGGACTCCGCGACGCAGAAGATCGCCCGTCTCGAGTCGGCGGGCATCCCGGTCGTGCAGCGGATCGATGAGATCCCCGACGCGGTCAAGGGAGGGCTGGGAGCGAAGGTCTGATGGCGGACACCTGGGAACTGCACGGCATCTTCATCGACGTCGAGGTCTCCGACGAGATCCGGGACGACGCCGAGACGGCTGCCAAGCTCGAGGAGGTCTGCCCGGTCGACATCTACGCGAACGACGACGGCAAGGTCTCCGTCGTCCGCGAGAACCTGGACGAGTGCGTGCTCTGCAACCTCTGCGTGGAGGCCGCTCCACCCGGAGGCGTGGTCGTCAAGAAGCTCTACGACGGCACCGAGCTCCGCCGCTAGTCCTATGACCGCGTCGATCCTGGCCCGCGACCCGGCCACCGGCGAGCTCGGCGTGGCCGTCTTCACCGCCTGGCCCGGCGTCGGCAGGCTCGTGCCCTTCGCGGAACCCGGCGTGGGCGCCGTCGCCACGCAGTCGTTCGTCGAAGTCTCCTTCGGCCCTCGCGGCCTTGAGATGCTCCGTGAGGGCGCCGGCGCCGCCGAGGTCGTCGAGAGGCTGATCGCTGCCGACCCGAACCCCGCGGTGCGCCAGCTCGGGGTGCTGGCCGCCGGGGGCGACGCCGCGGGGTTCACGGGGGACGCCTGCGTCCCGCAGGTCGGCGAGGCGACCGGGGCTGACTGCCGCTGCCAGGCGAACATGATGGCCTCGGAGGGCGTGCCCGAGACGATGGCCGAGGCCTTCGAGGCGGCGGACGGGGAGCTCGCGGTCCGCCTGCTCGCCTCCCTGGAGGCCGGCGAGGCCGCGGGCGGGGATGCCCGCGGGCGGATGTCGGCCGCGCTCCTGGTTGTCCCGGCCGAGGGGGAACCCTGGCGGCGGAGCGTCGACCTGCGGATCGACTACAACGAGGATCCGCTGGCTGAGCTCTCCCGCTCTCTCCGCCTTCACCGCGCCTTTGCGCTGCTGGATCTCGCCGAGGAGCACGCCGCGGCCGGCGACCCCGAGCAAGCGATGCGGGCGGGCACCGAGGCGGTCGGACTCTCGGAGGAGAACCCACAGCTCCTCCTCTGGCTCGGGCTGGGCGCCGCCCGTGGCGACCTAGAGCTCGGTCTCAGCCTGGTTCGCCGGGCGCTGGAGCTTCAGCCGTCGCTCGCCGGCTTCCTCGCCCGGCTCTCGGATGAGGTCGCGCCATCGGCTTCGGCGGTGCGGGCCCGGCTCGCCGGCGAGACCTCCTAGCTGAGCCGCTCGGCGGACCCGAGCGCCGCTCCGGCAGACTAGGCCGGGATGAACTTCATCGAGGACGTGATGGAGCGGGCGCCCGCGTCGACGCTGGGTATCGTCGCCATCGACTCCGGGGGCAACCGGCGCGAGTGGCACTTCGGCGAGCTGATCGCGCGCAGCGCCGGGCTCTCGGGGGCGATGGCCGCGCGCGGGGTCGTGCGCGGGGACGCGGTGATGACGCTCGCCGGCAGCCGGATCGAGTGGGTGGTGACCATGCTCGCCTGCTTCCGGATGGGGGCCGTCGCGCTGCCCTGCAATCCGCAGCTGCGCCGCAAGGACCTCGAGCTCCGGGTGCTGGCGGCGAACCCGAGGCTCTGCATCGGCGAGGAATCGCTGCTCGGCGAGCTGCCGGACGGCGTACCGGCGATGACCATGGCCGATGTCGCCGACGCCCTCGATGAGGACCGTCCTCAGGAGACGCCCGCCGAGGTCGCCGACCTCGATCCCGACGACCCGGCGGTGATCATCTTCACCTCCGGTACGACCGGCGACCCGAAGGGCGTCGTCTATCCCCAGCGCTACCTGACCGGTCAGCGCCTGCAGGCCGAGCACTGGGTCGGGGCGCGCCAGGGCGAGCTCGCCTGGTGCACGGCGGCAACCGGCTGGTCGAAGTCGACCCGGAACGTGTTCATCGCGCCCTGGTTACGCGGAGCCGCGGCGCTGATCCACGACGCACGCTTCGACCCCGAGGAGCGCCTCGAAATCGTCGGGCGCGAGCGCGTCAACGTCCTCTGCCAGGCGCCGACCGAGTACCGCATGCTCGCCAAGCGGACCGAGCTGCGCCCGATCGGCTCGCTGCGCCGGATGGTCTCCGCAGGCGAGCCGCTCAACCCCGAGGTGGTACGCGCCTTCCGTGAGGCAATCGGCATCGGGATCGGCGACGGCTACGGACAGACGGAGACCGGGGCGATCAGCGGGATGCGCCCCGACGAGGACGATCCGAGCCGCGACGGGTCGATGGGCAGACCGCTGCCCGGAATCGAAACGCGGGTCATCGATGGAGAGCTCCAGGTCCGGCCGGAGACAGTCCCCAGCTTCTTCAGCCGCTACCTCGGCGAGGACCCCTTCGACGGCGAGTGGTGGTCGACCGGCGACCACGTCCGGCAGGACGAGGAGGGATACCTCTGGTTCGAGGGGAGGGACGACGACATCATCGTCTCCGCCGGCTACCGGATCGGCCCCTTCGAGGTGGAGTCCGCGCTCGTCTCCCACCCGGCCGTCGCGGAGGCCGCCGCGGTGGCGGCGCCGGACGAGGAGCGCGGTTCGGTCGTCCGCGCCGTCGTCGTGCTCGCCAACGGCAGCCCTTCCGATGAGCTCGCGCGCGAGCTCCAGGATCACGTCAAGCGCGTCACGGCTCCCTACAAGTACCCGCGGATCGTCGAGTTCCACGACGAGCTGCCCAAGACCTCGAGCGGAAAGATCAAGCGGGCGGAGCTCCGGAGCAGGAATTGAGGACCTTGCGCTCCGCCGAGTGGCGCGAGCAGTGGGCCGGCTTCGCCGGGATCTTCATCGTCACCAACCTCGGCCTGCTGGCGGTCGGGGCGACGCTCGCCGTGCTGCCTCATTACGTCAAGGACAACCTGGATGGCTCCGACTTCGAGGTCGGGATCGTCACTGGAGCGTTCGCGCTGACGGGAATCATCTGCCGCCCGATCGCCGGCAACCTCGCCGACACCCGCGGTCGCAAGCCGACCGTGATCGGCGGGGCGCTGTTGGCCGCCCTCGCGGGCGCCCTCTACTTCGTCCCGGCCGGGATCCCCGGCCTGATCGTGGCCCGCTTCTTCCTCGGCGCCGGGGAGGGCACCGTGTTCACCGCCGGCTCCGCCTGGAATGTCGACATGGCCCCCGAGGAGCGGCGCGGCCGGATGATCGGCCTCTACGGGCTGGCGATCTGGACCGGGCTCACCCTCGGACCGCCGATCGGCGTGCTGCTCCAGCACGCAGGGGGCTTCAGCCTGGTCTGGGCCTTCGCGGCGGGTGCGCCCCTGCTCGGCGCCGCGATCGCGGCCCGGCTGCCGGAGCAGTATCACGCGACGGATGCCTCCCGCCGCGGCCCCTTCATCTCGCGCGAGGCGCTCGGCCCCGGCGTCACCTTCGCGCTCAGCGTCTTCGGCTTCGCCGCCGTCTCCGCCTTCATCGTGCTCAGCCTCGACGAGCGAGGCATCGGGCACGGGCCCGCGGTGTTCAGCGTCTTCGCCGCGACTGTGGTGGCGACCCGGCTGCTCGCCGGAGGACTCCCCGACCGGGTTGGCGCCGCCCGCTGCGCTGTCGGCGCCGCCCTGATCGAGACGGTCGGGCTGGTGCTGCTCGGGGCTGCCAAGGATCTCCCGGTGGTGATCGCGGGCGCGATCGGGATGGGTGCCGCCTTCTCGCTGCTCTTCCCATCGCTCTCGCTGGTCGCGGTCAACCGCGTCGGTCCGGAGCGCCGCGGCAAGGCGATGGGGACCTTCACGGCCGCCTTCGACCTGGGCATGCTGGTCGGCTCGCCGCTGGTGGGCGCGGCGGCCGCGCTCGCCGGCTACAGCGCGGCCTTCTACACCGCTGCCGTCGCGGCTCTGGCCTGCGCGGCCCTGTCCGCCGCCATGTCCCGCGAGGCCGAGGCCGAACCGATCCCCGAGATAGTCTGACCCGATGCCCCTGCCCGAGACGGCCCACGGCGAGTCCGCGATCGATCGCAAGCTGATCAACAAGCTCACGGAGGAGCAGATGGCTCGCTTCCGCGAGCACACGCCGACCTCGGCCGAGTACTTCGACCGCGCGCGCAAGGTGATGCCGGGCGGAGTCCCCTCCTCCTTCCAGCTCAACGACCCGTGGCCGGTCTACATCGACCGCGGCGAGGGCGCGCTGGTCTGGGACGTCGACGGCTCCGAGTACGTCGACTTCCACAACGGCTTCGGGGTGATGTGCGTGGGCCACGCGAACCCGGTGATCGGCGAGGCGGTCAAGGCGCGCCACGACGAGGGCACCCACTTCGCCGCCCCGACCAACGGCTCGATCGTCTCGGCCCAGAACCTCGTCGAGCGCTTCGGTCTGCCGCAGTGGCGGTTCTCCAACTCCGGCACCGAGTCCACGATGTCGGCGATCCATCTCGCCCGCGGTGCAACCGAGCGCGATTTGATCATCAAGATCGAGGGCTCCTACGACGGCCACCACGACGCCGTGATGGTCTCCTGCTACCCGGAGCTCGACGAGCTCGGCCCGCGTGAGAGCCCCAACCCGATCCCCTTCGGCCACGGCTATCCCCAGGCGGTCGTCGAGCTCACCGTGCCCGTCCCCTTCAACGATGCCGAGATCCTCGAGTCGACCCTGAAGCGCCACGAGGGGAAGGTCGCCGGGCTGATCATGGAGCCGGCGATGATGAACATCAACATCATCCCGCCGAAGGATGGCTATCTCGAGCGGGTCCGGGAGCTCTGCACCGAGCACGGGGTGCTGCTGATCTTCGACGAGGTGAAGACCGGCGCGACGATCTCCTACGGCGGTGCCACCCAGCGCTTCGGCACACGTCCGGACATGATCTGCCTCGCCAAGGCGATCTGCGGCGGATATCCGGGCGGCGCGATCGGGATGACCGCCGAGCTCGGCGAGGTGGTCGCCTCGGACAAGGTCCACCAGATCGGGACCTTCAACGGCAACCCGCTGGTGATGGCGGCGGCCGAGGCGACGCTCACCAAGGTGCTCACCCCGGCCGCCTACGAGAAGCTCGAGGCGACCAACGAGGCGCTCAAGGCGCGCTGCCAGGAGGTGATCGACAAGTACGACCTGCCGGCCTACGCGCAGGGCCTAGGAGCCAAGGGCTGCGTGATCTTCGCCCCGGAGCCGATCTACGAGTACCGCGACTACCTCACCAAGGTCGACGGCGAGCTCTCCACCCTCGCCTGGCTCTACCACATGAACCACGGCATCTTCATGACGCCGGGCGTCGAGGAGGAGTGGACCCTCTCGATCGCCCACGAGCAGGAGCACATCGACCGATACGTGGCGGCCTTCGAGGCGTTCGCCTCGGATCTCAGCGGCTCCTAGTCGAGGCGTAACCCCTGCAAAATCGGGGAACGCTCTGATGGCTAGGGAGTCAAATCAAGGAGGGATGTGAAATGCGTATCGACGACGCGAAAACGCGTTGGGGTGCGCTTCGACTCACCGGAGCTGTCGTGGCGCTCGGGGTGCTCGTGCTAGGCATGCTCGTGTACTCGGGCGGCGCCTCGGCCGTGGTTGGGAACACCGACCTCGCGCTGACGAAGTCGGGCACTCCCGATCAGGTGGTGGCGGGAAACAACGTCACCTACACGATCACGGTGAGCAACACGGGCGCGATGGACGCCTCGGATGTGATCGTTACTGACACCCTGCCGGCGGACGTGGACTTCGTCTCCGCCACGCCGTCGCAGGGAACCTGTAAGCGCACCGGCAAGATCGTGACTTGCGAGCTCGGTCAGGTGAATGCGGGGGCCAACGCGACGGTGATCATCGTCGTAGGGACCAAGAGACAGGGCACGCTCTTGAACACAGCGGTGGTGGCGAGTCCGAACGACACGAACGCCACCAACAATTCGGACACCGAGCAGACCATGGTCCTCAGCAAGGGCCAGGGCAAGCCGGCCAAGCCGAGCTGCGGGGCCCCGACCATCACCGGGACCGCCGGTGACGATCTGATCACCGGCACGGCGGACGCCGACGTGATCGTCACCTTCACCGGCAACGATCAGGTCTTCGCCGGCGGCGGCAAGGATCTGGTCTGCACCGACGGCGGAGCCGACGCCGTGTTCGGAAATGGCGCCGCTGACACCCTGATCGGCGGCACTGGCGCCGACCGGCTCATCGGCGGCAAGGGCGGCGATCTGCTCAAGGGCAAGAACGGCCGTGACCGCCTCAAGGGGAAGGCCGGCAACGACACGCTCAACGGCGGCAAGAAGCGCGACCGCTGCAAGGGCGGACCGGGACGCGATGTCCTGATCAGCTGCCCCTAGGGCGGCAACACGCGGAACCGACATTCCACGGGCGGCCCCTTCGGGGGCCGTCCGTGTTTCCGAGTCGTGCTAGCCCGCGGCGCCGTTCAGGTCGAGCGCCTCGCGGGCGGCCTCGACGTCCTCGGTGAGGATCACCAGGCGTACGCCGCTGAAGATCGTGTAGGCGACGTCGATGTTGACGCCTGCGTCCGCCAGATCGCGTGCGATCTCGCCCATCGCGCCAGGCTTGTCGTGAAGGTCGACGACCACGGCCTCCCGCTCGTCCGCGAGCGAGATACCGGCGTCCTCCAGCGCCTTGCGGGCGGCCTCGGCGTCCTCGACCAGGATGTGGATGAAGCCCTTGCCGTCGCCGGTCATCGCACAGAGGCCGAGGATGTTGACCCCGGCCCGGCCGGTCGCCTCACCGAGGTCGGCGAGCTTCCCGGGCTGGTCCTCCATGATCACGGTCAGGTCCTTCACGTCCGCATCATATGCAGAGCGCTGGGATCAAACGAGGCGGGCTGGGTAGTCTCGAAGCGATGCCGAACCGCCTGGCCCAGGAAACCAGCCCCTATCTCCTGCAGCACCAGGACAATCCGGTCGACTGGCGGCCGTGGGGCCCCGAGGCGCTCGCCGAGGCGGCTGACCAGGACAAACCCATCCTGCTCTCGATCGGATACTCCGCCTGTCACTGGTGCCACGTGATGGAGCGCGAGTCCTTCGAGGACCACGACACGGCCGCCTTCATGAACGAGCACTTCGTGCCGATCAAGGTCGATCGCGAGGAGCGCCCGGACGTCGACGACATCTACATGGAGGCGGTGCAGGGGATGACCGGCCAGGGCGGCTGGCCGCTCACGGTCTTCCTGGACTCCGAGGGCGTCCCGTTCTACGGCGGCACTTACTTCCCGCCCGCGCCGCGCCAGGGCATGCCGAGCTTCCGGCAGGTGCTCGAGGCGACCGCGGGCGCTTATCGCAGCCAGCGCGAGGAGCTCCGCGAGGCCGCCGCCCGGATCCGCGACTCGCTGGCGACTGTGGGACGGGTCGAACAATCCAGCGAGCCACTCGACCGGTCGATCCTCGATCGCGCGCTGTCCGGGCTCCAAGCTGGGTTGGATCGCTCGAACGGCGGCTTCGGCGGAGCGCCCAAGTTTCCGCCGTCCATCACGCTCGAGTTCCTGCTGGCCCGCGGCGTCACCGAGCCGGTCAGCCTCACGCTCGACAAGATGATGCACGGCGGCATCTACGACCAGCTGGGCGGGGGCTTCGCCCGCTACTCGGTCGACCCAACCTGGCTCGTTCCCCACTTCGAGAAGATGCTCTATGACAACGCGCTGCTGGCGCGCGTCTACCTGCATGGCTGGCAGGTCACCGGCACCGGACGCTGGCTGCGCGTCTGCGAGGAGACCTTGGATTGGGCGCTGCGCGAGATGCGCGGCCCGGAGGGCGGCTTCTACTCCGCGCTCGACGCCGACTCCGAGGGCGAGGAGGGCCGCTTCTACGTCTGGGAGGAGGACGAGATGCGCGAGGCGCTCGGCGAGGCCGGCCTCGCCGGAGACGCGATCGAGCGCGTCCTCGGCTACTGGGGGGTGAGCGCCGCCGGCAACTTCGAGGGACGGAACATCCTCCACGTCCCGCTCGGCGCGAGCGCGCAGCAGCCCGCCGAGCTGGTCGACGCCCGCACCGGGCTGTACGCCTGGCGTGACAGGCGAGTCCGCCCCGGCCTGGACGACAAGCGGATCTGCTCGTGGAACGCGCTGATGATCGAGGCGCTCGCCGACGCGGGTGCCGCCACCGGGCGCCAGGAATATCTCGACGCCGCCTGCGCCTGCGCCCGCTTCGTCTGGGAGTCGATGCGGGACGCCGACGGGCGCCTGCTCCGCACCTGGAAGAACGGCGAGGCTCGGCTGAACGCCTACCTCGAGGACCACGCCTTCATGCTGGAGGCGCTGCTGCGGCTGTACGAGGCCACACTCGAGGTGCGGTGGTTCGACGCGGCCCGCGAGACGGCCGACTCCATGATCGAGCGCTTCGCGGACAACGAGCGGGGCGGCTTCTTCACCACGTCTAAGGACCACGAGGAGCTGATCGCGCGCCGCAAGGACGTGGGTGACCATCCGATTCCCTCCGGAAACTCCTCGGCGGCCTACGGACTGCTCCGCCTCGCCGCCCTGACCGGCGAGAGCGCCTACGAGGAGCGCGCCGTCGGCACCATCCGGCTCTTCGCGCCGGCCGCGGCCCAGCACCCGGATGCCTTCGGCCACCTCCTCCGGGCGATCGACTTCCACCTCTCCCCCGTTCGCGAGGTCGCGCTGGTGGCGCCCGGCAACGGGGGCGCCACATCGGCCGGACTCGACGAGCTGGCGCGCGTGGTTCGCTCCGCCCACCGCCCACACGTCGTGCTCGCCGGCGGACCGGAGGGATCTGAGCGCCCCGAGCTGCTGCGGCAGCGGCCGGCAGTCGAGGGCAGGCCGGCGGCCTACGTCTGCGAGCACTTCACCTGCCAGGCGCCGGTGACGGAGCCGCAGGATCTCGAGGCCCAGCTCAGATAGCTTCCGCGCATGCTCGAGGCCGGTGCCTGGGGGCTGATCGGAGCCTCGTCGCTGCTGATCGGTGCGGTCGCCGGGCTGCTGCTCCGCATCCCGACCCGGGCGGTCGGGCTGATCCTGGGCTTCGGCGCCGGCACCTTGATCAGCGCAGTCGCCTTCGAGCTCACCGATGAGGCGTACAACCTGGGAGGCGCCGATGTGGTCACGCTCGGCCTGGCCCTGGGAGCCCTGACCTACTTCACGGGAGATGAGCTGCTCGCCCGGCGCGGCGCCGAGGACAGGATGAGCATGCGCGGAGAGCCCAGCGAAGATTCGGCGACGGCACTCGTCCTGGGCGCCGTTCTCGACGGCATCCCCGAGTCGGCCGTGATCGGGCTCAGCCTGCTCGCGGGCGGCGGCGTCGCGGTGCCGGTCCTGGCAGCAGTCTTCCTATCCAACCTCCCCGAGTCGATCTCGTCCTCGGCCGCGATGCGCAGAGCGATGGTCGGCACTGGGCACGTGCTTCGAGTCTGGCTCGGCGTGACGCTGATCTCGGGCGTGGCGGCGGCGGCGGGCTATGCACTGCTCGACGGCGCGAGCGACGACTGGATCGGGCTGATCGAGGCTTTCGCTGGGGGAGCGGTGCTGACGATGCTTGCGGACACGATGATGCCCGAGGCATTCAGGGAGGGCGGCCGGGTGGCGGGGCTATTCACGGTTCTCGGCTTCGCCCTCGCCTACCTCCTCTCCACACTTGAATAATCCGTTCATGCCTCGGTAACGCTTCTCGCGCGGGTGGTGCCGTAGGAGGGGCCCATCGACGCGATTACTGAGCGTCGATGGGAGGTTCCTGCGGCGACAGGACCCGCGCGCCAGAAGTGTCAGAGAATGGGCAGGAACTGCTCGATCTCGTGCGGGGTGACCTGCACCCGGTAGTCCTCCCACTCCGAGCGCTTGATCTCAATGAAGCGGTTGAAGGCGTGCTCGCCGAGGATTCGGAGGACCAGCTCGGACTCCGCGGCGATCTCGATCGCCTCCCCCAGCGTCTCGGGGAGCTGCTCGATGCCCCGGCGCTGGCGCTCCTCCGGGGTGAGGTGGTAGAGGTTCTGCTCCATCGGTTCCGGCAGCTCGTAGCCGTGCTCGATCCCCTCGAGGCCGGCGTGCAGCATGCCGGCGAAGCACAGGTATGGGTTGCAGGCCGGGTCGGGACAGCGGAGCTCGGCGCGCGTAGCCTGCTCCTTGCCGGGGTGGTAGAGCGGCACCCGAACCAGGGCCGAGCGGTTGCGGCGTGACCAGGCCAGGTAGACCGGTGCCTCGAATCCCGGCACGAGCCGCTTGTAGGAGTTGACCCATTGGGCGAAGAGCGGGCAGATCTCCCGTGCGTGCTTGAGCTGGCCGGCGATGAACGCCTTGGCGGTGTCGGAGAGGAAGTACTGGTCGTCCGGGTCGAAGAAGGCGTTCTTGCCGTCCTTGGACAGCGACTGGTGGACGTGCATGCCGGAGCCGTTCTCACCCTGCAGCGGCTTCGGCATGAAGGTCGCGTGCCAGCCGTACTTCATCGCGTACTCCTTGACGGTGATCCGGTAGGTCATGCAGTCGTCCGACATCGCGAGCGCGCCCTTGTAGCGCATGTCGACCTCGTGCTGGGAGGGCCCGACCTCATGATGGGTGTACTCGACGTGGATGCCGAACTGTTCCAGCGCGAGCACGGTTTCGCGGCGGACGTCGGAGCCCGCGTCGAGCGCAGTCAGATCGAAGTAGCCGCCCTCGTCGAGAACCTCCGGCGTTATGCCGTCCGCGGGCTTCGCGGAGCGGAAGTAGAAGTACTCGAGCTCCGGACCGATGAAGTAGTCGTCGAAGCCCATCTCCTTCGCCCGCTCGAGGGCGCGGCGCATGATCCAGCGGGGGTCACCCTCGTACGGCTCGCCGCCGGGAACCCGGATGTCGCAGAACATGCGCGCGGTTCGCTTCTCATGCTCGGGCCGCCAGGGAATGATGCGGAGCGAGGTGGGATCGGGCATCGCGATCATGTCCGACTCCTCGATCGGGTTGAAGCCCGTGATCGAGGAGCCGTCGAAACCCATCCCGCCCTCGAAGGCGTCGTCGAGCTCGGCGGCGTGGATCGAGAAGCTCTTCAGCTGGCCGAGCAGGTCCGTGAACCAGAGGCGGACGAAGCGGACGTCGTTCTCCTCGCAGTAGGCGATCGCCTCCTCGGCGTTGGTCGCGACTGCCTCCTTGGTCTCGGTCTGGGCCATCGAGCCGGAAACTTAGCGCGATTGGTGGGGTGGGACGGCGGGAATCAGCTCGGCGCCGGCCTGTCACATCCGTACGCCGCCGATCGTCGTAGGAGAAAGCAGGACGCGATGATTCCCTGTACACTTACGAGGCGTAAGTAACCGGCTAAAAGTAAAGTAAAGCCTCTGTGAAACGGCGGTAAGGCAAGGAAATGACCGTAAAGACAGACGTCAGCCGCTTCCACATCCACGACGAGCTCACTGCGCCGGACGGAAGCGCCCCCCTGATCAAGAGCATCCAGACGGCCGGCGGCGCCGTCTCCAAGTTCATCGGCGTGCTCGCCGAGTCGCCCTCCGCCCTCCGCGGCTACACCCGCCTGCGCACGGAGCTGCGCTCGAGCAAGCTCCCGCGCGCGACCCGCGAGCGCATCGGGCTGGCCGTCGCCGAGTGGCGCAACGACCCCTACACCCTGACTCAGTACGCGCGGACCGCGCGCGTCGCCGGGCTCGGCCTCGACGAGGTCGCCCGGGCCCGCAACTTCACCTCCTCCGACGAGAAGGAGGCGGCACTGCTCACCCTGATCCGGGAGACGCTCGACCCCGCCGAGCGCCCCCCGCACCACCTGGTCGAGGAGGCCCGTGAGGCCGGCTGGAGCGACGAGGAGATCCTCGACGCCGTCGCCGAGGCGGCGCTGGCCGAGTTCGAGAGCCTGTTCGCCTCCGTCGCGGCACTGCCGCAGGAGGGTGATCCGGCGGTGCTCAGGTCGGCTGCGGCGTAGCCGCCGCTAGTAGCTGGTGGGCGCCGTGGGCGGCGGTGTGACCGTCGCCTGGATCGGCCCGGAGCCGACCTCGAGGAACCCGACCCGCTTCGCGGTCTTCTTGGTCAGGTCCCAGGTGTAGCCCTTGCGGAAGGGACCCCTGTCGATCACGGTGGTGGTGACGCTGAGCCCGTTGTAGCTGAAGGTGACCTGCGTGCCGCAGGGGAGCTTCCGGTGGGCGACGCCCACGGTGGTCTTCGTGAGCGTGGTGCCGCAAGCGGTGTGCTTACCCCAGAACCCCGGCCCGTACCAGGTGGCCGGCTTGTAGACCGTCCAACTGCCCGACGTCGTGCTGGGCGTCGCGGACGGCTCGGTGGTGGTGCCACCCGGTACGCCTCCCGTCTGCGCCCCCGCCGGCGCGGCAACCATCAGCGTGGCGATCGATGCTATTCCCGCGATCGCACGAATTGTTCGCGTGCTCGTCAAACCTTCCTCTTTCGTTGCCTACGGGGTTAGCTGACGGGCTCGCGCTGAAAGATCGCGCTACGCGGCGCAGTGGCCACGATTCGCCCCAACAGTTGGGTCCCCCGATCTCCGACCTTTTCCGATGGACGGAGATTCAGCGGAAGAACGCGCGGGACCTTAGCAAAGGACCGGTCATGGGTTCCCATCGAAGTTCGATTCGGTCGTTCAACCCCGAACCTTCGCGGTGAAAGGAATCGCCCACTCATATGCTGCGCCGATGCCAGGGGCGCTTGTCACCGGAGCGAGTCGCGGGATCGGGCTGGAGATCGCCCGTCGGCTGGTCGCACGGGGCTATGAGGTGGCCCTGACCGACGTCGATGAGGCTGGCGCCTCCACCGCTGCCGAGGAGCTCGGCCAGCGGGCCTGGTCCTTCGCGCTCGACGTAGCCGACGAGACTGCATGCCGGGCCGCGGCGGAGCGGGTGGTCGAACGGTCGAGCTCGCTCGACGTCTGGGTGAACAACGCCGGCATCTTGCACACCGGCTTCTCTTACGAGCAGCCGGTCGCCGAGCACCGGCGGATGCTAGAGGTGAACGCGATCGGGACGATCAACGGGACGCTCGCCGCGATCGAGCGGATGCGGCAAGCCGGAGGCGGCCAGATCATCAACGTGATCTCGCTCGCCGGTCTCGTCACAGCGCCGGGCATCGTCGGCTACTCGGCGAGCAAGCACGCCGCGATGGCGTTCAGCATTGGCACCCTTGCCGACCTCCGCCGTGCCGGGATCAAGGACATCCGGATCTCGACGGTCTGCCCCGATGGCGTCTGGACGCCGATGGTGGACGTGGACGATCCCGATGACGCACTGTCGTTCTCGGGGGTGATGTTCATGCCGCAACAGATCGCGGAGCGGGTCGAGAAGCTCCTCGACCGGCCGGAACCGGTCCTCGCCATCCCCCGCTGGCGGGGGCGCTTCGCTCGCTTCATCGCCCGCCATCCGCGCCTCGCTGTGGGGCTAACGCCGATGCTGATGTGGGACTCGCGCCGGAGGCAGCGCTCCTTCAAGAAGAAGGTCGAGGCCGGCGAGTGGCCTCCGCCGGAGTACCGCTGAGGGGACCCCACGATCCCGGCGAGCGCGCCGGGCGCTTCCACACAGCGCGCGGCCCGATGGGGCTGTCGGGCTGGCTTCGCTGCCCAGCGGCTTGGCTTCGCTCGAAGGCGGGACGGATCCCCGAGCGGCCCTGGATCGTCCCGGCCGCGATCGGCTGGCTGAGGCGGCGCATCCGGTCCGACTGGTCGATCCTCGAGCTCGGCGCGGGTCGCTCCACCGTCTGGTTCGCGCGGCGCGCGGGCCGGGTGCTGAGCTTCGAGGACAACGAGTTCTGGGCCGATCGCGCTCGGGGCCGGCTCGCGGAAGCGGGGCTCGACAACGTCGAGCTGCGGCAGCTGCGTGTCGAGGATTTTCCCGCGGAGGTCGACTCGCTCCCGGATGCTTCGTTCGACCTCGTGGTCGTGGACTTCCTCGAGTCTCAGCATGTGACGCGAATCGACGCGTTAGGACCGTCAATGAAGAAGGTGCGGGCGGGCGGCTTGCTGTTGCTCGACGACTCCGATCGCCCGGGGTATTCCGAGGCATACGAGTTGCTGGCCGACTGGAGGGAGACGCGCTTTACGGGCGTCAAGGACGAGTGGCCGGAGGCCTGCGAGACGACGATCTTCCGTCGGCCGGTCGACGGTGTCGCTTAGTGGTCGTCTGGCGACCCAAAGTCGCCAGGGTCCCCGTAAATAGAAGGGCCCCCTTGCGGGGGCCCTTCCTAAGCGAGCCTGTAAGCCGGATTCTGTCGGGGGCAGCCATCCATCTGTGCGGCCTACCTGGACCTCGCCGGGCCAGGTCAGAGGTCCTGCTTGGCCTTGCACCGGGCGGGGTTTGCCATGCGCGCCTACGTCACCGCGGCGCCGGTGCGCTCTTACCGCACCCTTTCACCCTTACCTGTGCGCGACTCACGTGAGGTCGCGCCATCGGCGGTCTGCTCTCTGCGGCACTTTCCCGCGGGTTTCCCCGGGTGGGCGTTACCCACCGCCCTTGCCCTGTGGTGTCCGGACTTTCCTCGTAGGGCTATTACCTCCTTCGCGACTGCCTGGCTCGCGAAGCCCAAGGGTAGCCTCGATCGGCGGCCCCGCGGAACCGCCTGTCCCAATTTGCATGAACGTCAGAAGGCGTCAGGCGAGCTGGGACCCGCAGGTCTCACAACCTGAGGTCGCCAGCTCTCCGTGACACACCGGGCACTCCGCCCGGCCGCGAGTCTCCAAGGCCTCCCAGGCGTCGAGGATCGTGTCCTCGAGCGTCACCTCGGACGGCTCGAACAGACGGTTCTCCGTCTCGACCGCGAGCGCGGTCACGAGACCCTCCTGAAGACTCCCACGACGCGGCCAAGCAGTCGCACGTCGCGGGTGCGAATCGGCTTCATGCTCTTGTTCTCCGGCTGCAGCCGGATCTGGTCCTTCTCCCGGAAAAAGCGCTTGACGGTCGCCTCGTCGTCAATCAGGGCGACCACGATCTCCCCGTCACGGGCGCGCTCCGTCGGACGTACGACGGCGAAGTCGCCCTCGAGGATGCCGACGTCGATCATGCTCTCGCCGCGGACGCGCAGGATGTAGTCGCCATCCTCGCCGCCGATCACGTCTGGAACGTCGAGGTACTCCTCGATGTTCTCCTCGGCCAGGATCGGCTCGCCGGCGGCGACGTTGCCGACCAGCGGCAGCCCGGACGGACGAACCGCCTTCTTGGCGCGCTCCACCATCACCTCTAGGGCCCGGGGCTTGGAAGGGTCGCGCTTCAGCACCCCCAGGTTTTCAAGCTTGGAGAGGTGCGCGTGGACCGTCGATGACGAATGCAGGCCGACCGCCTTGCCGATCTCCCTCACGGTCGGCGGATAGCCGTGGCTGCTCAGATAGCGGCTGATGTAATCGAAGATCTCCCGCTGGCGCTTGGTCAGCTCCTTGGCGAGCTCCATTGCTCCTCCTCAGTCAGCCGCCGCGGCGGCCCTGTTGGCTGGCGGGCGAACACATGTTCGGAGAGTAGCGCGGCCCCCGGACGGTTGCAAGCAGCGTTCTGACCCGAACGATCTCCTCGGCGCCGCCTCCCTTCCTCACCCCACCGGGCGACTATCATCGACTGCCCTCGAGCGGCTGTGGCGGAACTGGTAGACGCGCAAGGTTGAGGGCCTTGTGGTCCGCAAGGGCCGTGGAGGTTCGACTCCTCTCAGCCGCATGAAGAAACCCGCTGGAAACCAGCGGGTTTTCTTTTTGCTGCCAGCAGCTCCCCGAAGCCTCGGCTCCGGCTTTGGGTACCAAATGGGTACCAATTTGTCGGCGAACCTGCACGGTCAACCTGCCTTCGAGATCGGCCTGGCCGCTGCCCTCATCCGGCCCTGACTCAATCCACCCGCTGAAAGCACGTCCTTGTCCTGACGGGCGCTACCTAACGCTCGCGACTCCCCTCACGCGGGAGCATGCGTCAGCTCAGCACGCGCCGTAACCGCTGCTTCTTGTCCAACACAGGCGTCTGTGGCTGCCGCCCATTCGCTTGCTATCGGACCGACCCATCGCAGGCGTTGAGCGGCAGGCGGCGTTGTCAGTCGAGCGTGATGACGACCTTGCCGTTGGCGCGGCCCTGCTCGACGTACGCCAGCGCCTCGAGGGTCTGGTCGAACGGAAACGTCTTGTCGATGACCGGGCGGAGGTGGCCGGCGTCGTAGAGGGAGGCAAGCTCGCGCAGCTGGGCGCCGTTGGCCTGCATGAACAGGAACGAGTTGCTCACGCCTAGCTTCCGGGCCTGCTTGCGGACCTTGCGGCTCAGCAGCCACATCACGACGCCGATGAACTTCGGCGCCCCGAGCTGCTTCGCGAACCCGGGGTCCGGCGGGCCGGCGACGCCGATCGCCTGTCCGCCCGGCTTCAGGACCGTGAGGGACTTCTCGAGGTTCTCGCCGCCGAGCGAGTCCAGCACGACGTCGTAGCCGGAGAGGAGCTCGTCGAAGTCCTCCTTCGTGTAGTCCACGACGACGTCGGCGCCGAGGCTGCGCACCAGCTCCGCGTTCTCGCCGCTCGCGGTCGTCGCCACCGTGGCGCCGAGGTGGTTGGCGAGCTGGATGACCGTCGACCAGGCCGCCGGAGCCGGCGTGGACGAGGACCTTCTGGCCGGGCTTCACCTGGGCGCGGTCGACGAGGGCCTGCCAGGCGGCCAGTGACACCAGCGGCACCGCGGCCGCCTCCTGCAGGTGAGCGAGACCGGCTTGGGCGCGATGTCGTCCTTGTCGATCGCGACGTACTCCGCGAAGGTCCCGATCCGCAGGTCGCGGGGGCGAGCGTAGACCTCGTCACCGACCTGGAAGTCGCGTACGGCCGAGCCGACCCTGGTCACCACGCCGGCGCCGTCGTGGCCGAGCACGAACGGCGTCCGGTACTTCAGCAGCCGCTTGAACTCGCCGTCGCGGACCATCGTGTCCAGCGGGTTGATGCCGGCGGCGCTCACCTTGACCAGCACGTCACGCTCGCCGACCTCGGGCTCGGGTACGTCGGCGGCGCGGACTCCGTCCCTGCCGTAGTGCTCGACGACGAATGCCTTCATAGGAACTCGAGGGCGCGCTTGACGAAGTCCTCGTGGAACTGGAATACCCCGCCGTGCCCGGCGTCGGGATAGACGACGAGCCGGCTGTTCGGGAGCCGTCGATCGAGGTCGACGGTGTTCTTGGTGGGCACCATCCTGTCGCTCTCGCCGTTGGCGACGAGCACCGGCTGGTGGATGCTCGAGAGGTCGGCGGGCTGCTGCTTGCCCCAGCGGTGGATGGCCTTGAGC
>JBKOYL010000085.1:0-10271 GCA_046725395.1 Actinomycetota bacterium | reverse complement strand
CCGATCTGGCGCTCCTTCATGGAGGCCGCCCAGGGGAGCAACTGTCCGGACTTCGAGGTCCCCTCGAGCCTGCCGGACCTGACGGCGTACCACGGGGAGCACACGGCGTCCAGCTCCAGCTCGTGCTACTCGGGGAGTTACTACTCGTGCTCCTCCCCGAGCTACGACTACGGGAGCAGCGACGACAGCAGCGACAGCAGCGACAGCAGCGACAGCAACGACAGCAACGACAGCAACGACGACGCCTACGCGCCCGGCGTCGGCCAGAAACCGGCGCCGTCGCCGGACCCGGAGCCGGCGCCGCCCGCGGCCCCGGACCCGGACAGCGGCGGGGTCACCCCATGATCAGGGTCAGGGTCTCGGCCTCGGCGTCGATCTCGATCCGCTTGCGACGGCCGCGCTGACCGCGCGCGATCCGGACGCGGCTGCGCGCGACGCCCGCGTGCTTGGCGATCAACTTGACCACGGCGCGGTTCGCCGCATCGTCGACCGGAGGCGCGGTGACCCGCACGGCGAGCACCCCGTCGCGCATGCCGGCGATCTCGTCGCGGCTCGCTCTGGTCGTCACCCTCACCTCCACGCTGACCACTCCATCTAGCCTAGGCCCATGCCGGCGAGTGAATTCGACCTGATCGCCGCGATCAGGGAGCGGCTCCCTCCCCCGGGCCCTCGGGTGAAGCTGGCGAGCGGCGACGACGCTGCCGTGGTCGAACCTCGTGCCGCAAGCGCGATCAGCGTCGACGCCGTCGTCGACGGCGTTCATTTCAGACTGGACCGGTTCGGAGCTCGAGCCGCGGGACGCAAGGCCCTGGCCGCGGCGCTCTCGGACCTCGCCGCGATGGGCGCGGCCCAGGGGGAGGCTTACGTGGTCGTGGGGGCGCCGTCCGACCTCTCGGACGCGGATCTGCTCGAGATCGCGGACGGGCTGGCGGAGGTGGCCGAGCGCGAGTCGGTCTCGATCGCCGGCGGTGACCTGGTGAGCTCACCGGTGCTGATCATCTCGATCACTGCGATCGGCTACGAGCCCGGTCACCACCGGCTGATCAGGCGCGCTGGCGCGATGCCGCGAGACGTGCTCGCCGTGACCGGTGAGCTCGGTGGAGCCGCGGCCGCGCTGGAGCTCCTCACCGGAAGCGAACCGCGAAGCCCGATCTCCGCCGAGCTGCGCGACTCGTTGCTGGCTCGCCAGCTCGATCCGGTCCCGAGGCTCCGAGAGGGGCGGGCACTCGGGGCCGCGGGGGCGAGGGCAATGATCGACATCAGCGACGGCCTCGGCGCGGATGCCGCACACCTCGCTCGCTCGAGCGAATGCCACCTGGAGATCGACCTGGAGCGGGTGCCGCTCGCCCGAGGCGCGGTCGAGGTCGCCGGCGAGGGCGAGGCCGCGCTGGAGCTCGCGGCGGGCGGCGGCGAGGACTACGAGCTCCTGGTCGCGCTGCCCCCGGACAGGCTCGACGCCGCGATGGTCGCGGTCGCGGAGGCCGGCACCCGACTGACCGAGATCGGCTACGCGAGCGAGGGCCAGGGCGTCGCCCTGCGCCTCCCCGGGGGAAAGGAGCTCGAGCCGACGGGCTTCGACCAGAGGCGGGGATCCCTCTCCGGCTCCGGCTGAGCGGGCTCCGGCCGGTCCGGCGCCTCGGCGCCGTCCTCGGCGCTCCCCTCGGGCTCGAGCTCCTCCTCCGCCGGCGGTTCGGCGCCCGCCGCGCCCGGCTCCCGGCGCACCGAGATCTCGCCCTCGAGGTCGGGCTCCGGCGTCGGCCGCGTCGGCTGGGCGCCCACCGCCGCCCAGATCGCCACGGCGCTGCCGGCCAGCAGGCAGCCGAGCAGCGCCAGGCCGCCGCCGATCTGCCCATCCGCCAGCATCAGGAGCAGGTCCTGCCAGACCCCGGCCCCCGCCTCGAAGCGACCGGCGAGATTGGCGGCCAGCGCGATCAGCGGGAGGAAGCCGAGCCCGATCAGGCCGATCGTCGCAGCGCGGCGCGTCGCCGCTCCGCCCGCCGCGAACAGCCACGCCTGCAGCCCAAGCGCCACGAGCAGGCCGAGATAGGGGTTCAGGGCCCAGACCCCGAGCGCGGCGGCCAGCGCGAGCAACAGAGCGGCGGACGCCGCGGCGGGCGCGTCCCGAGCGGCCGGCGGGCGCAGCGGTCGAAGGAAGAAGGCGATCGCGCAATAGATGAGCAGCGCCGCGATCACGGTGATCGTGCCGCCGACGCCGAGGCCCTCCGTCGAGGGGTCGTAGGGGAAATCCGGGCTCGGCATCAGACCGGCGAGTGCGGCGGCCCCAAACAGGAGGAGCGCGCCCACGAAGGGCAGGGCGCGGAGCGCGCTCCAGAGCAGGGCCCGGCCGGCCTCGAGCGGACTGGCGGCCGCGGCGAGCAGGCCCGAGCCCGCGCCGACCCCGACCGGCAGGAGCAGCGCCAGGGCCAGCATCGCGATCGTCCAGCCGGGCAGCAGGTTGCCCGCCAGGCCGATGTATCCCTTGGGGCCGTGCTCCACGGCCCCGGGCGAGGCGTCGAGCGACAGGATCAGAGATAGCGCGGCGCGCCCGAAGCGGTCGAAGGTGTCGGGGGTGAATCGATCGGGCGTGTCCTCGGAGGGCTCGAGCGGGAGCTCACCGTCCGCCGAGAGGCGCACCGCGGGCAGGCCCGCCTCGACCAGCGGGCCCTGCTCGCCCAGGGCGGCCGGCAGGGCGAGCCTGAAGAGATCGCTGACCGGCCCCTCGTCGCCCGCGGGGACATCCGCCTCCTTCGAGAGCGTGGCGTTGGCGGTATCGGCGAGCTGGCTGGCGGTGCTCTCCGGCCCGGTGGACCAGGGGATCACCAGCGGCGGGGTGGGCACTGCGACCGCGGGCTGGCTCAGGTCAATGGCGGCATCGACCAGATTCGAATCGCTGTAGTCCCGCACGAATCGCTTCGCCCCGAGGGCGCCGATGCTCGAGCCGTCGGTGGAGACGAAGACCAGGGTCTTGTGATGCGAGGAGCCCGAGAAGCTGCCCGCGATCTCGAGCATCGCGGCGGTGGCCGCCACGCTCGTCACGGCGCCGCTGCCGCGGGCGACGTCTCTGGGCGCTATCAGGGCGATCTGGCGGCTCGATTCGCCGGGGAGCGTCGCGATCAGGTTCCGTAGCTCCACGTCGTGGCCCCGGAACGAGCCATCGAAGGTCTGCTCGGAGACGGTCGCGCCCTCGATCGAGGAGAAGTCGGACTTGACCCGCTCGGCCAGCGCATCGTCGGCGGCCGAGCCGGGCGTCGGATAGGGCGCCTTGTCGGCGAGCTCCTCGGCTAGCGGCACGGCCGTGGTCGGATCGAAGGCGTCGGGCGGGATCCCCTCGCTGAGCGGCGACGGCTCGCCCTGGAGCGAGAACATCGCGACGATCGCGGCCACCGGGACCGCGAGCAGAGTCAGCCTGTAAAGACGGAAATCGATCACTGGCAGGTGGTCATGCTCCCTAACCTTCAGGCATGTCGCGAGGACAGGCGCGGATCCTGCTCGTGGATGACGAACAGGCCGTACAGACGCTTCTCACCTATCCGCTCCGCAAGGAAGGGTATGACGTGGTGGGGGCGGCGGACGGGCACGAGGCCCTGAATCGCTTCAGTGAGGAGCGGTTCGATCTGGTGGTCCTCGACATCATGCTTCCCAAGCTGGATGGGATTGAGGTGTGCAGGCGCCTTCGCACCCGGAGTCAGGTGCCGA
Organism: Actinomycetota bacterium; assembly: GCA_046725395.1. Classification (GTDB taxonomy): domain Bacteria; phylum Actinomycetota; class Thermoleophilia; order Solirubrobacterales; family 70-9; genus DASUPK01. The sequence goes on along the minus strand of JBKOYL010000085.1, from coordinate 6,575 downwards.
TCATCATGCTGACGGCGAAGGGGGACGAGATCGACAAGGTCGCCGGCCTGGAGATGGGCGCGGACGACTACATCACCAAGCCCTTCTCGGTGCGGGAGTTCCGCAGTCGGGTCAAGGCCGCGCTGCGCCGGGGCAAGATGGCCGGCCCCGCCGCGGCCGAGGAGCCGATCAAGGCGGGCGATCTCGAGATCGACTTCGAGCGACGGTCCGTTGCCATCGGCGGCGAGCCGGTCCAGCTCACGTACGTCGAGTTCGAGATCCTGGCCGCGCTGGCGGCGTCGTCGGGGCGCGTCTTCAGCCGCGAGATGCTGCTGGAGCACGTTTGGGGCGACTCGACCTACCGCGATCCCCGCACCGTCGACGTCCACATCAGGCACCTCCGCGAGAAGCTGGAGACCGACCCGAAGAGACCCGAGTACCTGTTCACGGTGCGCGGCGTCGGCTACCGCTTCCGCGACTCACAGCGCGATTGAGAGGCCTTACGAAAAACGGGTTGCGCCTGACGGCGCACCCTCGCATGAACACCCTCCGCAACCGGCTCGTCGCGCTGATCATGGTGATCACCGCCGCGGCGATCGCATTCGTCTATCTCTACGTCGTTCCGCAGCTCGAGTCCAGCCTGACCGCCGAGAAGCTTCGCCGTCTCGAGAGGCTGGGGACCGAGCAGGCACCGCGGCTGAGGCGCGCGCTCCACTCAGGGGAGCCTCAAAAGCAGATCGCGGAGCTCGTGGACTCGACGGCAGAGGTGACTGAGAGCCGCGTCACGCTCCTGGCCGTGCGAGACGAGTCCGGCGGCCCGGTACCGGCATACGTGATCGCGGACTCTCAAGGCGAAGCCACCGCGATCCAGAGCCGTTACCTGACGGCGGATGCCGCGATCTCCGAAGGGAACGTCGCCTCGGGAGTCGAGCACGTCGCGGGGACACGCGTGGGAACCTCTGCCGCGCCGCTCGACTTCAACGGCCGGGCGCGCTGGGTCGAGGTGCTCTCCACGCCGCTGGCGGACGTCAACGACGACGTCGCGCTGGTCCGCCGCCAAATCCTGATTGCGGGAGGCATTGCCCTGGTGGCCGCATCGCTGATCGCCTTCTGGGCATCCGGTGCGGTCTCCCGGCGGCTGCGGCGAATGCGCCAGGCGGCCGAGGCCGTGGCGGACGGGCACTTCGACCAGCCGATTCCGGTGGATTCCTCCGACGAGCTGGGGCAGCTGGCGCGCAGCTTCAACGAGATGCAGAGACGGCTGGCCCGGCTGGACAGCTCGCGCAAGGAGTTCATCGCCAACGCCTCCCACGAGCTTCGCACTCCGATCTTCTCGCTCGGTGGCTTCGTCGAACTGCTGGAGACCGAGAACCCGAGCGCTGCCGAGCGGCGAGCGTTCGTGGCGGAGATGCGGGCACAGGTTGAGCGCTTGCAGAAACTCACCATCGACCTGCTCGACCTCTCTCGCCTCGACGCCGACGTGATGGAGATCAAGCGTGAGCGGGTCGATCTGAAGGAGGCCGCCCGGCAGGTAGCTGACGAGTTCCGGCCGGCGGCGAAGGCGCACGGCTCGTCGCTTCAGGTCCGCGGTCGGGGCTCGGTGCTCGCACTCGCGGACCTAAATCGGGTCTCACAAATCATCCGTATTCTGATCGACAATGCCCTCACCCATACGCCGCAGGGAACGAACGTGACCGTCACCGCGGTGCGCGCGAACGGCGCCGCCGAGCTGATCGTCGGCGACGACGCGAAGAAGGGAATCGACCCCCGCGCAATCCCGAAGGTCTTCGATCGCTTCTACACCGGCGATGCGGCGACCGGATCCGGGCTCGGCCTGGCGATCGCCGATGAGCTCGCCACCCGCATGGGCGGCAGGCTAAAGGTCGTCTCCCGGCGCGGTCACACCGCCTTCACACTCAGCCTGCCCCTTGCCGAGCGCCGCAGGCGAGCCCGCGAGCCCGCTGGAGTCGCGGCGTGAGACGGCTTCGGTTGGCGTCGATCGCGGCGCTCGCGGCCGCGCTGATCGCCGGTTGCGGCGGCGGCGGCGACTCGAACGACACGTCGGCCCCCGCGGGCCGGACGGCGACCCAGGTCGTCGTCCAGGCCAGCGACGGCAGCTTCAACCCGGCGCAGATCTACGAGGACGTCTCGCCGGGCGTCGTGACGATCACCTCCGTGTTCGAGGGCGGGGCCGCCGACCTGCTCGGCGGAGGCGGAGGCTCGGCGGGTCAGGGCTCCGGCTTCGTGGTCGACAAGGAAGGCGACATCGTCACCAACGCGCACGTGGTCACCAGCGGCGGCCATCTCAACGGCGGGGGAAGCCCGCGTGAGGCGAAGCAGGTGTTCGTCGAGTTCGGCGACCGCAATCGCGTTCCCGCCGACATCGTCGGCTTCGACGCCGACGCGGACGTGGCGCTGATCAAGGTCGACGCCGACGGGCTAGACCTCGATCCGGTGATGCTCTCCGATCGGTCGGACTTCGCCGTCGGCGAGCCGGTGGCCGCAATCGGAAGCCCGTTCGGCGAAGACCAGTCCCTCTCGGTGGGCGTGATCTCGGCCACCGACCGCACGGTCGAGGGCCTGACCAACTTCGGCATCGACAACGCGATCCAGACCGACGCGTCGATCAACCCCGGCAACTCGGGTGGACCGCTGCTCGACGCCAAGGGGCAGGTGATCGGGATCAACGAGCAGATCGCGTCGAGCTCCGGGAGCAACTCGGGGGTCGGCTTCGCGATCCCGGTGACCTCGGTTCGCTACTCCGTGGATCAGCTCAAGGACGGCGGCGAGGTCGACTACGCCTTCCTCGGAGTGACCAGCGAGTCGGTCTACCCACAGCTTGCAGAGCACCTCGGACTGGACACCGACAGCGGCGCGCTGATCACCGACGTCGTCGACGGCAGCCCCGCGGACGATGCCGGCTTGAAGGGCTCCACCGGCGAGACCAGGTTCCAGCTCCAGCAGGTGAAGACCGGCGGTGACGTCGTGACCGCGGTCGACGGCAAGCCCGTCTTGCAGAACAACGACCTCTCCGAGCTGATCGCAGCCCACAAGCCCGGCGACAAGGTGACCCTCGACGTCCTGCGCGGTGAGGACCACGGCGAGATCGAGGTGACGCTCGGGTCGCGGCCGGACGACGTCAACCAGTAGGTGGATCCGAGGGTGCGCGTATGCGCTTATGCGAGGGTGCGCGTAAGCGTTATGCGAGGGTGCGCGTACGCGCAACCCGTTTGGTGTTGATGCTGATGCTGATCAAGTGGCGAAGCCGTCCATCCGAAACCTCGTAGTAGACCTCGCCGCAACGCTGCGGGACGAGGTCCTGCCGCACCTCGGGGCGCACGCCGGGCGCGCCCATTCGGGCGCGGCAGAGGGCGGAGACGTCACCTTCGAGATAGACGAGCACGCGGAGCGGCGCATGGAGTCCTTCCTCGCGGAGCGGGCGCCCGAGATCTCGTTCTACTCGGAGGACCGCGGCCTGGTCTCACCCGCCGGCGATCGCGCCGAGTGGGTCCTGGTGGTCGACCCGATCGACGGCACCCGCCCCGCGCTGGCGGGGTTCGAGTCGTGCTGCGTCTCGGTAGCGGCGGCGCCGCTCGATTCGGAACCCATGATGGGCGACGTCCGCGTCGGCTGCGTTCTCGAGCTGAAGAGCGGCGTCAGCTTCGTGGCCGAGCGCGGCAAGGGCCTCCAGCCGGCGGCGATGCTCTCGGCGAATCGCTCGCTCGAGCGGTTGTTCTGGTCCTACGGCTTTCGCGGCCGGCCGGCACGCGCGCTGGTCGAGGTGCTCGCCGAGCTGATCGACGCCTCCTCGGTCGGTGGGGGGACCTTCGACCTCGGCTCGGCGACCTATGACATGACGAGGATCGTCACCGGGCAGCTCGACGCCTACGTCGAGCCGGGGCCGCGCATGATCAACGACGTACCGGCCGTCCGGGCGGAGTTCGAGCGGGTGGGCGACGGGGCGGTCCTCAACAACTCGCCGTATGACCTCGCGGCGGCGGCGATCTGCCTGGGCGAATGCGGCGCCGTGGTGACCGACGCCTACGGAAGGTCGCTGGGCGACCGGCCGTTGCTCGGGTCGGGCCACGACTTCCAGATGTCCTGCGTGGCCGCGGCGAACGCCGAGCTGCACGCGGCGATCTGCGCCGAGATCGACGCGGGCATCGAGCGGCTGCGCGCCCAGCACTAAACGGGTTGGGCCTCGCTTCGCTACGGCGCACCCTCGCATCAACGAGTACGTTTCCGCCCTTGCGCAATCAACTCATCGGCGGCAGTTCGGGGGTCCTGTGCTTCAAGAGGTAGCGCTGGGCAGCAAATCGCTCGCGGACTACACCCACCTGGCCGGTCGCGGCCTGGTCGACGAGGTCCGCGAGCTCGCCGAGGGCCTGCAGGGCAAGCGGATCCTCCACGTAAGCGCCACCGCCTTCGGGGGAGGCGTCTCGGAGATCCTCTACACGCTGGCTCCGCTGATGCGCGACGTCGGCCTCGACTGCCACTGGCAGGTGATCATGGGGCGGGAGGAGTTCTTCAACGCCACCAAGCTCCTCCACAACTCGTTGCAGGGCGACCCGAACACGCTGACCCCCAGCCAGTGGGAGCTGTTCGACCACTACAACAAGATGAACGCCGAATCGCTCGACGGCGAGTGGGATGTGGTGATCGTCCACGATCCCCAGCCGGTGGGCATGCGCCTCAACGCGAGAGACCACGCGAAGCACTGGGTCTGGCGCTGCCACATCGATCTCTCGGAGCCCAACCCGGAGCCGATCGACCGGCTGCTGCCCCTGATCTCCGAGTACGACATCACCGTCTGGCACCTTGAGCAGTACGTGCCGAACGGCCTCGACGGCCAGGGCGGCGTCCGCATCGTTCCCCCGGCGATCGATCCGTTGTCGCCGAAGAACATGGCCCTCTCGCCCGACGACGCCTCCTTCGTCTGCAATCAGTTCGGCATCGACGTCGACCGCCCGATGATCTGCCAGGTCTCCCGCTTCGATCCCTGGAAGGACCCGATCGGCGTGATCGACGCCTATCGACTGGTGACCAAGGAGGTCCCGGAGGTACAGCTGGCGCTGGTCGGCTCCATGGCCACCGACGACCCGGAGGGCTGGGAGTTCTTTCACCGCACCTTCGAGTACGCCGGCTCGGACCCCGACATCAAGATCCTCAACAACCTCAACAATGTCGGCGCGATCGAGGTGAACGCCTTCCAGTCGCAGGCCGACGTCGTCCTGCAGAAGTCGATCCGCGAGGGCTTCGGGTTGACCGTCGCCGAGTCCCTGTGGAAGGGACGCCCGACCATCGGCGGGGACGTCGGTGGCATCCCGCTGCAGATCGTCGACGGCGAGGACGGGTATCTGGTCTCCACGCCCAATCAGGCCGCCGAGCGCTGCATCGCGATCCTGCGCGATCCGGAGCTGGGTAGGCGACTCGGACGAGCCGGCAAGGAGCGCACCAGGGAGCGCTTCCTCACTCCCCGCCTGCTGCTCGACTGGATGCGGATCTTCACCGACCTGAGTTTGTAGCCCGGGAGTCCCTTCTCGATGGCCGAGATCACCTGGGAGCAGTTCGAGGCCGTGGACATGCGGGTCGGCCGCATCGTCGGCGTGGAGGAGTTCCCCGAGGCGCGTATGCCAGCCTGGAAGCTCGAAATCGACTTCGGGCCCGAGATCGGCCGGAGGCAATCCTCCGCGCAGATCACGAACTACGCGCGCGAGCAGCTGGAGGGGAGGCTCGTGGTGGCGGTGGTCAACTTCCCGCCGAAGCGAATCGGGCCGTTCGTCTCCGAGGTGCTGGTTCTGGGCGCGATCGACCAAGCCAAGGGCGTGATCCTCTTGCGGCCCGATCAGGAGGTGGAGCCGGGCGACCGGATCGCCTGAGGTTCCTTGGTACAAACGGTGGGTGCCTGAGAAGCGCCCTCTGACGATCGTCTCCAATCGCGGCCCCGCCGAGTTCGGCCGCGACGAGCGCGGCAACCGCATCGTCCATCGCGGAGGCGGTGGCCTTGTCACCGCCCTCTCCGGCCTCGTCTCGCACCGGCACGCGCTCTGGATCGCCTCGGCGATGACCGAGGAGGACGTCGAGGTCGCCAACGAGAGCGACGGCCCGGTGACGATCGAGCTGGACGGGATCTCCTACGACTTCCAGCTGGTCGCCTCCAACTCCTCGGCCTACGACCGCTTCTACAACGTGATCGCCAATCCGATCCTCTGGTTCATCCAGCACTACCTGTGGGACCTCTCCAACGCGCCGGACATCCGCCAGGCCGAGGTGGACGCCTGGGAGGAGGGCTACAAGGTGGTCAACGACGACATCGCCGACTGCGTGATCCGGGCGATCGAGGGCCAGCAGGACCCGGTCGTGATGCTCCATGACTACCACCTCTACACCTCCCCCGGCTTGATCCGCAGGGCGCGCCCCGACGCCTTCCTCCATTACTTCGTCCACATCCCCTGGTCCCAGCCGGACTCCTGGCGGATCCTGCCCAACCGCTGGCGCGAGGAGATCTACCTGAGCATGCTCGCCAACGACATCATCGGCTTCCACACCACCGCCTACTGCCGCAACTTCCTGCAGTGCTGCCGGGAGCTGATGGA
>JBKOYL010000046.1:0-9867 GCA_046725395.1 Actinomycetota bacterium | reverse complement strand
GATCACCAAGGGGATCGCCGACATCGTCCTGCTCAAGGATCAGTTCTCCCGCCTGCCCCGCGCCGTCTCCGAGGGCAGGCGGATCGCTCGCAACATCCACCGCCTCGGGCGTCTCTACGTCACCAAGACGGTGTACGCGGCCGCGCTGATCCTGCTCGTCGCCGTGCCGGGCTGGGCCTTTCCCTTCCTGCCTCGCCACCTGACCCTCGCCGCCTTCCTGACGATCGGGATCCCCTCCTTCGTGCTCGCCCTCGCTCCCAGCGATGGACCCCTGTATCGGGGGAGACTGCTCCGCGCGCTCGCCGCCTTCGCAGTGCCCGCCGGTCTGGCGATCGCGGCCGCCTCGCTGACGAGCTTCTTCCTGGTCGACACGATGTTCGGCGGCTCTCTCGAAGCGGGCCGCACCGCCGCCACCACCACCCTGGTGGTGCTCGGGCTCTGCTTCATCCTGCTGCTCGAACGCGGCCCGGGGCGCGAGCACATCGCGATCCAGAGCTACATGCTCGCCCTGGTCGCGGCGCTCGGGGCGCTCTACGTGCTGGCCCTCAGCGTGCCGCCAGTCCGCGACTTCTTCGACCTCACGCAGATGGGCGGCGGCCAGGTCTTCATCGCGCTGCTCTCGGCCGCGGCGGGTCTGGTCCTCGCGAGCGTCGTCTGGCGGGTGCCGGTGATCGAGCAGCTCGAAGAGCGCCCGCCGCGGCCTGATGAGGCGCCAACCGGGCCGGTCACCGCTCCGCTCACCCCGGCGCCAACGCCGATGCCCCGAACCCGGCCCTCGGGCCAGAGCTGATGGCCTCTCATAACGCCCGTCGCACCAAGATCGTCGCCACGGTGGGGCCGGCGAGCCGGGAGCCCGAGGTGCTCCGCCAGCTGCTCGAGGCGGGGGTCGACGTCTTCCGCTTGAACTTCGCCCACGGGACGCCGGAGGAGCACGCCGAGAGCGTGCGGCGTATCAGGGAGACGAGCGCGGAGCTAGGGCGCGAGGTCGGGATCCTGGGCGACCTGCCCGGTCCGAAGCTTCGCCTCGGCGATCTCGAGGGAGGCGTCGCGATCCTCCACTCCGGCTCCAACCTGGTGATGCGGGGCGAGACCGACGGAACGCCAGGCAACGCCGAGTTGCTGACGGTCCAGTGGGATGACTTCGCCAAGGCCGTCAAGGAGGGTGACCCGGTCTTCCTGGCCGACGGCAGGGTGCGGCTGCGCGTCACGGCCATCGCCGGGGATGAGGTCACCGCCGAGGTCGAGGCCGGCGGCGCGGTCAGCTCGCACCAGGGGGTCAACCTGCCCGGCGCCGATCAGGATCTGCCCGAGACCGGCGCCTCGGACGAGCCCTGGATCGACTTCGCGTGCAACAACGGCATCGACCTGCTGGCCGTCTCCTTCGTGCGACGGCCGTCCGACCTCCAGAAGGTCGAGTCCCGGGTCCGCGCGCGCGGCCTCGACATCCCCCTGATCGCCAAGATCGAGAAGCCCCAGGCCGCGGAGCGAGCCGCCGAGATCATCGAGGCGGCGGGCAGCGGGATCATGGTCGCCCGCGGGGACCTCGGGGTCGAGCTGCCGATCGAGGAGGTCCCGGGGGCCCAGAAGCGGCTGATCGCGCTCGCCGGCCGAGCCTCGAAGCCCTCGGTCACCGCCACCCAGATGCTGGCGACGATGGTCCGCGCCTCCCGGCCGACCCGCGCGGAGGTGACCGACGTCGCCAACGCGATCTACGACGGGACGGATGCGGTGATGCTCTCCGAGGAGACCGCGATCGGCGACCACCCCGTCGAGGCAGTCCGGGTCATGGACCGGATCGCGCGGGTGACCGAGCCGCGGCTCAAGTACGGGGAGCTGGTCTACACGCGGGTCGGGGAGCGCGAGGGGGACATCGCCGAGACCGTCGCGCAGGTCACCGTCGCCGCCTGCTACCGCCTCGGCCTCAAGGCGGTCGTCTGCCCTACCAACTCCGGGCGGACGGCACGGCTGATCTCCGCCCACCGGCCCCGCGTCCCGGTGCTCGCGGTCTCGCCGCGGCTGGAGACCGTAAGGCGGATGAACCTGCTCTTCGGGGTCGGCTCGGTCCAGGCCGAGGACTGGACGAGCATCCGCAAGCTGCTCGACGACTGCGCGACCCTTGCCCGGGAGCAGGGAATCGCCGAGTCGGGCGACCTAGTGGCGATCACCGCCGGGTTGCCCGCGCAGGGCGTCGGCACCAATCTGTTCGAGGTCCACCGCGTCCCGTAGGTGCGAGGGTGCTCCGTTCGTGCGAGGGGGCTCCGAAAGGAGCCACTCGTCTTATGAAGCAGGAGCAACCCGTTTGATGGCGAAGCCGGGTAGTGCTCAGTCGCCCGGCGGGTAGTCGCGGGGGGCGGGGCGTTCCGCCCGCGGGTCTCGGCCGGGAAGCACGAACTGCGTGACGATCAGGTTCGCCGCCGGCTTCTCGTCCTTCCGGATCTTCGCCTCGATCACCGCGGTGCTGCGGCCGACATGCAGCGGCCGCGCCTCGCAGATCAGCTCGTCGCCAAGGACGCTTGCCCCGAACACGTTCAGCTTCAGCTCGATCGTGGTGAAGTCATGGTTGGGCGGCAGGGCGCGGAAGGTGGCCCAGGCGGCAACCGAATCGCCGAGCGCGGTCCAGACCCCGCCGTGGACGAAGCCACCGGGATGCAGATGGCGCTTGTCCACCACCATCCGGCCGGTGGAGACCTCGTCCGTGATCTCGACCGGCTGGATCGCCATGTCGCCCGGGAAGGTGCCGGGGAGCCACTGCTTGATGTTCTCGGCGGTGATCTCGCGGTTCACGGGCGCGCCACGTTATTGCAGGCCCGCGTCGACCGGCAAAATGGCGACGTTCGGCCTAGCGGCCGAAGTCGCCGAAGGGCTCGTCCCGTTTCCGGACGGCTTCCTTGAACCCCTTCTCGGCGGCGAGCCGCTGCCAGTCGAAGCCCTCCGGCGTATGGCGGGCGATGCCGTCGAAGAAGACGCCGAGAAGTTGCGTCGCCTGCAGGCCCTGGGCGTAGAGCGCCTGGTTGACAAGCAGCTTGTGCATGACGAGCTGGTTGACCGGGATCCGGGCAACCCGCTCGAGCAGCGCCTCGAAGCGCGCGTCGAGCTCGGCCGCCGGGGCGGACTCGGAGGCGAGGCCCCAGTCGACGGCGGTCGCCCCGTCGATCGAGTCACCGGTGAGCAGCAGCCGCTTGGCGCGCGCCGGGCCGATCCGGAACGCCCACAGCGCGCTGGTCGGCACGCCCCAGATCCGCGCCGGCGGGTAGCCGATCTTGGCCCGGTCCTCGACCACCAGCAGGTCGGAGCAGAGCGCCATGTCGGTGCCCCCGGCGACGCAGTAGCCGTGGACCTTGCAGATCGTGGGCTTCTCGGAGTGGAAGAGGCTCATGAAGCCGCGGAGGTTGCGGCTCATCATCTGGTAGTCGACCACCGGGTCCCAGATCCCCTCGGGGTCGTGGTTGCGCGCCTGGACCATGGGGTCGATCGGTGCGCCCTCCGGTACCGGAGCGCCCAGCGCGCTCGCTGCATCCGCGGGCCCGGAAGCGCCCGCGCCGCCCGCATCCTCCATCCGTCCCTCGGCCGACGCGACGAGGTCGTAACCACCGCAGAAGCCCGAGCCGTTGCCGGCGAGCGCGATCACGTGGACCTCGGGATCGAGGTTGGCGCGCTCGACGCAGGCCGCCAGCTCCCGCGGCATCTCCAGCGTGATGCCGTTTCCGCGCTCCGGCCGGTTCAGGGTGATGCGGGCGACCGAGCCCGTCACCTCGTAGGTCAGTGTCTCGAGCTCATCCATCGGCACTCCCTCGTTCGCGTGGGCGTCGGATTCAATCAGCGCGATGAGTCCGGGCCGGATCCGCGGTCCTAGGGGCGAAGATGTCCACTCTGGCGAAGGCCAACTACACGACGATCGAGGTCGCGGGCCGGGAGGTGCGCCTGTCCAACCCGGGCAAGCTCTTCTTCCCCAAGCCGAAGTTCACCAAGCTCGACCTCGCCGAGTACTACATCGCGATCGAGGACGCGGCGGTCAACCAGCTGCGCGAGCGGCCCGGCACCATGAAGCGCTTCGTCGACGGGGTGAACGGTGAGTTCTTCTTCCAGAAGCGCGTGCCGAAGGGGGCGCCGAAGTGGCTGCAGACCGCCACCTTCACCTTCCCCAGCGGCCGAACCGCGACCGAGCTGGTGGTCAACGACGCCGCCCACCTCGTCTGGGCGGTCAACCTCGGGGTCGTCGACTTCAACCCGCATCCGGTTCGCCGCGACGACCTCGACCATCCCGATGAGCTCCGCGTCGACCTCGACCCGACGCCCGGGGTGCGGTGGAGCACGGTCCGCAAGGTGGCGCTCTGCGTCCGCGACGTCCTGGAGGAGCACGGCCTGGTCGGCTTCCCGAAGACGTCCGGGTCGCGGGGGATCCACGTCAACGTGAGGATCGAGCGGCGGTGGGACTACATCGAAGTTCGACGCGCCGCGCTCGCGCTGGCGCGAGAGGTCGAGCGGCGGCTGCCGAAGAACGCCACCAGCAAATGGTGGAAGGAGGAGCGTCACGGGGTCTTCGTCGACTACAACCAGAACGCACGCGACCGGACGATCGCCTCGGGCTACTCGGTCAGGCCGGTGCCCGACGCGCGCGTCTGCTGCCCGATCGGGTGGGACGAGGTTCCGGACGTCGATCCCAGCGAGCTGCGGCTCGACACCGTGCCGAACCGCGTCCGGAAGCAGGGCGACCCGTCGGCCCCCATCGATGACCACGCCGGCTCGCTCGACCAGCTGCTCGAGCTCGCCCGCCGAGACGAGGAGGAGGGACTCGGCGACGCACCGTGGCCGCCCCACTTCGCCAAGCAGCGCGGAGAGCCGCGAAGGGTCCAACCTAGCCGGGCACGGAAAGGCTGACGGCCTGGACCACGGCAGTTATCTGTCGCACTGCGACACCTAGCGACCTTCGTCGAAGAGGGAGGCCAGCTCGGCGAGCATCTGTGTCGGTTCCTCGGCGACGTCGGTCCACGTGTAACGCCGGAACTCGTCGCCTCGCGCTCGCGCCTCTCGCTCGCGCTGCCGATCTTGCTCCCACGCATGGCGCGTGTGGTGGTAGCGATAGCTGTCGAGTTCGACGGTCAGGCGGCGCTCGGGCCAGCGGCAATCGACGTATCTTCCGTCAGCGACTCGGTTAGTTCGGGGCTGGGGAAGGCCGGCCTCCTGGAGGCGATCGAGGAAGCGAGCTTCCAGCCTGCTGAGCGTGACCGGGACCTCTCCCCGGATGACTCTGTGCAGCGCACTCGCCCCCGGCCAGTTATGGCGGCGGGCGAGCACCCTTTCGACCTGGGCAGGCGTGGTGCGGTGCCGGACTGCGGCTTCGTGGAAGGCCCGAGCCAGTTCATTCTCGTGAAGGACCGCCGCTAGATCGACGAGAGTCCGAGGCAGCGTGGTCACCGGAATACCGCGCCAAGTCGTTGCGTCAACCGTCAGATCCGCACAGCGACGCGTCGCGACACCCGGGATTTGACGCTTCATCGCCGTCAGCACCTCCGGGCGAGGCGGCCGCCCCTTGATCACGGCAAAGACATGGGCGGCGGCGCGGCCAGCAAGGAGCGCGCCGTCGCCGCACGCCATCACTGCCGCGAGATAGTGGGCTTCCAGGCTGGGAGCGGCGTGGCCAACTCGGTAGACGCCGGGATGTACTCGGATGAGCGCGCCGATGCGCATACGGTGCCGCAACTCCGCCGGTGTCACCCCGGCCGCCAGCAGCTCCTCGCGAGTGACGACGCCATGGCCTCGCCCGGCCAATCTCGCAAGCACGGCCTCGACGGTGGTCGTCCTCTGTCGCACAACGACACTTAGATGCCGCAGTCCAGAATTCGCCCCCGCGGGCATTGACCGCCGTGCAAGGCTTTCCGAGCACCGACCACGTGAAAAGGAGCCAGCGTGTACGTCAGCGACCTCTCCACTGCCCCGAAGCGTGAGCTCGACGGACTCGTCTCGCACATCCTGCTCGAGGAGGGGGATGCTCCCGGCGGCGAGCTCTCGATCACCTGGGTCGACGTCGAGCGGGGCGCCGAGCAGAAGCCCCACAGCCACGCGCCCCAGCAGGTCTACGTGATCACGCGCGGTACGGGCAGGATGCGGGTCGGCGACGAGGAGCGGGAGGTCCGTGAGGGCCAGATGGTCTTCATCCCGCCCGAGACCGAGCATGGGATCGTCAACACCGGCGACGACGTGCTCACCTACGTCTCCGCCGCGACGCCCGCCTTCCCGGTCACCGACCTCTACGACGCCGGGCAGCTCTCGCTCTCGCCCTGACCGTCAGACCTCGGGCCGGGGCCGCGGCTGCTAGACGAGCTGATCGATCTTGCAATCCGTCGGCGCCTTGTCGTCGCGCCAGCGCACGATCTTCGAGCCGTGCCGGATCCGGCCGCCGGAGGTGTGGTCGTAGGTGACCTCGACGACGAGCTCAGGGCGCAGGGAGAACCATTCGAGCTCGCGGTCGGCATCCCAGCGGCTCGGGTCCCCTGAGCCCTTCTCGCCGGTCTCGTACGGGGCCAGCGTCTTGACCAGCTCGCGCTTCTCCTTCGCCTTCAGCCCGGAGGTGTGGCCGATCGGCCGGAGGTTGCCGTCGTCGTAGAGCCCGAGGATCAGGGAGCCGACGGTCCCCTCGTGCTTGCCCGGGCGCCACCCCATAACCACGCAGTCGATCGTCCGCACCCGCTTCACCTTGACCATCCCCTTGCGCTCGCCGGGCTTGTAGATCGCGCCGAGCTCCTTCGCGATCACTCCCTCACCGGAGAGCAGCAGGGGCTCCGCGCTCTTCGCGGTCTTGTAGAGGGGGGTGACCTCGACCGACCCCGATGCCGTCCTCTTGCGGCCCGGAGCATCCGCGATCAGCTTCTCGAGGGCGGCACGTCGTTCCGCGAACGGCCTGCCGGTGAGCTTGCGCCGATCCTCAGCGAGGAGGTCGAAGGTCCGGAACAGGGCAGGAGTCTTCTCGGCGAGCATGCGGACACGCGACTCCGCCGGATGGAGGCGGTTTTGAAGGGCGTCGAACTGCTCGCGTCCGTCGGCGTCCAGGATCACCAGCTCGCCGTCCATGACGTAGCGGCCCTGGGGGAACCTCACCTCGGGGAAGTACCGACGCAGCGGCTTGCCTCCGCGCGACTGCAGATAGACCTGATCGCCATCCACGTAGGCCAGCGCCCGGAAGCCGTCGTATTTCGGCTCATACACCCAGCCCTCCCCCTCGGGCAAGACCTTCCGGGACAGCGCGAGCTGCGGCTTGATCGGGGGCTTCAGCGGTAGCGCCATACGGAGGCGATCCTAGTGCCGACGTACGATCGGCTTGATGGCCGACCCCCCGCGGACCTGCGACTTCGTCGTGATCGGCGCCGGCATCCTCGGTCTTTCCGTCGCGCGCGAACTGCTCATGCGCCACCCCGAGGCGACCCTCTGCGTGCTCGAGCGCGAGGATCGGGTCGCGGCCCACCAGACCTCCCATTCGAGCGGGGTGGTCCACGCCGGGATCTACTACGCGCCGGGCTCGCTGAAGGCGCGCCTCTGCGTCGAGGGCGCGCGCCTGCTGTACGCGTACTGTGACGAGCGTGGAATCGAGGCCCGGCGGAACGGCAAGCTGATCGTCGCGGCGACCGAGGAGGAACTGGCTGGGCTCGAGGAGCTCGAGCGCCGTGGGCGAGCCAACGAGGTTCCCGGTCTGCGGCGGATCGGGCCCGATGGGATCCGTGAGATCGAGCCGCATGCACGAGGCCTGGCGGCGCTGCACTCCCCGGAGACCGGGGTGGTCGACTTCGCCGAGATCACGGCGGCGCTCGCCGCCGATGTCGCGTCGGCCGGCGGCACGGTCGCGCTCCGTGCCGGGGTCAGACGGCTCGGGCCGACGGCCGGCGGCGTCGCCGTCGAGCACGAGCGCGGCACCACCGAAACCGGGCTGGTCGTGACCTGCGCCGGCGCCTGGTCCGATCGGCTCGCCGTTGCCGCCGGCGCCCCGGAGGAGCCGCGGATCGTCCCGTTCCGGGGGGCCTACCTGCGCCTCCGCCCGGAGCGGCGCAAGCTGGTCCGCTGCAGCATCTACCCGGTGCCCGACCCCGAGCTGCCATTCCTGGGCGGCCACCTGACGAAGGGCATCGACGGCGAGGTGCTGCTCGGACCCTCCGCGCTGATGGTCGGCGCCCGTGACGCCTACGGGCTGGCGCGGGTGCGTCCCCGCGATCTCGCCGAGAATCTTGCCTGGCCCGGGACCTGGCGCCTAATCCGCCGCTTCTGGCGGAACGGGCTCACCGAGCTCCGTCACGTCGCCAGCAAGCGCGCCTTCATAGCCGATCTGCGCCGTTTCCTCCCCGAGCTCGACGTCGGCGACGTCCTTCCCGGCCCGTCGGGCATCCGGGCACAAGCCCTCGGCCGGGACGGCCGCCTCGTCGACGACTTCGTCGTCCACCGGACCGAGCACGCGCTCCACGTGCGCAACGCGCCCTCTCCCGCCGCCACCTCATCGCTGGCGCTGGCGAAGCTGATCGTGGACGAGGCCCTGGCGAGCGCTTGATGCGAGGGCGCGCGACGGCGCGACCCGGTTAGTGATGGCCTAGCAGCCGCCGACGAGCAGGAAGATCGCGATGATCAGGATGATCACCGCCGCCCCGGCGATCAGCCGGCGGCGCAGGTAGATGTCCGGCCCGCCGTAGTGGCGGCGCCCGAGCTGACGGGTCGCGTCGGCGCGCGTCCTCGCCTCATCCGCCCCGCGCCGACCCGTCGCGGCCGGCAGCTCATCGTCGCCCGTCGCCGGTGGCTCGCCGCGCCGGGCGCGGGCGCGTGCATCGGCGGCCTCGCGTCGCTCCTCGGGGCTTCTGCCGCCAGATTCCATGTGCTCAGCCTACGGGGATCGGCAGTCCGAAATCCTGAAGCGTCAGGAAAAGGTCCCGAATCGGCCGGTGCGGCCCATCCGGGGCGGCGATCCGCTGAGCCTCGCCGACGTCGCTGTTGACGATGTCCGCCTCGAGCTGGATGGCGCTCGCTCCCGCGAGGCGGGCGCGATCCGCGGGCTGCACCCGCAGCGCCGCGCTCAGCTCGAGCTGATGCAGGATCCGGTCGTCGAACCCCACGCAGGCGGTCGCCCGTCCGGTCACGTCGGGTATCGGCAGGCCGAGCTCGCCGATCAGCGGAGCGAGATCGCGCCGGACCCGCTCGCCGCGGAGCGGAGCCGAGATCCGCTCGCAGTCGACGCCGCCGGCGCTGGTCTCGCCGGTGACCCGAGCGGGTCCCAGCCAACGGCGAACCTGGAAGCGCGCCTCGGTCTCGGCGAGCTGCCGGTTGGCCGCGGCCACCGCCGCGTCGCCGACCTCGTACTGGTTGCCCAAGATGCTCAGGTAGACGTTGTCGCCGGTCGAGACGACCCGCCCGCCCACGGGGAAGCCGAGCGCGCCGGCGGAGGCCTTCCAATCGAAGCTCGGAATTCGGGTGCCGCCACCGCTTTCGTAGGGACCCTCGAGACGCAGCCTGAGCGGGCCGGAGAGCTGCGGCACGCCTTCTACCTCGAGGCTGAGGTCGATCTCGGTCTCGGCGCTCGCGATCGGGTGGGCGGCTGCCGCATCGAGCATCCGCTCCGGATCGACCCGCGGGTGGTCCGATCCGCCGCATCCCACCGCGCTGAGAACGGCGATCGCGACGCCTGTCAGGATGAGCCAGCGTCCGTGCATATCGGCGAGCGTAGTTGGCGAGGTTGGGCCCTCGCCCCCTAGGTAGTCTCCGAGGCGTGGCGGTTCGCGAGGCGATCCCGCGAAAGCAGGAGTCGCAGGAGGGCGTCTCCTCGTTCGCCAAGTCGCTCTTCCTCGGTGAGATCCACGAGGACCTGGTCTTCCCTTGGCCGACCCCCGATCCCGACGA
>JBKOYL010000098.1:0-9577 GCA_046725395.1 Actinomycetota bacterium | reverse complement strand
GCCGAGGAGATCTGGCGCGACCTCGACGGCGAGGTCGACGCGTTCGTCTCCGGCGTTGGGACCGGCGGCACGATCACCGGCGTCGGCCAGGTGCTGAAGGAGCGTCGTCCCGACGTCACCGTGATCGGCGTCGAGCCCGCGGCCTCACCGGTCCTCTCCGGCGGGCCGCCGGGGCCACACAAGATCCAGGGCATCGGGGCCGGCTTCGTCCCGGAGGTGCTCGACCGGCAGGTGATTGACGAGGTGGTGGCCGTCAGCGACGAGGACGCCCTCGACACCGCGCGGGCGGCCGCCACGCGCGAAGGCCTCTTGATCGGGATCTCCGCCGGCGCCGCCGTTCGGGCCGCGCTCGATCTCGCCGCGCGGGAGGAGATGGCGGGCAAGCGCATCGTTGTGATCGTCCCCGACTCGGGCGAGCGCTACATGTCGCTGCCCTTCTTCGCTCCGTCCTGAGGTCCACCGCTCCCTAAGCTTCGAGGCGTGCTCGGACTAGGCACGCTCAAGCGCGTGGTCAAGGAGGTCTCCTCCGACGTCGCCTCCGCCCGCGAGCGCGATCCCGCCGCGCGCGGGATCGGCGCACTCGAGATCCTCACCGGCTGGGCCGGCGTCCAGGCACTGCTCGCCCACCGGGTGGCGCACGCCCTCTGGGAAGCCGAGCTGCCGCTGGTCCCGCGGACGATCGCCTACGCGAGCCGCGCGGTGACTGGCGTCGAGATCCATCCCGCGGCGCAGATCGGCACGGAGTTCTTCATCGACCACGGCTCGGGTGTCGTGATCGGCGAGACGACCGAGATCGGCGACCGCGTCACCCTCTACCAGGGGGTGACGCTGGGCGGCACCGGCTTCGCCCGAGGCAAGCGCCACCCGACGCTCGAGGACGACGTGACCGTCGGCTCTGGGGCGAAGCTGCTCGGGCCGGTGACGGTCGGCCGGAACGCGAAGGTCGGCGCCAACACGGTCGTTATCGAGGACGTCCCGCCGCACACCACCGTCGTGGGCAACCCCGGCCATCCGGTGCGCGTCGAGGGCAGGCCGGTGGAGGGACCCGATACCGACTGGATCCACCTGCCCGACCCGATCGCCGACGCGATCAAGGAGCTCTCGGACCGGATCGCGGCGGTCGAGCAGCGCCTCGCGAAGCTGAACGGCGATGAGGAGTCAACGGCCGCGGAGGTCACGGAGCTGCGCCCGAAGAAGGGCCCAAGCTCGGCGGGCGGCTAGGCGCCTTGCCGTCACCGCGGCGGCGGTGCTCCCCGCGTTTGCGCTCGCCGCCTGCGGCGACGATAACGGCGGCAGCAGCGAGGACGAGGATCAGATCACGGCCGCCATCGAGAGGGTTGCCACCAGCGGCGACCCGACGGCCTGCACCGAGTTGGAGACGCAGCGGTTCATCGAGCAGACCAGCGGCGGCGGGGCGCAGGGAGCCGCGGCTGTGAAGCAGTGTGAGCAGGCCGGCCCAGAGGGCGCCGTCGCGAACACGATCGACGTGAAGAACATTGAGGTTGATGGCGACAACGCCACGGCTGAGGGCGCGGTTACTGGCAACCTCTTCGACGGGCAGACGCTCGACTTGGCGCTGGTCAAGGAAGGCGATCAGTGGAAGCTCGACGAGTTCAAGGGCTTTGCCGAGTTCGACCGGGATGCGCTGATCAGCACGATCAAGGGTCAGCTCTCCTCGGATCCGAGTGCGACGCCGCAGGCGGTCAACTGCGTCACCGACCACCTCGGGCAGCAGTCGGACGAGAATCTCCAGGCGCTCTACACCGGAAGTCAGTCGAGCGTCGAGGACGAGATCTTCGGAGCCTGCGGGAAGTACTTTCAGGGCTGACGATTGGGCCCGGGACGCCCGCGTGGCGTCCCGGGCACCACGCTGAGCCGCCCGCCCGCGGGGCTATTCTCGCCCGGTGGCCCCTGGAAGAGAGGAAGTCAAGCTCGCGCCCGAGAGCGCGGATGCTGAGATGCCCGTCGGAGCGCCGGTCGAGGCAGGTGCCGACCAGGTCGAGCGCCTCCTTGCGGGGCTGAACGGCCCCCAGCGCGAGGCCGTTACCTTCGGAGAGGGGCCGCTGCTGATCCTCGCCGGCGCCGGCTCGGGGAAGACCCGGGCGCTCACCCACCGCATCGCCTGGCTGCTGGCGACCGGTAGAGCGCACCCGAACCAGATCCTGGCGATCACCTTCACCAACAAGGCCGCCGACGAAATGCGTGAGCGAGTGGCCTCGCTGGTGGGCGGGGTCTCGCGGCGAATGTGGGTGATGACCTTCCACGCCGCCTGCGCTCGCCTTATGCGCATCGAGGCCGAGCGTCTCGGCTACACGAGCCGCTTCACGATCTACGACGAGGCCGACTCCCTGCGCATGCTGAAGCGCTGTCTCGAGGAGCTCGAGGTGGACACCAAGCGCTACCCGCCGCGGGCCGTCCGGGCCCGGATCTCGGACGCCAAGAACCAGCTGATCGACGCGGAGACCTACCAGGAGACGGCGGGCGGCCCCTTCGAGGAGATGGTCGGCCAGGCCTACCGCCTCTACGAGCGGCGAATGCTCGAGGCCAACTCGATGGACTTCGACGACCTGCTCACGCGGACCGTCAATGTCCTCGAGCTGTTCGAGGACGTCCGCCGGCGCTACCGGGAGCGCTTCCGCTGGGTGCTGGTCGACGAGTACCAGGACACCAACCACGCCCAGTACCGGCTGCTGCAGCTGCTCTGCGGGGAGGACGGGAACCTGACGGTAGTTGGCGATGAGGACCAGGCCGTGTACGGCTTTAGAGGCGCCGAAGTCCGCAACATCCTGGAGTTCGAGAGCGATTTCCCAACGGCCGCGGTCGTGAAGCTGGAGCAGAACTACCGCTCCACGGAGACGATCCTCGAGGCCGCCAACGCCGTGATCTCGCACAACACGGGCCGCATCGGCAAGCACCTCTGGTCGGATCTGGGCGAGGGAGAGAAAATCCACATCGCCGAGCTCGAGGACGAGCACGCTGAGGCGCGCTTTGTCGCCGGCGAGATCGAGGAGCTGATCGACCAGGACGGATTCAGCCGCGACGAGATCGCGGTCTTCTACCGGACCAACGCCCACAGCCGCGTGCTGGAGGACATCCTGGTCCGCTACGAGCTGCCCTATCAGGTGATCGGCGGGACGAAGTTCTACGAGCGCGCCGAGATCAAGGACGCGATCGCCTACCTGCAGCTGCTGGTCAACCCGGCGGACGAGGTGAGCTTCTCCCGCGTCGTCAACTCGCCCCGGCGCGGGATCGGCGACACGAGCCAGGGGAGACTGCGCGCCCACGCCAACACCACCGGCCGCACGATCTGGGAGGTCGCGCTGGAACCCGAGGCCGTGCCCGGCCTGGGCGCAGCGGCGATCAAGTCGATCTCGCGCTTCACCGAGGTGATCGAGGAGCTGCGCGCCGAGTTCGAGGGCGGTCCGGTCGCCGACCTTATCCGGGCCCTGCTGGAGCGCTCCGGGTACTTCGACGCTCTCCGGGCGGAGCGGACGATCGAGGCCGAGGGGCGGATCGAGAACCTAGAGGAGCTGGTGGGGGTCGCCGCCGAGTTCGACGCGAATCGCGAGGTCGAGGGCCCGTCGGAGATCTCACCGCTCGAGGAGTTCCTGCAGGCGATCTCGCTCTACACCGACCAGGACGACCTGAAGCGCGACGAGTCGAAGGTCACCTTGATGACCCTTCACAACGCCAAGGGCCTCGAGTACGACGCCATCTTCATCATCGGCTGCGAGGAGGGTGTCTTCCCGCACTCTCGCTCGCTCGAGGAGGGCAACGAGGAGGAGGAGCGCCGCCTCTGCTACGTCGGGATCACCCGGGCCCGCAAGCGCCTCTGGATGACACACGCGCGCAGCCGACGCCTCTTCGCAGGCCGCGAGACGGGCTTCCCCTCGCGCTTCCTCTTCGAGCTGCCCGACGAGCTGGTCGAGCGGGAGGGGACCGAGGAACAGGCGCTCACCGGCTGGTCGCTCGGCGGCGCGACCGCCCCCGCGCCGAGGGCGGATCCCTCGCTCTCGTTCGCGACCGGCGACGACATCGTTCACGCCAGCTTCGGGGACGGGGTCGTCACCGCGGTCGAGCCGGGCGGGGTGATAGTCGTCCGCTTCGCCAATGACGGAGCCGAGCGCAAGCTGATGGCCGATTACGCCCCATTGCGGAAGGCGAGTTGATGGCCGCGACCGTGATCGACGGCAAGGCCGTCGCCGCCTCGGTGCGCGAGCGCGTCCGCGGCGACGTCGAGGAGCTCTCCGGTCGCCTGGGTCGGCCGCCCGGACTGGCGACCGTCCTGGTCGGCGACGACCCGGCGTCCGCGATCTACGTCCGTCGCAAGCGTGAGGCTTGCGAGGAGGTCGGGATCCGCTCCTTCCACCACGAGCCGGACGGCTCGATCTCTCAGGAGGCTCTGCTCGAGCTGGTCGCCGAGCTGAACGACTCCGACGAGGTGGACGGGATCCTGGTGCAGCTGCCGCTGCCCGAGCAGATCGACGTTGACGCGGTGGTCACCGCGCTCGATCCGGACAAGGACGTCGACGGCCTCACCCCGACCAGCGCGGGCCGGCTGGCGCGCGGCGAGCCCGGCCTCGTGCCCTGCACGCCTCAGGGCGTGATGGAGCTGCTCTCCTCCGCGCGGGTGGATCCGGCGGGGAAGGAGGCGGTGATCGTCGGCCGCTCCAACCTGGTCGGCCGCCCGCTCTTCTCGCTGCTGCTCGGCGCGCACGCGACCGTCACCGTCTGCCACAGCCGCACTCGGGACCTCGGGGAGGTCTGCCGCCGGGCCGAGATCCTCGTCGCCGCCGCCGGCCGGCCCCGCCTCGTCACCGCGGAGATGATCCGGCCCGGGGCGGCGGTGATCGACGTAGGCACGAACCGCACCGACGAGGGACTGGTCGGCGATGTCGACTTCGAGCCCGCCAAAGAGGTCGCCGGCGTGATCACTCCGGTGCCGGGCGGGGTGGGTCCGATGACGATCGCGATGCTGCTCGCGAACACGGTGCAGGCCGCGTCTGCACGTAATGCGAGGGTGCTCCGAGGCAACGCCGAGGAGCAACCCGATTTGGGCTGGCCCGCGGCTTCGGGCTGACTGGCCACTTCAGCCGTGGTTGAATCCGACGCGTGTTCCGTTCGCGGGCCGCGCTGAACGTGCGGTCCAAAGTCCATCGACGGAGGCTGATTTGGACTCATCACGGCTTCGCACGGGCGAGCTCGTCGCCGGCATCGGCGGCGTCGCCCTGTTCGTGTTCCTGTTCTTCGACTGGTTCGGGGGAACCGGCGGTTTCGACGGCGGCAGCCTCGACGGTTGGGACGGCCTGGGAGGCGACTTCACGGGCTTCGTGGTCGCGCTGACGTCAGTCTCGGGCGCCGCCCTCGCGGTGCTTGCGATGGCGGGCCAGCGGGTGAACATCCCGGTGCCTCGCGGAGGCGTGACGGCGATGCTCGGCACGCTCAGCGTGGCGATCATCCTCTGGCGGTTCTTCGCGAATCCGGGTGACCTCAAGGTCGGGATCTTCCTCGGCTTGGCCGCTGCGCTCGCGCTTGCGGCCGGAGCCATCCTGGCGCTGCGCGAGGACGGCTTCGAGCCGCTCGTCGCAGCGGCGGGCGGTCGTACCCGCATGGCATCGGCGAGCGCACCACCGGTCACGCCATCGCCGGCGCCGCCCGCGACGACTCGCCGGAGCTCGAGCTCCGGTGGTTCAGCGACCACCAGGCGCTCGACCACCAAGCGCTCGACGACTCGCAAGTCGTCCTCGCGTTCCGGCAGCCGGAGCGGTTCCCGCTCGGGCGGCAGCCGTACTCGCTCCAGCACGACCGCGAAGCGCTCGTCTGGCAGCCGAAGTGGTACGCGCACGACCGCGAAGCGCTCGGCCGGCTCGAAGTCGAGTTCGTCGCGCTCGAGCTCGAGCCCGAGCAAGAGTCGGAGCTCGTCTCGCGCCAGCGGATCGCGCTCCAGCGGGAACCGGCGCTCCTCGAGCCGCAAGAAGTAGCGGCCGAACCTTCGGCCCGTTCACGTTCCGGGCCCCCTGTAGGGTCCCGGCGCCCGCGAAGAAACCCGACGGAGGACGAACATGGTTGGCGACAGGCTTTCCCAGGGGCAGATCATCTCGGCGGTCTTCGGCATCGCCTTGCTGGTGGCGACCTTCCTTCCCTGGTACGGGAGCGGAAGCGCTGATTTCAAGCTCTGGGACGGGTCGACCTTCGATATCTACCTGGCGATCACCGGCGTGGTCGCGCTCCTCCCCGCGTTGCTTGCGCTCACGGATGCCGCCGAAGAGTTCTCGTTCGTCTCCGCCGCAGCATTCGTGCTGGGCACGGTCGGAGCGATACTCGTGATCGCCTTCTTGACGGTCGACTTTCCCGATGGAGCGGATCGCAAGATCGGGGCGTGGCTCGGGCTGGTTGGGGCGCTCGGCATCGCCTTCGGGGCCTTCCGGGCAATGCAGGAAGAGGTCCCCGGTGAGATATAGGCTCTCGGCGCCAGTGGTCCCAACCTGAGCTCAGGAGAGGAGACAAATGGACACGGGAAGGGTTTCGCAGGGCCAGATGGTCGCGGGCATATCGGGCCTTGTTCTGTTCATCTCGCTGTTCTTCAGCTGGATCGGCATTGACGTGGCGGGCATCGCAAGCGGATCCCAAACCGGCTGGGAGAGCCAGAGCTCCCTCGACATCTATCTGTTGATCGTGTCGGTCGTCGCCGTAGCCCCGGCGATCCTCGCCATGACGGGCGGTGCGGACTTTCCGATCGCCACCGCCGCGAACGCTCTCCTCCTGGGCGGAGTTGCGGTGATCCTGATGTTCTTCACGATGTTCATCGGGTTCCCCGACGGGCTCGATCGGAAGTTCGGCATGTGGCTCGCGCTGATCGCCTCGATCGGCGTCGCGGTCGGCGGTTACCTCGCGGCGCAGGAAGAGGCGGTGGGAGAGCGCTACTGAATCGTCCAACATGAAACGGGTTGCTCCTCGCTCGGCTCGAAGCACCCTCTCATCAGGCGAGCTGGTCGGGGCGCTGAGCGGCCTCGGCCTGCTCGCTGCCAGCTTCCTGCCCTGGTATTCGACGGGGAAGGCAGACGTGACCGCGTGGCAGGCCTTCACCGTGGTGGACCTGGTGATCGCCGCGGCGGCGGTCGCCGGGCTCTCGGTCGCCGCCGTGGTCCTCTTCCGGGTCTCGGTGAGCTATCCGGTCGCCGGCTGCGCGGTCGCGACCCTCTTCGGCGGGCTCGCGCTGGTTCTGATCGCCTACCGCCTGGTCGATCCGCCTGGAGACGAACTCGATCGCGACGTTGGCGCCTGGCTCGGGCTCGTGGCCGCGGCGGGTGTCGCCGTCGCGGGCTACCTCGGCATGCAGGAGCCCAGGGCCGTACGCGCCCAATCAGCCGGCTAGCGCGGCTCCCACATCGCCCGCGACGTGGGTCGCGCAGGCGATGATGGTCATCATCGGGTTAACGCCGACCGAGGTCGGCAGCAGGCTCGCGTCGGCGACATAGAGGCCGGGTGTGCCGCGGACCGCGCCGCGTGGATCGCAGACGCTCTTCTGCGGATCGACGCCCATCCGGGCGGTGCTCATCGGATGGAACGCCTCCAGGCGCAGGTCGGCGGGCTTCAGGGACATCGCCTCGAACTCGGCCAGCCTCCCCCGCGGGATCACCGAGACGGGCCCGACGTTCGGATAGACCTCCGCGGCGCCGGCGGCGAAGTGGATCTCCGCGGCTCGGGCGATGCCGAACTGAATCCGGCGCGTCTCCTCCTCCAGCAGCCGGTAGGAGAGCCGCAGCGAGCCGTTCGAGGTCAGCCCGACACGGCCCTCCGAGCGGTCATGGAGGTGGACGCCGATCGAGGCGATGTGGTCGATGTGCGCCACCCGGTCCGAGAACGCCGCGCCCACTCCGGGGAGCCACTGGGCGCCGAAGGAGAGTGGGGTGAAGGTGGCCTCGAGCAGGATCCCCTCGGGTTGCCACTGATCGACGTAGTAGCTCTGCATGACGCCCTCCCAGCCGCGGACCTCCTCCTCGTAGCGCGCGCCGATCCAGGCCGCCGGGTGGATGTGCAGGTGGCGGCCGAGCGCGGGGTGGTGGATGCCGGACCGCAGCAGCAGCTCCGGAGTGCCGAACGCACCGCCGGCGCTGATCACCGCCTTCGCCCTCACCTCCCAGTCGCGGCCCGGGGGGACACGGCCGCTGCGTGACATCTCCTGTGAGGCCGTCGTCGGCATCCCCGCCCGGCAGGCGAGCCCGGCCGCGCCGCCGTCCTCGGTGATCACCCGCTGGACCTGGACGCCCGCCCGGACCCGCGCCCCGGCCGCGACGGCACGCGGCAGATAGGAGACGTGGGCCGCCCGCTTTGCGTCGAGCCGGCAGCCGAGCGGGCAGGAGCTGCACTGCACGCAACGGCCGGCGTTGCGGCTGATCGGGCCGCCGCTCGCACCCAGCGCCTCCGCTCCCTCCGCGCAGAGCTGCCCGTTGCGGCCGAGCGTCTCCAGCTCCAGCGGCGTGACCGCGAGCGTCTCCTCGGCGGACTCGTAGATCGGATCGAGGTCAGCGGCCCAATCGACGCCCATATCCAGCCGCCAGTCGGCCAGCACCCCCTCCGGAGCCCGGAAGCAGGTGCCGGAGTTGATCACCGTGGTCCCGCCGACCGTTCGCCCCACCGGAATCGGGATCGCGGGCCTGCCCGAGGCGATTGTCATCCCGCCGTCGCGGTAGAGCAGGGGCAGCCCCTCGAGGGGGTCTCTCGGATAGCTCGTCCGATCGACGTAGGGACCCGACTCGAGCACGATCACGTCCAGTCCCGCCTCGGCGAGGGTCGCCGCGGCCGCCGCGCCACCGGCTCCTGAGCCGACGATCGCCACGTCGCACTGCTCGCCGTCCCCCCGCGGCTCGAGGTCGCCGAGATCGGTCGGAGCCGGCTCGGGAGCCCCATCCGCCACGGCGCACCGCGCCTCGAAGCCGACCGCGACGCGAACCCGCTCGTCGCGAGCCCAGCCCACCATTGTGAGCAGCTTGGCCAGCAGCAGCAGGTCGCGGTAGAGCGAGAAGCGCGAGCCCTCCATCTTGGCCATGTACGCCGAGCGGGATTCGAGGCTCATCCGGGAGAAGCGCCACGGGAAAGGCAGCCACTCGAAGGTCCGGAGGGCCAGCCGCACCACCTGGACCGTGCGGGCGGGCAACCGGGAGAGGAAGCGGGCGAGCGGTTCGGCGACGGGGACCTGGGCCTCGGCGGCCGGCAGTCCGTCATCGCCAGGGGCGATCGCCTCCGCGATGGCTCGCAGAGTGCGCAGCTCGGCGGCGCGCAGCCCCGGCGGGCGCCTTCAGGGCGGCGCGGCCGGCGAACCGACCCTGCCCGCGAGCGCCCAGAGCAGCAGCGAGGCGCCGACCAGCGAGCCGTCGACGATGCCGTTCAGCAAGTAGGCGAAGACGTCGTCCTCGATGAAGAAGACGAGCGAGGTGATCGCCGAGGCCGCCTTGCCGGCGGCGAGGGCGAGCAGCATCGGCCGGTAGCGCACGACGTCGGCCTGGGCGATGAGCACCAGGGCGGTGATCACCACCATGTAGGCGAAGCCGAGGGAGAGCCAGAGCCGCTCGTCGGT